>JBHEOV010000182.1:0-647 GCA_046260625.1 Halanaerobium sp. | reverse complement strand
GCCTTTGAGGACAGCTATTTAGAGCATAATGTTATCGGTTGGATGGAAGATATTAATAGTATTTCTCCTCAAGAGTTGGAAATTTATTATCAGCGCTATTATGCTCCAAATAATGCCTTAATTGTTGTCAGTGGTGATGTGGAAGCTGAGGCAGTAAAAAATCTAGCTGATAGATATTATGCTGAATATCAGGCAGAAAATTTAGAGCACAAAGATTTTGAACTAGCAGCCCAAATGGGGGAAAAAACTAAAACAGTTAATTTAGAGACAAATATTCCTTATGCACTGCAGCTCTACAGAATTCCGCCTGCTGATAATCTGGAATAATTTTAGATAGTGGGGCTTTTGTTTATCCACTGCGTACTGATTCTTTTGCCCTCGTTTATTTTATTCCCTCCAATCAGGAGTTAGTAGCTCAGGCTCAGCAGGCTTTTGATCGAGAATTAGAGAAAATTTTTGCGGAAGGAATTACTGCAGAGGAATTTGAAATGGTAAAAAAACAGTATCAGAAGTCATTAATCTTTTCCCAGAAAAATATTAATTCAGCCGCTTCTACTTATGCTTTAAATAAGCTGCGTTTTGACAGAGCAGATTTAATTGAGGCAAAAGTTGAGTATATTAATAATTTAAATAGAACAGAACTGGTA
>JBHEOV010000181.1:398-650 GCA_046260625.1 Halanaerobium sp. | reverse complement strand
CGGTAGTGAAGCGGTTGCGGATATCTTAGGAGAATAGCAGCCTAAAGAGGACAGGGGGACGGAGCGTGCGCCACGAAGGGCGTGCCATATAGCGGGTGGGAACCCCGCTGAGAAAGATTTAGCAAATCACTCATAGCGAGTTTTGGACATCATCGGGTAACCTGTGATGTTAAGCGTAAACAGCAAGTTAGTAGGCCGAAAGCAAAAGCTGAAGGGAATAAGCCTCGAAATCCCCATTGGGAAGGTTCATAC
>JBHEOV010000181.1:0-352 GCA_046260625.1 Halanaerobium sp. | reverse complement strand
TGCTAAACATCGTTATGGTACGTCAACGTGGGAGACCCTGTTCGTTCTTTACCCAGAGAAAGTAGGGCATACCAAGCAATAAGAACGTAAGGATGCCTAATGCAACAGGGAGTCGGATTACTGCATAGTACCGATGAAGTAGGGTAATGCCTATGGAGGGAAGGCACGTAACACAACATCGACCTTGAAAGAGAAACATATACTTCACCCTGAGGGAGGGAACGTATGGAAACGCAACTGGAAAGGATAGCAGAAGTAGCAAAGGAAAGTCCTAAAGAAAAATTCACATCACTAATACACCTGATCAACAAAGAAAGTCTGATCAAGTCTCATAAAGCGATGGGTACTGGGA
>JBHEOV010000180.1:0-655 GCA_046260625.1 Halanaerobium sp. | reverse complement strand
CCATATCAGCAGAAATTGCACTGATAGCAACCATAATCAGCCGATCTTTTTCTAATTTATTAAATAAAATTTCAGTCACAAACATAATTCCACCCAGGGGAGCATGAAACAAGCCCGCAATACCGGCTGCAGCACCACAGCCTAAGAATGTCTGATAATCGAAAAGCTCAAGGTCAAGTTTATAGGCAATTAAATCCCCTATTCCTGCTCCAATTTCTACAATTGGACCAATTCTACCTCCAGAACCTCCGGTAGAAATAGTAATTGCCGACGCAAAGCCTTCTGTTAAAAGATCTCGGTAGCTTAAATGTCGTTCTTTACTCTCAATTGAAGATAAAATAGCCGGAATTCCGTGGCCTTTAGCAGACATACTACCATATTTAATTATAAATCCAACCATTAGCCCTCCTATAGCAGGCATCAAAAGATAAATTAAACGGTTATAAATTGTCAGTTTCATCCCAAAATCAATTAGGGAAATAGTAAAATAATCTAAAATATTATTATATAAGAGAGCAATTAAGCCTACAATAATACCGATTGAAAAGGCTAAAATTATTTTTATATACCTGTTATCAAATTTAATGTTAACTGACAAAAAATCACCGCCTTATTTAACAATTTATTTATACATCAATAGTCTGTGCCAGTTCTG
>JBHEOV010000018.1:0-26641 GCA_046260625.1 Halanaerobium sp. | reverse complement strand
AATATAGTCTCCATCAGAGCCAGCTGCGATAATCTCCAGAGTAGAAATTCCTTTAACTGGAATAGAAAATATTCTTCCCAGCATCTTAGCTGTGGTAATTCCAATTCTTAAGCCGGTAAAAGAGCCCGGTCCAACTGCAACAGCCACTCCATCAAGATCTGCTGCTTTAATTTCCAAAAGCTCAAAAATTTGCTCCATTAAAGGCAGAAGCTTTTCGCTGTGCTGTCTTTTTAAACTTAAATTATATTCTCCCTTAAGCTGATTTGAATCCATCAAAGCCAGTCCCAGAATATCAGTAGAGCAATCAATTCCCAATATTAACATTCTTGATTCAACCTTTCTATTAATAATCTGCTCTTTTCCCCTTCTCCTCGAACAGTTATTTTTCTTTTTTCAGCAGATATTTTTTCTATATTTATAAAAATAAAATCAGCCGGAATTAATGGTAAAGCAAGTTCCGGCCATTCTATAAAAACCAATGCTTCTCTATCTAAATAGTCTTCAAAACCAATCTCTAATAATTCTTCACTTCTATCGAGTCGATATAAATCCATATGAATAATTTCAACTTCAGCCTGATATTCCTGGACCAGATTAAAGGTCGGGCTTGTAACATCTCCCTGATAACCCAGGGCAGACACTGCGGCTTTGGTAATTAATGTTTTTCCAGTCCCCAGCTCACCCTTAAGTAAGATTAAGGCCGGGATTTCAATTAATCCCGCTAATTTACTGCCAAAATTTTTAGTTTCAGCTGGTGATTTAGTAATTGTAGAATAACTAGTCTCCATTTATTTTCCCAGCTCCTCTGAGCGTTCAGCTGCTATTTTAACAGCTTTAATTATAGTTGAGCGAAAGGAGTTAGCTTCCAACTCAGCAACTCCGGCAATTGTAGTTCCTGCAGGAGAACAAACCATATCTTTGAGCTGAGCCGGATGTTGACCAGAACTCAGTGCCATCTCGGCCCCACCTTTAACAGTCTGAGCAGCAAGCTTTAAGGCAGTTTGACGATCAAGACCTTTTAAAACTCCTGCATCTGCTAAGGCCTCTATAAAAAGATAAACATAAGCCGGTCCACTGCCGCTGAGCCCGGTAACTGCATCCATTTCCTCTTCTTTAACCTCAGCTGTCTCTCCCAGAGCCTTAAATATTTTTTCTACAAAAGCCTTCTCATCTGCTTCAACTTCCCTGGAATAATAAAGAGCACTCATTCCTTCAGCAACCAGAGCTGGAGTGTTGGGCATAACTCTAACAATTTTGGCACTTGAGCCAAAATATTGTGAGAGCAGCTCAGTCTTAACACCTGCTGCAATGGAAATGACAATCTTTGAGTCAGCATCTTTTTTGATATCTTCTAAGACAAATTTAATAATTTGTGGTTTAACTGCCAGAATAATATAATCAGCCTCTCTGGCAGCTTTTTGATTATCAGCAGTAATAGTAATTTCTGAAAACTGATCCTCAAGTTTAAAATCTGGCTCAGAAAACTTTTTGTCTGCTGCTATAATATTTTCAGCCTTAATTATATTCTGATTTAAAATACCGCTTAAAATAGCCTGGCCCATATTTCCCAGACCAATGATTGCTAATTTCATCTATAAGTCCTCCTCCAGCTTATTCCCGAATCTGACCATCACCCATGATTATATATTTAGTAGTAGTTAATTCTTTAAGCCCCATTGGACCTCTTGCATGCAGTTTTTGAGTGCTGATTCCTGTCTCAGCCCCCAGCCCAAACTGTCCGCCATCAGTAAAGCGGGTAGAAGCATTAACATAAACTGCTGCTGCATCAATATCATCCAAAAATAAACGGGCAGTAGTATAATTTTCTGTAACTATAGCCTCCGAATGTTTGGTACCATACTGATAAATATGCTCTACAGCTTCCTCATAATTATCGACAACTTTAACAGACATAATATAATCTAGATATTCAGCTGCGTAATCTTCCTCTGTCGCTTCTTTTACTTTCGGCACAATTTTTTTAGTCCGCTCACAGCCTCTTAATTCGACATCACTTTCGGCAAAAATTCGAGCCATCTCCGGCAAAAATTCTTCTGCAATTTCCTGATCTACTAAAAGACTTTCAGCAGCATTACAGACTGCAGGACGTGAATATTTTGCATTAAAGACTATTTTTTTAGCTTTAGTTAAATCAGCATCTTTATCGACATATACATGACAGTTTCCTACTCCTGTTTCAATTACAGGCACCTTAGACTCATTAACTACTTTCTGAATTAGTCCAGCTCCACCGCGAGGAATTAATACATCCAGGTAGTCATTTAAAGTAAATAGAATATCTACTGCCTTCCGGTCGGTTGTAGAAATCAACTGTACAGCCTCTTTCGGTAAGCCAGCTTCCTGCAGACCATCCTGAATAATATTAGTTAAAATTTGATTGGAGTTAAAGGCATTTGAACCGCCGCGCAGAATAACAGTATTTCCAGATTTTAAGCAGAGACCTGCTACATCAACAGTAACATTTGGTCTGGCTTCATAAATAATTCCTATTACACCAAGTGGAACTCTGATTTTACCAATCTGAAGTCCATTTGGCCTTTTCCACATCTGAGGCACTTCTCCAATTGGATCTTCCTGAGCAGCAACCTCTCTCAGTCCCTGAGACATACCTTCAATTCTGGCTTCTGTCAGCTTAAGTCGGTCAAGTAAAGCCCTACTTAAACCATTATTTCTACCCTTTTCCATATCCTTTTCGTTAATTTCTAAAATCTCATCCTGTCTTTCCAGCAGTTTATCGGCAATTAAATTAAGAGCCTTATTTTTTTCGTTTGTACCGGCCTTAGCCAATTTACGTGCTGCTTTTTTAGCTGCATCCGCCTGTGACATCAATTCTTCTCTAATACTCATCTTTATCTCCTCCTATGACCATATTATCTCTATGGATAACCTCAGCCTTATTAAAATATCCAAGAATTTTATCTATTTGATTGGAATGTGCGCCTTTAATTTTTTCAATCTCATCAGAACTATAATTGACAATTCCTTTACCAATTTCCAGTCTGCCGTCAGTAATTGTTACCGGATCTCCAATATTAAATTTTCCGCTGATCTCAACAATCCCCCCCGGGAGTAAGCTCTTACCACGGTTGACTAAAGCTTCTGCTGCTCCATTATCAACTACTATTTTTCCCATAGGTGGTAAATTAAAATTTAGCCACTGTTTTCTTTTAGAAAGTCTCTCTTTGGCTGTTAAAAAGGTTGTTCCCAGGTCAAATTTATTATCTTCTGCCATTTCAACTATCTTGAGCAGCGAGTTTTTTTCTTTACCCGGACCAATAATCATCATCACACCGGAATTGACAGCAATTTTTGCAGCCTCAATTTTTGTTTCCATCCCACCAGTTCCAACACTACTACCTTTTCCTCCAGCCATCTCTTCTATTTCAGCTGTAATATTTTCAACTTTAGAAATTAATTTAACATTTTCTTTTTTGCCATCTGGATTAGCAGTATAAAGGCCATCAATATCGGATAGATTAACCAGCAGATCTGCTTCTACCAGTCCGGCAACTCTTGCTGCTAAAGTATCGTTATCCCCAACTTTTATCTCATTGGTAACAATCGTATCATTTTCGTTGATTACTGGAATAACTCCATGATCAATTAAGGTTTTTAAAGTATTAAAAGCATTTAAATAGCGGTTTCTATTTTCCAGATCACTGGCTGTCAGCAAAATCTGAGCACATTTTGCTCCATATTCTCTAAAAAATTTATTATAAATCCCAACCAAAAGCCCCTGCCCTACTGCTGCACAGGCCTGCTGTTCCGGGATAGATTTAGGTTTTTTTGCATATCCCAACTCCCCCATTCCAGCTGCTATAGCACCTGAACTGACAAGTATTATTTCTCGCCCTTGATTTTTAAGATCAACCAGCTGTCTGCAGAGAGCATCAATTTGAGAAAAATTAAGTTTTGCATTCTGATTACTTATTGTACTGCTGCCTACTTTAACTAAAATTCTTTTAAATTTCATTATTAAATCATCCTGTCCTTGCAATACTAAAATTTGAAAATTAAACACTTTAGTTTATTATATCAAATTTGACTAAAGATAAAAAGGGGACAGCTGTTAACAAAAACAGTTATCCCCTTTAGAATCTTATTCAGTTTAAAAACTAAGTTAAGCTAATTCTACTTTTAAAACCTTTGTTCCAGCTTTGACTCTATCTTTTTTAACAATCTCCATACTTTTTACCTTTTCCATATTGGTAATAATAACCGGAGTAGAAATTGAAGGAGCATTTTCTTTTATATAATCTAAATCTATTTCAACTAATGGAGTTCCAACTTCTACTTTATCACCATTTTTTACAAGCTTTTCAAAACCTTCTCCATCCAATTTAACAGTATCTATTCCAATATGAACCAAAACTTCTAATCCTTTTTTAGTTTTAATTCCCACTGCATGACCGGTAGAAAAAATCTGAACTATTTCTCCCGCACAGGGTGCTTTAACTACATTTTCTTCTGGAGTTATAGCAAAACCATCTCCCAGCATTTTTTGAGCAAAGGCATCATCTGGTACAGACTGAAGTTCATTAACTACTCCAGCAAATGGTGCTGCTAAATATTCTTCTTTTTTATTAAATATGTTAAACATTAAATCTCCTCCTTTAATTTATTATAATACATTTTCTCTTATTTTTACAGCAGGCTTTAAAAAATATAATATATTTACTTTACATTATACTTTTAATTTTATCTTTTAGAGCATCTGATTCAGGACCAAATACTACCTGAACACTGCTTCCATTTTTCATAACTCCAGAAGCACCTAATCTTTTAAGTTCTTTTTCGTCAATTACTGTATTATCAATAACTTCTAATCTCAATCTTGTAATACAGGCATCCACACTTTCTAAGTTTTCGGTTCCTCCTAGAGCAGCAAGGACATTTGCAGTTCTCTGATCTTTATCAACTGGAGTCTCATTTTCTGATACTTCTGCATCACTTCCACGTCCTGGTGTTTCAAAATTGAAAAGTGGAATAGTAAAATAGAAAACTGTAAAATATAAAACAGCCATTATTGGACCAACAACCAGCCAAAACATCAGTGGATTGCCAAGATTAGAAAGACTTAAAACATAGTCAATAGCACTGGCAGAAAAAGTATAACCAATTCGAATATCAAATAAATTAGTCAGAAATCCGGAAATAAAGCCACCAACTACATGAAATAAATACAGTGGTGGAGCAACAAAGATAAATGAAAACTCAATTGGTTCAGTAATTCCTGTCAAAAATGAAGTAAGTGCAGCAGTTGTTAACATACCTAAAACTTTAACTTTATTTTTAGCCCTCATATACATTGCTAAACAGGCAGAAGGAAGAGCAAATAACATTATTGGAAACTCAGCTGCCATAAATCGTCCGGCAGTAGGGTCACCAGCAAAAAATCTTGCTGTCTCTCCTCTTAAAACCTCACCTGCTTCAGTAGTGAAACGACCAAATTCATATAAGAATGGTGGATAATAAACATGGTGTAAACCAACAGGGATTAAAGCTCTTTTTCCTGCTGCATATAAAGCAGGTCCAATAGAAGAATTCATTGCAAAACGGGCAAATTGATTAATTTGAATCTGAATTGGCGGCCAGATAAAGGCTAAGGCAACTCCTACCAGTACAGAACCAGCTGCAGTAACAATTGGCACCAATCTTTTTCCGGCAAAGAAACCTAAATAAGGTGGTAATTCAGTCCTATAAAATTTCTTATACAAATAGGCAGATAAAACACCAATAACTATACCACCAAAAACTCCTGTTTCAATGGCTTCAATATTACCACCAGTTTGTTCGGAAATATTTATTAGTCCTGCCATAACATCAAGCACCTTTGCATAGACTGTAAAACCAACACCAGCAGCCAGTGCTGCGACAGCATCTCCAGCAAAACCAATCGCTACACCTAAAGCAAAAATTAGAGGTAACTGTTCAAAAATAGCAATTCCACTGTTAAACATTACCTCACCTACATTATCAATTAAACCACTTTGCTCCTGCAGCAGTCTTCCTATTGCTACTAAAACACCAGCAGCAGGCAAAACTGAAACTGGGGTCATTAGAGCCTTACCAACTTGTTGTAACTTTTTAAAACCTTTCATTAAAAATTCCTCCCTATTAAATAATTATGATTTAGATGAATATATATAAAAGCAAAAAAAGCTAACCGGATATAGTAGAGCCAATAAATAAACTCTTCTATCCAGTCAGCTTTTGCCTGATCTAACAGTAACACGCCGAATTATAAATTTAATTTTTAATTTTATGATTCAAGATCTCTTTTTAATCTGTGCAGATGCAGAGCCAAATAACCTTTTTCAGATTCCGGCACCTGATAATCAAATTTCTCCTCTATTATTTTAGCAAGTTTTTTAGCTAATTTAAAGGAAAATTTAAAATTTTCCTTAATATTTTCTAAAAGTGGGTTTGGATTAGAAGCATCTATCTCTATTCTTTCTAAAGCGAAACGCAGGTGATTAACTAAACGAGCATAATTCAAACTTTCATATGCCAATTTTTCTCCAAGCACATTCTCAACTTCTGTAACCAGTTCTTTAATCAAAGAGGTATTTTTTAAAGTTTTTGAAATTCCTCTTTCATTTCGAGCCCCATGAATATGCAGAGTTATAAACCCTACTTCACTTTCGGGAATTTCAATTTCAAAACGATCAGTAATCATTTTAACTGCTTTTTCAGCCAGCTTATATTCTTTACTGTAAAGTGTTCTGGTCTCTGCCAAAAAGGGATTAGTAACTTCTATCCCATCCCTAATTCTTTTTAATGAAAAAGCAATATGATCGGCAAGTCCAATCCGAATATGCTGATCTAATTCTTCATTTAACTCATTACTGGCCATTGCTATAATTTCCTCAGTTATTCCTATTACCTTACTATCGACTTCTTCCAGTAATTGAATGTAATTTTCTCTTTTCTCACCTTTAATTGGTGAAAATTCCTTATCAATTTTAATCTCAGATTTAAGGACTTTATCACCATTTTTTCGAGAAAAACCAATTCCTTTACCTATAAAAATCAATTCTCTTCGGGAAGAAATCTCTTCTGCCAGAATTACATTATTATTAAATATCTTTTTGATAATATATTTTTCAGCTACAGCCATATAAGCCTCCTCAAAAAAGAAACCAAATTGAACATTAATGGCAAAGATAATAGTCTATTTAATAGATTAAAAAAATCCAGAAAAAGATAAACTTAACTCCAAAAACTCAAGTTACCCCTCCCTAGATTATGCCTGATTTAACAGTTACACTCTAAAAATTATTCATTTCTTTAATAATAACAGCATTTGTGAACTTTTTCAAGTACTTTTAAAATCTAACGATTTATTGAAAGTGCCATTCGGCGGTAGCTATGTCTTTTGCCCCTGATTGTTTTAGATAAAGTTAAGATATTTTCCGGTACGGCAATACCTCCATAGGCTGCGTCTCCAATATGCTGAATATCAGCCCCGGCCATCTTACTCATCAGGGCTATTTCTCTAATCGTTTCCTGATCAGCACTCTCCTGTGAGGTTCCAATTGCAGTTATTGCTAACTTACCCCGATTATGAATCAACTTAATTATTTCCTTAAGAGAATTTAAATCAATTCCGGGCACTGTTCCTACTGCAGGTAGTAAAATTATATCTGTTCCGGCAGAAATTAAAGAATCAATGTATTTCGCCGCCAGATAATCTTCATTTATTCCCGCCATATGCATTTTCCCTGCTGTAATAATAACCTGATCACCAAAATTTTGATCTGCAATTTTAACTGCTTCAATTATGGCCTGATTACTAACCCCGACTGAAGGATTGCCAGTAAAGGTAATCATATTAAAACCTGCTTCAACAGCTTTTTCAATATTATTTAAAGTTGCTTTACGGCCCGAACTCAACTCCACAAAATGCCTGGATTGATCATTATTTTCACTGACTGGCTCCAAATTAATACCCAGGGGGCGACCAGATAATCGCTTGATTTCTTTAATTATTTCTACTGTACTTCCCTCTTTAATATTTTTAAAATAAGGCTGATTTAAATCAAATAGATTTAAAAGTAATATATCTGCACCAAAGGCAGCAGCAACTTCTGCATTACTTATATCTCTCAATAAAGACTCTTCACCTATTACTTCCGACACTATAGTTCTGCCTTCTGACAATTTTATTGACTGCAGCAGTTCTTCTTTATTGTAATTTAAAAGCTCTGAACTACTTGAACTTAAAAGCCTTTTAACCATCTTTTTTCCTTCTTTCATTTATAATTTTTAATTCCTAAAAAAACTATGATAAAAAATTTTCAGCCGAAGCTTTTAAACTCCGGCTGAATTAAATATCCTAAATTAGCAATCTATTCTTCCATAATTTTTAATTCCTGTTTAATATCATCTGCAATCATTTCTGCTTTAGTTCCTACTACTACCTGAGCATTATTTTTATTTGCCTTTAGAACTCCAGTTGCTCCAAGTTCCTGTAAGGTCTGCTCATCAATTTTAGAAGTATCTCGCAGTTCAAGTCGCAGTCTTGTAATACAGGAATCTATGGTCTTGATATTATCTTTACCACCAAGTGCTTCGATATAAGCTCTGGGCTTATTTTTATCACTTGCACGAGATTCAAAAGAATTCTGTTTTTTCTTTTGTGTTTCAGGCATTACACTTATATCAGCATTTACCCCTTCTTTACCAAGACGACCTGGAGTAGGAATATCAAATTTCTCAATTGCAAAACGGAATAAGAAATAATAAACGATAAAAAATACAATTCCAATTGGAATAATCATTATCGGCCTGGTTCCAAGTCCGTAGTTTAAGAAGTAATCAATAGCTCCTGCCGAAAATCCAAATCCGTGCTGGATTCCAAGCACATAAGTAACTACCAGTGATAGTCCTGTTAAAACCGCATGGATTAAATATAATACTGGTGCCAGAAACATAAATGCAAATTCAATTGGTTCAGTAATTCCTGTTAAAAATGAAGTCAGACCTACACTTAAAAAGATACCGGAAACTGCTGCTTTGTTTTCTGGTTTAGCAGCATGATACATTGCTAAAGCTGCAGCAGGCAGACCAAACATCATCATTGGAAAAAATCCAGACATAAAAAATCCAGCAGATGGATCTCCAGCAAAGAAACGAGAAAGATCTCCTGTTACAACTTCTCCGGCAGCAGTTGTAAATTCCCCAAATACAAACCAAATAAAACTATTTAAAACATGGTGTAGTCCCAGAGGAATTAATAAACGATTTAAAAATCCATAAACAAAAACTCCAACTGCACCTGCATCAATAATCCACTGTCCTGCCATCTGAATAGCATTCTGAATAGGGGGCCAGATAACACCAAAAACTCCAGCCAGGATAACAGCTGCAGCCCCTGTTACAATTGGTACAAAACGGCGGCCGCCAAAGAATCCTAAAAAATCAGGTAATTCAATATCATGATAGCGATTATATAAGGCACCAGCAGTTAAACCACCAATTATACCGGCTAAAACTCCCATATTAATATCCGAATTAATAGCCTGAGTACCATTTGTGATCACCAGATAGCCTACAGCACCCGCAAGACCGGCAGAGCCTGAACTGTCATGAGCAATACCAACTGCAACACCAATACCAAATAATAAGGCCAGATTATCAAAAATTGCAGAACCAGCCGCCATTACAAAAGGAATATCAAAGACATCACCAGCACCAAGTCTGAGCAGCAATGCTGCAGCAGGTAGAACTGCGATTGGAAGCATCAGAGACTTACCAATGCGTTGTAATTGAGAAAATAATTTTTTCAATTAAATCAACCTCCCTGTTTATTTTAATTATACTCAACTTAAGTTTTGTTGTCAAGATAATCAATAATAGGCAGTAATTTCTATCAATAAGAAAAAAAGCCGCCCTGACAAAATTTCATCAGAACGGCCTTTACTAAAAATATTTGTTAAAGACTGATAATTAAATCAGTTTTTTAATTTTTAGGTCTTGCTTTATATTTAGTGTGTAAGAGGTGATGTGATTCTCCACCTAATGGTTCACCTAAGAACTCTTCATATAATTTGATAATCTGTGGATTTTCATGCGATTTTCTAACCTTACTTGAATCATCAATGCTTCCCAGACCCTGACCACGTTTTTCTTTCTTTTCATTTGTAGCCGGACGGGGCTGACCACCACCACCAACACAACCGTGAGGACAGGCCATAATTTCGATAAAATCAAGATCACATTCTCCTGCTCTAACTCTTTCCATTAATTTTTGAGCATTGTCAAATCCATTAGCTATACCAACTTTTACAACTCGATCTCCAATTTTTAACTCAGCTTCATTAATACCTCTGAAGCCTAAATTTAATCTTTCTAAAGGCTCTCCAGTTAATTTTTCTTTTACAGTTCTTACTGCAGCTTCTGCAACTCCACCTGTTGTACCAAAAATAGTAGCTGCACCAGTTGATTCTCCCATCAGCTCATCAAAATCTTCATCTGGTAGAGAAGTAAAATCAATACCCATTTCCTTAATCATACGGGCAAATTCTCTGGTAGTTAAAACTGCATCTGTATCTTTAAAATCAGAGCCATTTATTTCTTCTCTATCTTTTTCGAATTTCTTGGCTGTACAGGGCATTACTGCAACTGTATATATTGTTTCTGGATCCACTCCAGTCTGATCTGGATAATAGGTTTTACTCAAGGCTGAAAACATCTGCATTGGTGATTTGGCAGATGATAAATGTTTAAGTAGATCCGGGAAATTGTGTTCTGCACCTTTAACCCAGCCTGGACAGCAGGAAGTAATATGCGGCAGTTCTCCCTCACCATTTAGTTTCTTTAAAAACTCACTACCTTCTTCTAAAATGGTTAAATCAGCAGCAAAATCAGTGGAGAAAACCTGATCAAAACCAATTCTTCTTAAGGCTGACACCATTTTACCGGTAACAATTGTTCCGGTTTCCATTCCAAATTCTTCTCCTAAAGTTGCCTGAATTGAAGGCGCAGTCTGGACCAGTACGTGTTTATCATCATCTTCTAAAGCAGCCCAAACCTTATCTATTTCACTTAATTCGGTAATTGCTCCCACAGGACAGACGGTAGCACACTGACCACAGTTAACACAGTTAATTTCTGCCTGAGGCAGATCAAAAGCAGTGGTTACTATTGAATCAAAACCACGATCAGTAAACTGTAGAGCGGAAACTCCCTGAACTTCTTCACAAATCCGTACACAGCGACCACAGAGAATACATTTATTTGGATCTCTTTTTAAAGCAGGTCCTGTGTTATCTATTTCATATTCACTCTGTTCACCTCTATATTTATCAACGTCTTCTTTTGTTATTCCCAGTTTATATGTTAAATCCTGAAGTTCACACTGTCCGTTACGATCACATCCAAGACAATCATTTGGATGATTTGCCAGCAGTAATTCTACATTTTTTCTTCTGGCTTTTCTGGCTTTCATACTTCTGGTATTAATCTGCATACCATCTCTAACTGGTGTAGCACAGGAAGCCAGTAGATTTCCACTTTCTTTATCCTCTACCACACAGACCCTACAGGCTCCATGCAGACTGAGATCTGGATGGTAACATAATATTGGGATATCTACTCCGATTTGTTTAGCTGCTTCTAAAATTGAACTATCTTCTTCAACTTCAACATTTTGATCATCTATAGTTAATTTAACTTTGCTCATTAATTTCCCTCCTATTATAAGAGTTTATCCCTGTGAAATTGCATCTACAGGACATTCTGGCTCACAGGCTCCACAGGCAATACAAACATCAGCATCTATTGTGAATGGACTCTTGATTTCTCCACTTATTGCATCTACAGGACATACTTTAGCACACTTGCCACAACCAATACAGGCCTCTTCATCAATTACATATGAACTAACTAAATCAGTACAAACACCAGCTGGACAGTTATGATCATAAATATGTGCTTCATACTCATCCCGGAAATATCTAACTGTACTTAAAACTGGGTTAGGAGCTGTTTGACCAAGACCACAAAGTGCAGTGCTCTTTATATGATCTCCTAATTCTAATAATAATTCAATATCTCCATCTTTACCTTCACCGGATGTAATTCTATTTAAAATCTCTAACATTCTTTTTGTACCTTCACGACAGGGTGTACATTTACCACATGATTCACTCTCAGTAAAGTTTAAGAAGAATCTAGCAACATCAACCATACAGGAATCCTCATCCATTACAACCATACCACCAGAACCCATCATTGCTCCAGCTTCCAGTAAAGAATCATAATCAATTGGCAGATCTAGATATTCTTCAGTTAAACATCCACCTGATGGACCACCGGTCTGAATTGCTTTAAACTTCTTCCCTTCGGGAATTCCACCACCAATTTCAAAAATAATTTCTTTGATAGTGGTACCCATTGGAACTTCTACCAGACCGGTATTATTAATTTTACCGGTTAAAGCAAAAACTTTTGTACCGGAACTGCCTTCAGTACCGATTGCAGCGAAATTTTCTGCTCCTTCAGTAATAATATAGGGAATATTGGCAAATGATTCTACATTATTGATATTAGTTGGTTTACCCCATAATCCTTTTGCCGCTGGATATGGAGGTCTTGGTGTCGGCATTCCTCTTTTACCTTCAATAGAATTCATTAGTGCTGTTTCTTCACCACAAACAAAAGCTCCAGCACCCTTTTTAATCTGAAGTTTAAAGTTAAAACCACTGCTGAAAATATCTTCACCTAAAAGTCCATATTCTTCAGCATCTTCTATAGCTTTTTGCAGACGCTTAATTGCCAGTGGATACTCTGCTCTCACATAAACATAACCTTCATCAGCACCGATTGCATAAGCTCCTACTAACATTCCTTCTATAATCCGATGCGGATCTCCCTCTAAAACACTGCGATCCATAAATGCACCTGGATCTCCCTCATCTGCATTACAGATAATATATTTTTTATCACTTTCAGAGTTTCTAGCGAACTGCCATTTTAATCCAGTTGGAAAACCTCCACCACCACGGCCGCGGAGTCCTGAATCTTTGACAGTATCTATAACTTCTTGCGAATTCATTTCAGTTAAAACTTTACCTATTGCTTCATAGCCGCCTAAAGCAATATATTCATCTATATCTTCCGGATCAATCTTACCACAGTTGGCCAGCGCAATCCGCTGCTGTTTTTTATAAAAATCAATATCCTGATAGGATGGAATCTGTTCTTCTGACATTGGTTCTTTAAAGAGCAGTCTTTCTACTGTTCTTCCTTTTAAAAGATGTTCTTCTACAATTTCTGGAATATCCTCGGGCTGCACCTCACAGTAAAATACACCTTCTGGATAAACAATCATTATTGGTCCTTTTTCGCAAAATCCATGACAGCCAGTTTCTACTATTTTAATTTCACCGCTCATATCTTTAGCGGCTAATTCTGTTTCCATTTTTTCTTTTAAATTTTTTGCACCGGAAGATACACATCCTGTTCCAGTACAAACTAATACGTGGGAACGATAAATAGAATCATTCATTTAAAAATGCCTCCTTATTATTCTTATTTGTGTCGGGCGATTACTAGATCAGTTACTGGATTACCATTTACTACATGTTCTGAAATTATTTTTTGTACATCAGCTTCACTTAAATTTCCATAGGTAATTCTCTCTTTACCAGGAAGTTTAACATCAAATAGCGGTTCTTTTTCGCACATTCCGATACAGCCAGTCTGAGTTACCCTAACATCTAAATCTCTTTTCTCAACTTCTGCTAAGACAGCTTTCAAAATATCTCTGGCACCTGCTGCAATACCACAGGTTCCCATTCCTACTATAATTTCAGCTCTTGTTCCCTGATCACGCTTTTTCATTTCTTTCTGGACTTTATTTCTCAATTCTTTTAATTCAGCTAAAGATTTCATTAAAAAGCTTCACCTCCGCGGATTTTTTCTAAATTTTCTCCAATATATTCTCTAATCCAGGCAATTATCTGCCCTGACTGAATTGAAAGATCCTCTAATTCAGCTTTAATTTCTCTACTATCAAATTCAAATTCCTGATCATTATAATAATGCTGATAAACTAAATCAACCTGATCACCATTAGTTGCAATAAAATTAGTTAAGGTATTAGTCATGTCACCCAGAGGAGCTCGATCAATATGATCATATTCAAATTCTGCAGTTACCCTGGTACCCTGATCCAGTTCTGAATCAATTTCAAAAGTTCCAGCACAGGTCTCTGCAGCTGCTTTAAATAACGAAAGTCCCAGCCCCACATCTCTGGTTGTCCTTGATGTAACAAATGGATCAGTAATTTCATTTAATTTTCCCTCTGAAATCCCACTGCCATTATCTTCAATGATTATTTTTAATCTATTTGCTTTCAACTTTTCCTCAACAATAATTTTAATTAAATCAGCTTCTGCTCGCCGAGAATTTTCTATTATATCTGAAATATGAAGAGATAATTCTCTCATTTACTTATACTCTGCCAGAATTTCCTGAACTTTCTCTGGAGTCAAGCGTCCATGAGTCTCATCATTGACCATAATAACTGGAGCCAGGCCACAGGCACCAATACAGGCTACAGATTCCAGTGTAAATTCCAGATCATCTGTAGTTTCTCCTGCCTCAATTCCTAACTCATCTCTAATAGCATTTAAAATAGCATCTCCACCTCGAACATGGCATGCTGTCCCCATACAGACCCGAATAATATTATTACCTCTTGGCTGCTGATGGAACTGACTGTAAAATGTTACTACCCCATAAACCTGACTTAATGAAAGGTTTAAGCCCAATGCTATTTCTTTCATTACTTCTTCTGGTAAATATCCATATTCTTCCTGAGCTTCCTGTAAAACTGGGATTAAATACCTCTCTTTTCTGTCATAGCGTGATAAGATTTCTTTTACTGGTTCTAAATACTCTGCTAATTTTTCTTCTGTCATCTCTGCCATCAATAATTACCTCCTTGAAATTTAAGTTTTAATTAATTCTATCCTTCTACCATCTTTTCTCTGCACAGCTTTTTTAAATTCTGAGAAAGAAAAACTTTTAAGTACTAATTTCTGATATGCCATTATTTCTTTGAGGTAATGACTATCAGAATTCTGCATAAACTGCAGATCCTTTAAATAGGGAAATTTTTTTATAATAGTCTCTGGATCAGTGTTTTTTGATATTTCTGCTGTAGTTAAGTTAAGTTCTGGTGGAATAAAACCTAACTGAGAAATAATACTGTGTTTTCTATCAAGATGTGATGGTACTGCTACACCACCAAGCTTTTCAATTTGTTCCAAACACTGCTCTAAACTCAAATCAACAGCTCCTGCAAGCAGCTTTTTAACTTTAGACTGATAATCATCATTATAATCACATTTTATTTGAGGTCCAAAAAAATCCTCATCATTTTCCTGTTCAGGTAGTTTATCATATACAATCTGCTGCCATTTTAAGAGACTATTTAGATCAGGGAAATAAGATAAAATATGAATTTCTTCTTTTGACTCAGTCTCCATTGCAGGGATAAATTTCAAATTATGTTTTTCACAATGATGCTTAAAAAATTCTACATTTTCTGCACTATTATGATCTGTTAAAGCCAAAACTTCAATACCTTCTTCTTTTGCTTTCCTTACTATCTCAGCCGGGGTCATTAATAAGTCACCACAGGGAGATAATACAGAGTGTAAATGAAGATCAGCTTTTAATTTCAACATTTAAATTTTGCTTTCACAAAAGCTGCAGGCTACGGCATAACTCTTTTTCTTTGTTTTTAAAAGATTAACTCCTTTTTGACAGGCTCTTTGAACAGCACTTTCTTCATAGTCAAAGTCTTCAACTAAAATAACAGCAGAAAGCTCAACCAGTAAAGCTACAGCCACGACATTCTGATGGCCCTGTACTGTTAACCAGAGATTTCCTTTTTCTGCTCTGGCCATCACATTGCTCAAAAGATCACCAATATAGCTGCCATCAATTTCTTTTTCTAAAGCTGGACCAGCAACTACCTCTAAATCAAATTGTTCTACTAGTTCTTTAACCTTCATATTTATCCCCCTTTTCACCACTGATAACTGGTGGTAATTCATTAGCCAGACTGGACAGATCCCCTGCTAATTCACTAATTCTACTTCGCAGCATAAAAATACAATCTGTCTCGTGAGCCATTTCATTCACAACATCTTCAGCAAATGTCTCACAATCCGGGGCACCACAGGCTGCACAATCCAGACCTGGTAATTTATCAATTTCTTTTTGCAGCTGTTCAAGTTTCTGCATCGCCTTTTTAAAATCTTTATCCAATTTTGAAACATTATCTGCAGTAATTTTTTCAGACAGAGCAAAATTGTAATATTCATCATCTTTGCTATTAAGTTCAATATTATATTTTTGCATAATTTTTCTAATTTTTTTGATTCTTTGTTCTAAGTTAAACTGAGCCTGAAATGGATTAATAACATTTAAAACCCCACCAATACAACCATTAGTACAGGAAGTAATTTCAAAGTATTTAACTTCCTCTGGGATATTATTTCTTTCAATTTCATTTAATAGTTTTTTTGCTTCTTTAACCCCAGAAACACTTATGGTATTGATGTCCTGCCAGGATTTTAAAATACTTTCTTCTCCACCTTCACTTCCCCAGATTGTTGCCAGGGTAATTAACTCATCAGCTTCCTCTTCTAATTCAACGTCATCCAAAGATTCATATATTTTTTGATAAATATTTTCAACACCAATGGCACCACTTAAGAAACTTGACTGCTGTCCAATTGCCCTCTCTACAGTAGTTAATTTTGCCGGACAGGGAGTTAAAAAGAAAATATCTGGATCAATATTCTTTTCTTTTTTAAATTTTCTTTCAACTCTTTCGGCAATTAATTCTACCGGTGATTTTAAAGGGATTAACATTTCAATTAGATCAGGAAATTGGAGTTTGATTAATCTAACAATTACCGGACAGGAAGTAGAAATATAACTGCCGGAATTATTATTTAAAAAAGCAAGTGTTTTACGAGACAAAGCAGCAGCAGCATCAGCTACATCAAAAACTGCTTTAAAACCTAAATTTTGAATCGCTTTTTTTATTTTTGATGCAGATATTTCAGCCGAAAATTGACTGTAAAAACTTGGAGGAATCAACAGGACAGGATATTCGGAAGTCTCCATAATTTCATCCAGTTGATCTGGTTTTGTATATTTAGCATGATATTCACAGGCCCTGATACATTCTGCACAGTCTATACATAAATCGTCTTTGATCCAGGCCTTTCCCTGATGAACTCGAATTGCTTTTGTTGGACAACCTTTAACACAATTGGTACAACCCTCACACTTATCTTCTTTTAAGAGCACAGAATGCTTTTTGGTCATTATTAACCTCCTGCTTCAAAAAATTACTCTTTATTAGCTAAATTAATTATTACTTTCACATGTGTACCATTTTCTTTAGATGATTTGACATCAATCTGGTCTGCATGACGCTTGACATTAACAAGGCCCATTCCAGCCCCAAAACCCATTTCTCTGATTTCACTGCTGGCAGTGGAAAAGCCTGCTGTAAAAGCCTTATCCAGATCTTCAATACCGGGTCCATTATCATCAACCCTGATCTCCAGTTCAGCTTCCGAAATCAAAGCTGTAATTTCTCCTCCTAAAGAATGGATAACAACATTCATTTCCAATTCATAGGTAATAATTGCTGTTTTGCGGACAATCTGAGATGGGACACCAAGTTTGCGCAGAATATTTTTCAAATTACTTGAAGCCTCTCCCCCACTTTGAAAATCAAAACTCTCAATTTCTTTATTTAATATCTGTTGTTTTTGCAAAAACTAAATCAACTCCCAACAAATTATTTGGAGGTCTCTATATAATTCATCTCTTCCGGCCCAATCCCGTTTTTATACAAAAGACCACAGGCTTCAAACAAAGGCTTAACTGTGGAATAAAGATAAATATTTAACTGATTGGCTAAAGCAACTGTCTCTATTTGTGGTTCTTTTCCTCTGACAAAAATGATCACCTTAATTCCTACCATCTCACAAGTTCGAACTACCTGAGGATTGGTTAAACCAGTGAGTAAAAGTGTTTTCTCATTCGAAAAAGCCAGTACATCGCTCATCAAATCAGCACCACAAGCATTTCTAACTTCCAGCTCATCTCTTTCAGCAGAAGCTTCAAAGATAGTTTCAGTTTTAAGAAGAGACTTGACAGTTTTTAGCTTCATTTTTGACCTCCATAATTAAATAATATCTTATTTTTGATGTTTTTGCAATTTGTGAAATATTCCCATAAATTACTGATAGTGATAATATTCACTTTACTGATTAACAGATAACTATTAACATTATATGATATTTATTTCACATTGTCAAGATATAATATATTAAATAATGGAAGAAAAATTTATAAGTCTATTAAACCAAGACTTATTTCTATCGACTGATTAACATCTTCGATTACATCTTCACCTAAATGTGCTATATGACGCTGCAGCCGCTTTTTATCTAAAGTTCTTATCTGTTCTAATAAAATAACAGAATCCTTATCTAAATTTGTGTAATCGGCAGGAATTTCAACATGAGTCGGCAGTTTAGCTTTATTAATTCGAGAAGTAATTGCAGCAACAATAACTGTCGGACTATATTTATTACCAATATCATTTTGAATAACTAATACCGGTCTTACTCCACCCTGCTCTGAACCTACAACTGGATTTAAGTTAGCGTAAAAAACATCACCTCTTTTTACTTTCAACTTTTTCACACTCCACCAGTCTCTGCTCATAACAAAGGTAAGAATAACACTCACTTGATAATCCTTCATCAGCTAACTGCTGATTAAGACCGGCCATTTTTTTATATCCATCACGAAGATGATTTCGGACTTCTTCTTTTTTCTGTTCTTTTAAATAATATTTAATTGCCTGATTCAAAAAATTATTACGATGCAAATTATTGCTTTTACAATAACGCTCAATTTCTTCTACCAGATATACTGGAAGCTCAATTTTTAGTTTCCTGCTTTCTGACACCAGACCCACCTCCACTACTTTTTTAAGCTGTCTTTATTATATCATTTGCCTGATAATTATCAATTAAAACAGCTAGATTTTCAAAAAAGAAAAAAAAAGATGAGACTAATTAGCCCCATCCTTAAGTAGAGAAACATTTCGAATAAGCTCATCATTTACAGCAGCCATTTTTTCATAGCCCTTTACCATTTCTCTGGCAATTTCTTCTTTTTCAGTTTTACTAAAATTCTTCTTGCGGCGCAGCCTCTCCACTATTTAAACACCTCGTTATAAAATGATTTTGAAACATTTTAGATAATGTTATTATATCTTAAAATTTAAATACTGTCAATTAAAATATCGCTCAAGATTACTGATATTACTGGATTCAGTTTAATTTTTATAACAATGTAAAGCTCTCCAATTATATATAATATCTGGTATATATTTTTGGTATTAGAATCGATAAATTAGAGTTTATAATAAAGACCGCTTTTTTTAATATATTTAAGAAGCTTAGCATAAGCATCATAATTACAGATTGTACCACTATCACCGATAAAAATTATCTTCTTTTTGGCTCTAGTTAAGGCAACATTAAGCCGACGTAAATCTCTTAAAAATCCAATATTGTTGTCTTGATTACTGCGGACAGCAGAAAAGACTATCATTTCTTTTTCTCGCCCCTGAAAAGCATCAACTGTATCTATTTCAAGATTTTTGAATTTATTATGCTGATTTATTAAATCAACCTGATCTTTATAAGCGGCAATCACTGCAATATCTTTTTCTAAGAGTGATGATTTAAGAGCTCGATCAAGAATATCTAGTACTATTTCTGACTCAACAGGGTTATCATAAGAATTCGATCCTTCAAATGATCTCTCATCAGCTTTCATTTCTTTGGTATCTAAAAAGACCATTGGATATTCTGATTTTAATAATTTTTCAGTAAAACAATTTTCATTACTTATTTTGACACCTAAATCACTTAATTTTTGCTCAGCTGCAGTTGCTGCTGCTTTCAAACTATTTTCGTAAAAATAAATGCTGGAAAAGCCCATAATTTCCCGATTCATTCTATACTGAATTTCCAGCAGTGAACTGAGTTCATCCTGGTAGATCTCCATTAATTTTTCAAATAATGAAACTCTCAGACCATTTTCAGCTGCTTCTTGATTTACTACTGTTGGTGGCAGCTGTTTATGATCACCGAGCAATATTGTTTTTTTAGCTTTTAAATAAGGAATTAAAGCTGCTGGTTGAGTTGCCTGAGTCGCCTCATCAATTACACTCAAATCAAACTTTCTCGTCTCCAACAATTCCAAACCTGCTGAAATATTGGTGGTGCAGATAACATCTGCCTGGTCCAGAAGTTCTTCTACAGCCTTATTTTCAAGCCTCTCTATTTCTTTGAAATATTTATCTATCTTTTTTTGCAGTTCTAACCAATTTGCCATTTCATCAATTACTTCAGGACTGATTCCTCTAACATGGTGCTCTAAATCTTTTTCTGCATATTTTTTAATTTCCTGATCAGATAGCCCTCTTCTGTACTTTCCACCTGGATAAATATAAGATTCCTGTTTATTAATTAGATCAGAAACCTCATCTCGCAATTTTTCCGCTTCTAAATAATCCTGATGTTCTAAAACTACCTCATCTAAAGTATGCTCTCTTAATTTTTTATTAACCCGAATTGGATGGCCAACTCTGATTACATTAAGCTCTTTTTCTGCCAGCAGTTCCAATAAATTATCAACTGCTGTATTCGAAGCTGCTGCAGCCAGGACTTTATCTCCTTGCTCAACTGCTTTAGTTATTAATTCAACCGCTGTTACAGTTTTACCTGTTCCAGGAGGTCCCTGAATTAAATAAATATCTTCTGCTGCCAGTGCATTTTCTACTGCATTTTTTTGTGACAGATTAAGAGAATCAAATTCTAATTCTATTTTTGGCGAAGCTACTGGCTTTTTTCTCTCCAGCAGTATATCTCTTTTTCTTTCCTGCAGCTCATTTTCAGGATGCTTAATTTTTTCTAGAGCCTCAAACATCCGCTGAAAAGTAGTATCATTAACAAATAAATCAAGTCTTACACCTTTATTGCAGATGAATTCCGGGGGATGACTCTCAAAAGCAACTGTTATCGAATAGGCAGTTTTTTCAACTACTGTCCCTGTAGGATTATCAGGATGTAAGGGCTTATTTAAACTGATCATTACTAAGTCTCCAGGAGTAATCTGTGTTTCTGCCAGTTTTTCTCCCTGATATTTAGAAGTAAACTTGACCAGAGGCCGATGACCAAAAGTTGTCCCATTATCCTTCCCGTGCAGATCTAATAAAG
The DNA here is from genome assembly GCA_046260625.1 of Halanaerobium sp. Lineage (GTDB taxonomy): Bacteria > Bacillota > Halanaerobiia > Halanaerobiales > Halanaerobiaceae > Halanaerobium. The sequence goes on along the minus strand of JBHEOV010000018.1, from coordinate 5,276 downwards.
CTCTTCCTTTAGCCTGTCTTTCTCTGGCTGACAAATATTTGATTTCCAGTTTATGCCTGTCTATTTCTTCCTGTCTTTCTAAATCCACTAAATTATGAAATTTATTAAAATAATTCATAATTTCTTTATCAATTAAATCATCCGGATTTTTAGCAGCTACCTGAACCGTAACTCCACCAATCTGATTATTATCCATTACTTCAATAATTTGCGAAGCAGAGTACCAGTTCACTTCAACCTCTGCCTTATTCTTTCTCTTATCTATATTAATTTTACCTATATCATCACTTGCAGTCCCGGCTTCGTTGATCAAAGCACCTACAATATCACCAGGTCCAATACTTTTATCTATTTCTGAAATAACTAAAGTTACCATAACTACACCTCCAGGTTTATCTCTTTTTATTTTCTGGATCTTTAAATACTCTGGTACCTACAGTATTTTTTTGTCCCTGATATTTTCCCTGATATGGATTTTCAGCTTTATTATCCATTAAAGCAAATACCAGCTGACAGATTCTGCGATCTGATTCTAATTTAATTGGAAGTCGATTTGCATTATAAAGTTCCAGAGTAATCTGACCTTCAAAACCGGGATCAACCCAGCCCGCATTTTGAATAAAAAGACCCATTCTGCCAATTGAACTTCTGCCTTCCACAAATGCTGTTAAATTGTCTGGTAATTTGATATATTCTTTTGTAGTTGCAAGCAAAAATGAATGAGGTGGAATAATAATTTCTGAACCCTTCACTTCCTCATAATTAACCTGATCATTTAAAGTCATCAAAGGTAGAGAATTTTCATCAACCTTTAAAAAATCATCACCGAGCCTCATATCAACTGAAGCCGGCTGAATCTGCATTTCGTCAATAGGATCTATAATAAGTTCTTTGTCTGCTAACATTTTTTTTATTGTTTTATCTGATAGTATCATTTTTTTCTCCTTAAATTTATTTGATTGTCTGCAAAGATTATTAAACTAATCTATTTATATAATCTAAAATAATTCCTGCCACGCCTGCGGCAGTTCTTCAATAATATCTGATGCAATTAAAGCAAAGTTACTTTTTTTAGCAACTCCATATTCTCCAGCCCTGCCGTGAATATATACAGCCAGAGCTGCGGCTTCAAAACTACTCATCCCCTGAGCCCTGAGAGCTGAAATTATTCCTGTTAAAACATCGCCACTGCCGGCGGTTGCCATACCATTACAACCACTTGTATTGATATAAGCCCTACCATCTGGAGCAGCAGTAATTGTTGCAGCACCTTTTAAAATTAAATTAACTTTATATTTTTGAGCAAAGTCCCTTGCAACCTGGAGTCGATTAGCATTTATTTCTTCAATACTGATTCCTGTCAATCTTGCCATTTCTCCGGGATGAGGTGTTAAAATTAGATCTCCCTCATATTTTTTTAAAAGTTCCAGATCCTGAATTGAATTTAAAGCATCTGCATCCAGAATAAGGGGCAACTCTAAATTCTTTAAAATACCCTCAATAACAGCGGTCACAGCCGAATTCTGACTGAGCCCCGGGCCAGCAGCCAGCAGATCCACATTTTCCGAAAATTGTATAATCTGAGCAAGTGAATCTGCATCAATAATTCCATTTTCAGAAGCCAGTGGAACTCCTACAACTTCTTCCAGCTGAACAGATGTTAAAGCCTCAATTTCGGCTGCAGCTAACAGGTAAACCAGACCGGAACCACTTCTTAAAGCAGCCTTTGTACTTAAGAGTGGAGCTCCAGTCATTCCCCGTGAACCTGCCAAAACAGCAAGCTTGCCAAAACTTCCTTTATGGCCATTATTCTTTCTTTTGGGAAGTAATTTAACTGCTTCATTTTTATTAAAAACTTTTAAAGAATCTCCATTTTTCTGAATAGTCTCTGGCTGAATTCCAATATCAATAACTCTCAATTTTCCAGTATAATCTCTGCCCGGATAAAAGAGCAGTCCTCTTTTAGGAGCAGCCATTGTTGCTGTATAATCAGCTTTTAAAGCTTCTCCAGCTATTTTGCCATTAAGACCAACAATTCCAGAAGGAATGTCAACAGCCAGTGTTAAGGGCTGATTTTCCAACTTATGATTGAGCAGATTAATTATCTCTTTAATACTGCCTCTGAGCTGACCTTTAATTCCTGTTCCTAAAAGAGCATCAATTATTAGATCACTCTCTTTTATGATTCTTAAAAATTCAACTTCTTTTAAATCACTATAGTGATAATGCTTAACCTTATTTAGGGCAGCTAAGTCAAAGTTTTTGCGGTTAATACCTTTTAAATCTGCCGAATCTGTACTTAATATAATTTCAGCTTGATAACCCCAATTCTTCAGTATGCGAGCGGCTGCCAGTCCATCACCACCATTATTTCCTTTACCAACTAAAATAGTTATTTTAGTCTTTTCTTTTTTATTAAAATCTATTTCTTGATCTATAATTTCAGCTGCCAGACTTGCAGTACCATAAGCAGCAGCTTCCATTAATAAAATTTCTGGATAACCTGCAGCAATAGTGTCCTGATCACATTTGGCCATCATTTTGGGAGTTAAAACTTCCATTTATTTTACTCCTTCCATAACAATCTGAGCAATACTATATTCTTTTTCATGCGAAATAGAGAGAAAAATAGAACTAACTCCTAATTCTTCAGCTTTACTTTCTGTTTTAGCAGATAATCTAATTTCTGGTTTCCCCAATTCATCGTTTAAAACCTCAATTTCCTGCCAGCTATTATTGCGCATTCCTGTTCCCAGCGCTTTTAAGACAGCTTCTTTGGCAGCAAAACGGGCTGCAAAAGAAGGAGCATAATTTATTTTCTGCTGACAGTATTCAATTTCTGCTTCTGTATATATTTTCTTTAAAAAGCGTTCCCCATACTTTTCAATTAAGCTCTCAATTCTACTGATTTTTACTATATCAATTCCCGTACCTAAAATCATAGTTTTCCCTTCTTTAATTGAATTTCTCTTAATCATCCTACTATCTAATTATATTAAAATTATTGACTAAATGCAAAAAACCGAGCCCTAATCCGGGCCCGGTTGACTGTCTATTTTTGTCATATTTTATCGATTGTTCTCTCAATTATTCTACTGTTACACTTTTAGCCAGGTTTCTAGGCTGATCAATATCTTCTCCGCAATTTAATGCAGTATAATATGCTAAGAGCTGCAGAGGAATAATTGCCAGTAGTCCGGCAAAATCCTGATTTAAAATTGGAAGCTCAATTAAGTGATCAACGCTTTCAGTTTCAAACTTCTGCTCTTCTTCAGTAATTAATAAAGTTTCGGCTCCTCTGGCTTTGACTTCTTTTAAATTACTAAATAACTTAGGAAAAACATCAGCCCTACTACCGAGAGCTATAACCGGTACATCTTCCTCAATTAAAGCTAAAGTACCGTGCTTCAGCTCGCCAGCAGGATAAGCTTCTGCATGAATATAGGAGATTTCTTTTAATTTTAAAGCTCCTTCTAAAGCCAGAGTATAATCAGTATTACGACCGATAAAGAATATATTTTCTTTTTCAGCATATTTAGCAGCAATTTCTTTGATCTGTTTTTTGCTCTGTTCACTCAGCTGCCTGATCATCTCCGGTAATTTAATTAAATCAGAAGTATATTCAGCGGTCAGCTCTTCACTTATTTCCTGACGCTGTCTCATGCCATCAATTAAGAGAATATAAAAAGCTGCTACCATATTGGTATAAGCCTTAGTTGAAGCAACTGCAATCTCTGGACCGGCTTTTAAATAAATTAGCATATCTGATTCTCTAGCAATACTGCTGTCTCTAGAATTAGTTAAAGCAAGTACAACTGCTCCCTGACTTTTAGCAAGCCTCAGAGCAGCAAGAGTATCAGCAGTCTCCCCTGACTGACTGACCACAATCATCAGAGTTCGCTCATTGATAATTGGATTCCGGTAGCGGTACTCACTTGCCACCTCTACCTCAACAGGAATTCTAAGTTTATCCTCCAGCAGATACTTAGCCAGTGCTCCCGAATGATAAGCAGTTCCACAGGCTACAATATGAATCTTATCGTAATTTTGCAGCCAGTTTTCAGCCAGACCACTTTCAGTTAAATCTATTTTCCCGTCTTTTAGATTATCCTCCAGCAGTCTTTTTAATGATTCCGGCTGTTCATGAATTTCTTTGAGCATAAAATGTTCATAGCCCTGTTTTTCAGCCATTTCTGCATCCCAGTCAATTTTAGTTTTATTCTTATCAGCAATTAATTGTCCGCCGAAAGAATAAATTTTAACCTCATCTTTTCTGATATCAGCAATTTCTCCATCTTCTAAAATATAGAAATCATCTGTATGTTCAAGATAAGCAGGGATATCAGAAGCTAAAAAGTTCTCGTTTTCACCGAGCCCAACAATCAGAGGACTGTCTTTGCGGACAGCAATAATTCTATCTTTTTCCGTATCTGACATTACTGCCAGTGCAAAAGATCCTTCCAGCCTTTTAACTGCCTTAATAACTGCATCTTTTAAATCATTTTCCTGATAATAACTCGCAATTAAATGAGCAGCCACTTCAGTATCAGTTTCGGAGTTGAATTGATGGCCTTTTGCTGCCAATTCTTCTTTTAACTCTCTAAAGTTTTCAATAATTCCGTTATGCACAATTACAACTTTTGAGAAAGAATCTGTATGTGGATGGGAGTTTGTATCAGATGGTTTACCATGAGTGGCCCACCTGGTATGTCCGATCCCGGTATCCCCATTAAAAATTTCATTTTCAGCGCTTTTCTTTAATTTATCTAATTTACCTTCTTTTTTAAGAATCTTAACAGCTTCTTCTTCCTGCACAGCAATTCCAGCTGAATCATAACCTCTATATTCCAGCTTTTTTAAACCAGCCAGCAGTATCGGAGCTGCTTTTTTATCTCCAATGTAACCAACAATTCCGCACATATATCATCTTAACCTCCATTTTAGTATTGATATTCAATTGTCAGCTGTTATTTATTTCCTTTGTCTCAGCAATTACCCGCTGATTTTGAGAAATAAAATTTAGGCAGAACAGCTGCTGCCTGAAGGCATCCGCCGAAGATTCGATAACCTTCTTCCTCGTCCACCTGATTAAAATCCCGTTGCAATCAGGTTCTGGCGCTTTTAGCACTTGTTTTATAACTCACCCCCTTTTTTTAATGCTAAATAATTTAGCATTTTTGACTAAATATCAACAAATACAGTCTTTATTTTATTATAAATTACTATCAATAGCAAATATTAGTTCAATTCTTTACTAATTAATTGAGTTAATCTGC
>JBHEOV010000179.1:0-657 GCA_046260625.1 Halanaerobium sp. | reverse complement strand
CCCATAGCTCTAATTACAAAATCTTTTTTACCCTTAGAAAAATATTCATAGTATCTATTAGCATCATAGCCTCTATCAAGGGCATAGATACCTTTTTTACCAAAATGCTTTTCTACAAAATCTAGTCCATTTAAGGCTTCAATATTCTGGCTTTTAAACCCTTTTTCCAGACTTGAATAAATACGAGAATATATTTCTATAGGCAGTTCTTTATTTTCAGTTAATGCAGCAATTTCAAAAGTATCATAGCCTTTTTCGGTTTCGCCAGTACTACCATCTCTAACTCTATCAAGTAATTCTAATTCATTACTGTGGGGCTTAACTAAATCTGATTTATCACAACAAAAAACAGTGTTGTCATTAATATGAGGTTTAATTTCATTTATATAATCTTCTATTAATTTTGCTTGATCATCAAAATTTTCAAGATTTCTGGATAATCGTTCAATAGTTTTTTTAAGCAAAATATTTTCTTTCAGACCACGAGAAATTTCACTCAAAAGCACTGATTGAGACTGTAGAAATCCATAAATCATCTGCGTAATGAATTTAGAATTAGGTTTTGATAATTTTTCAGTAATTTTTTTAGAGAAATTACTTACTTTTCGTTTCATTTCATAGATTAATCTGGTATAATTATTCACGGTGAAACAACTC
>JBHEOV010000178.1:0-661 GCA_046260625.1 Halanaerobium sp. | reverse complement strand
TTATAATGGTTATCTCTTTAGCCAGTATGCAGACGAAAAGGTATTTAATAGTGACATGATTTTATATTATTTTAATAGTTATCAAAAAATGGGACGAGAAGTAGATGAGCTAGTTGACAGCAGTATTGCAAGTGACTATTCTAAGCTGCAGAATCTTTTTAGTCTGCAGGATAAAAAAAGGAATTTTGCTATTTTAGAAGATATTATAGCAGGTAATGAACAGATTGGTAAAATCACACGAGAATTTAATTTAGAAAAAAACTTCAATAAGAAAGATTTTCTTTCTCTTCTTTTTTACCTTGGCTTTTTAACAATTTCCAGGGAAGAAAGCGGCTTAATCTACTTTAAGGTGCCTAATTATGCGATTAAAGAAATTTACATAAGATTAAAAAATAAAAGAAGTTAATTAGAAAGCAGGTGAGATCATGAGCAAAAAATATCCACTTTTATTTAAAGACAGCAAAAAAGAAGAAAAGGAAGAACGGCGGCAGGAAGCTCTAACTAAAGCAAAAGAGGCAGCTGAAGTTCTAAAGAGTAAATATAAGGCTGAAAAAGTCGTGTTGTTTGGTTCTGTTCTGGATAAGGATAGATTTTATATGCGCTCAGATGTTGATCTGGCTGTTTTTGGATTAAAAGATGAACTGTTTTTTAAAGCTTATGC
>JBHEOV010000177.1:0-700 GCA_046260625.1 Halanaerobium sp. | reverse complement strand
ATTTCTCCTGTCCCCGGTACCCGAAAACGTTTTTGGTACCTGGTACAAACAACTATAAGGTGTACTATTTAGTATAGAGCTAAAGTTGCAAACTGTAAATAGCCTGACTGATTTCTATCCTTGTATACAGGGATTATAATTAAAAATTAAAAAAACCGCTATTTGCTTGCATAAGCTAGCGGCTTTTTATTTTATATTCTATTTAATCTCAAATTAATAAACAATAGTGACCTACAATCTAAATTGATTAACTGCATTTGTCAATTCATTAGCCATATTTGCCAGATCTTCAGCTGAACTAACAATTTCTTCTGTGGAAGCACTCTGCTCTTCACTGCTTGCTGCCACTTCTTCAGAGTTGCTGGCTGTTGCCTGACTGACCTTTGCTATTTCACTAACATTTGCCCTGACATTTTCTCCATTTAAATTAACTTTTTGAGTTTTTAAATTTACCTGTTCTATAAGATCTCTTAAGTTTAGAGCTGCTTCATTTATTTTTTCGAAAGCACCACCGGTATCATCTATAGAATTAACACTTTTATCAACTATTTCTTCTGTTTCATTCATTTTATTAACTGCAGAACCAACATTACTTTGAATGTTTTTGATTAAAGAATCTATCTGATCAGTAGCACTGAAAGCAGATAAATTACCTGCAATATCCATTACCTGTCCAATTAAATTATGTAGATTATTATTC
>JBHEOV010000176.1:0-714 GCA_046260625.1 Halanaerobium sp. | reverse complement strand
ATATTGAATCAGTCAAAGAGAGCATAAATATATTAAACCAGGAAGAAATTGAAATAGATGCTAAAGTAGCTGTGTGTAAAAATTGTAAAACAAAACTTTTCATCTAAAATGTAGCAAGGAAACTCCTTCTAAATCTTCACTTTGATTTAATGGGAGAAGAATTGCTACGGTTTTTATAAAAATAACATTAAAACATCATTTAATACTTCATTTTTACATTTTATTGTGATATAATAGTATCAAGAGGTGATAATAAAATGGAACGGACACAAATATCCTTATCGAAAGAATTAAGAGATAAAGTGGATAATGAAGCTGCTGAAAAAGGTATTGGTATATCTGAAATGATTAGATATATTCTTTTTCAATATTATGATGAAAAAGATGATAATAATGAGTAAAGAATATATTACATTACACCACATTAAACTATATAAACCCACTAATAAGAAAAAGGTTGAGTTAAATAAATTATCTAACAATTGGAATAAAGCTATTCGATCTGCACTTAAAATAGTTAAACATTGGGGCTTTACTTCTTATATTCGTTCTCATAAAGAAACATATCGTGTTTTAAGAAATAATTATAATTTACCATCACAGGTAGCTATTGAGGCTAATCGTAAAGCTGTTGAATCGTATAAATCCTGCAATAAAAGGTTTCGCGATAATGTTAAATTTAACTACCAGGCACCAGTTGATCTGGTAAAAGAT
>JBHEOV010000175.1:432-742 GCA_046260625.1 Halanaerobium sp. | reverse complement strand
TTGTATAATTAACTTGAACTAATTAAAAAAACTAATAAAAAAATGCCCATAGTGGCACAAACTGTAATATAATTAATTTACCACTAAATAAAAAACATTACAGGAGGGTGCACACTATGGACTACTTAAATGATACACCAAATTCTCGAAAAAATAAACACCTAAATGCTTTTGAACGCGGCCAAATTAAATTATTACATTCTGAAGGTATGTCACCTTATGCCATTGGTAAACGCCTAGGTAGAGCTTCTAACACAATTAGAAATGAGTTGAAACGTGGTACAGTCTCACAAATAAAAGGTAATAAAAC
>JBHEOV010000175.1:0-363 GCA_046260625.1 Halanaerobium sp. | reverse complement strand
ATTTCATAGAACATGTTTTAGACGAATTTTATAACTTAGATCATTCACTTGACTCTATTCGTGGCTCTGCTAAACGGCATAATAAATTTCCAGATTCAGAGATGGTCTGTACCAAAACTCTCTATAATTATATAGATGCTGGACTACTTGAGATTAAAAATATTGATCTACCAGTGAAACTAAAACGATCTTCAAAGTCCAATCGTGTTAAACAGAATAAAAAGAAACTGGGTACCAGCATTGAAGAACGGCCTGAAAGCGTTAATGATCGCAGCGAATTTGGCCACTGGGAAATTGATACTGTTATTGGTAAAAAGACTAAAGATGAAGCAGCTCTACTTACTATGACAGAACGTACAACTC
>JBHEOV010000174.1:558-791 GCA_046260625.1 Halanaerobium sp. | reverse complement strand
GAAAAATGGAGATTTAATTTTTGGTCTAGGAGCTACTGCATTGTATTTTCTGGTGGTGTTACTATTGAAACAATTAAAGACTATATTGAAAACCAAGATAAAGCTTAATTTAAAATTCAATATTTGATTAAATTTTAAATAGCCAATTCATCTCCACCCAATGCATAGCTTGGATGGAGTTTTCTTGGCAGTTTTAGATAAAAATTCATAAATATTATCTCCTGACTTTTATT
>JBHEOV010000174.1:0-548 GCA_046260625.1 Halanaerobium sp. | reverse complement strand
CTTGGATGGAGTTTTCTTGGCAGTTTTAGATAAATATTATCTCCTGACTTTTGTTTTTAAAAAAGTAGGCCTTAGGGTGAAAGGAAATAGCCTGGGCTTCTACTTCCTGATCATCAAAAAATCTAAGCTCTGCCAGTTCACCCAGTTTATCTTTTAAAAGATAAAGGGCTGAAGGCTCGGTAATATTTAAATACCTCGAAGTTAATATTTTAATATCAGCTCCATTTTTAAGAGCAGCTTTTTTAAAAGGTTCTGCCAGCAGGTAAGCCCCTGATTCTCTTAAAAACGAAACAATTATTTTTATTTCTTCCGCTTTTTCTAATTCCTTAATTAAACTGTCATATAGGTATCGATCTCTACCGGATAATCTATTATCGCATCTAAAACTTCAAAGAGATCTGCCAGCTCTGCTATTGATGGTTCTTCTTTAAATTCTTTTAACTCCTCTTCTACCTTGAGCAGCAATTTAGCTATGTATTCTTCCTGATCTGCCTTATGTATTTCATATTCTTTGCCTGCATTTTCAATTATCTCCGGTATCTTATCTC
>JBHEOV010000173.1:263-805 GCA_046260625.1 Halanaerobium sp. | reverse complement strand
GTACTATTCGCTATCGGTCACTAGGGAGTATTTAGCCTTGGGAGATGGTCCTCCCATGTTCCCACAAGATTTCTCGTGTCCCGTGGTACTCTGGATTACACTTTCAATTTTCATATTTTTACCTACAAGACTATCACTTTCTTTGGTCTAACTTTCCAGTTATTTTCGGCTAATATTACTCTTCTACTTATTGTGTATCCTTACCCCTAAAGTAAACTTTAGGTTTGGGCTGTGCCCATTTCGCTCGCCGCTACTTTGGGTATCGCTTTTGCTTTCTCTTCCTCAGGGTACTTAGATGTTTCAGTTCCCCTCGTTTCCTTCACGCAGCTATGTATTTACTACATGATACATATGGTTCTCCATATGTGGGTTTCCCCATTCGGACATCTGCGGATCTACGCTTATTTGCAGCTCCCCGCAGCATTTCGGTGCTTGTCCCGTCCTTCTTCGGCTCCTAGTGCCTAGGCATCCTCCTTACGCCCTTAATATCTTGACCAGAGTTTCTCCTAGTTCTTTAATACAAAAAAATTTGCTTCTTGGTT
>JBHEOV010000173.1:0-253 GCA_046260625.1 Halanaerobium sp. | reverse complement strand
AAATTGTATCCCGCTTCAACTTAGTTAAACTTTTCGTTTTTCTTTGTCTTAGCTTCGTTTCTTATTCTTGTGCAGTTTTCAAGGTTCTTTGGTGGAGATGAGGAGATTCGAACTCCTGACCCCCTGCTTGCAAGGCAGGTGCTCTCCCAACTGAGCTACACCCCCACGCTTTTAACACACAAACCGACCTTCGGCTTGTGTGCCAATAGAATAACACAGAGTTAGTTCTCCTTAGAAAGGAGGTGATCCAGCC
>JBHEOV010000172.1:0-852 GCA_046260625.1 Halanaerobium sp. | reverse complement strand
GCCCAATCCCGCATGTTTTTCTCCAAAAGCCATCACATTGACATCATTATCGATAAAAGCAGGACAGTTATATTTTTCCTGTAGAATTTTTTTAAGAGGTACAAGATGCCAGCCGGGCATAATGGGTGGTGAAACAGGCAGTCCTTTGGAAAATTCAACCGGTCCGGGAACTCCCATTCCGATACCAAAAATTTTTTCCCGATTCAAATTATTATTTTGCAATAATTCTTCAATTAATTGATCAACCTGATTCATAATTGGTTTTGGTCCATTATTTACCAGAATATCTTTGCTTTTAAGCTCAATGATCTCCGCATCTAGATTACAGACTGCAACATTTAAACTGGTGGCCCCAAGATCAATAGCAATTACATAACCATTATTCTTGGCAAATTTAAGCAGCTCCCGGTTTCTTCCCACACTGCCTGTAGATTCAGTTTCTGCTGCAGCTTTTTTAATCAGACCCATTTCCAGTAATTTTTTGGTATGCACACTAACGGTAGATTTCGATAAACCAGTTTGTTTAACTATGTCAGTGCGAGAAAGAGGACCAATATCTTTAATTATTCTAAAAATAGCCGCTCCTGCTGCCGGACCAGCCCAGCCAAATATTTTTTTACTATCTTTGGTTTCCATAGTAGTCCCTTCTTTTTTAAAATATCTATTTTTAATATTTTTTATTTTCTGAATATTTATTTTAAAAATAAAATTCTTGCTTTAATTTAATTATAATTTATGATTGTTCGAAAGTCAAACAAATTAATTTTATTTTTGTTTAAATTCTTTTAAAGGATATTTCTGCAGAATGGATAAATATTAAAATAGTGATCTTTTTCATTAACTACATTATAT
>JBHEOV010000171.1:0-884 GCA_046260625.1 Halanaerobium sp. | reverse complement strand
CCTTTATATTTAGAAGGATTATTTTTATAATCATTTAAACTTCTAAAATATGATTTCCAATTTTGAGCTAACATTTTTAAACAATGCTGTCTATTATGTGAATGTAGATAATCACTATGCCAGTTACCTCTAAATTTTTCATCTAGTTTAGTATATACAGGTTTATCTTCTCCGTTATGGATAGAATAATTAACAATATTATATAGTTTAGATGTGTGGAAACTTAATGTTCTGATAATATTTAAGTTTTTATGATTAATAGCTGGTTTAAATTTAAAAGATAATTTCATTTATTGGTTCATATTATAGTATTATTATATCATCCAAATGATGATTTTACAATATATTTAAGTTTAATATATGAGAAGATCAAGACCGTTGAAATTCATCTCCCACCAAATAAAATATTTGGAAGGAGTTTTCTTTCAACATCTTTGATAAAAAATAACCCCTTTCTGAACTAATGTTTGATTTAATGATATCACTTTAGTTCAAAAAGAGGAAGTGTGTTTTGTTAGTATTTTATTTTGAAAGGGTGTTAAAGTTAAGGCTAGCTCAGTCACCGTTCTCAATTAAACATTCTTGTTTTATTACCTGCAGAAACTTACCCATCTTAGTTATGTACTTATCCCTGTAATCAAATTCGTTTGTAGGCACATCTGGGGTATCAATCCGCATGGTTCTAAACTTATAGATAGTAAAGGGTTTACTGTGCTGTCCGACCCGTTTTTGAGCAAATATGGGGCTTCCTTTGGATTCCAGTCTGATCAGTAATATTTGTTATATAATAAAATTACTGGGGATTACAAAGTAGCATTCACAAAAGTTGCAAACTAAAATTTGGACACCAAAAAATATCGAAGCCTGTAAAATATTATTTGACA
>JBHEOV010000170.1:0-919 GCA_046260625.1 Halanaerobium sp. | reverse complement strand
TATTACTTTTAATTTTTTCACTAAGCTTTGTTTTATCAGGATGTTCTGCTATTGGTGAATTAAAAACTGAAACTATAGTTAAAAATTATTTAGAAAGTGACGATGGGCCAGAGAATGTTATAGCTCAATCATTTGATAAATTAATATATGAACTTAATAATAATACTGATGATAATTTAAATGATTATGAATGGGATTACAAAATTAATAATGAAAAGGTAAATATTGTTGATGCTAAATCAGATTCAGATGGTTCGGGTATCTTAACTGTAAAAAATATTGTTTTAGTTTATGATTACACAATTACAGGAGACCACAAAAATGATAATTCAAAATCTTTTAGCAGAAATGGAGAGTTATATTATAATATAAGTGAATTAATATATGATGATAATAGTGAAAACCTTAAACACATGAGTCAAGCTAAGGCAAAGAGGCAATCAAACTCTCTTTCTCCTATACTTTCTAAAATTGAACCAAATTATGATAATGGATTTAGTTTAAAAGTTGAAATTGATAATTATAGTTCTGGCTCAGTACTGGGAGTTATTTCTCTGGGGGATAGAGATCTTTCAGATTCACAAAGCAATCATGCTTTAAATATTAGTGATGATCAATTAAGCATTGATCCAGAGTTTTCTTTAGGAGAAACAAATTTTGCTTCAATTCTGGTTATTAACTATGACAAATTAATAGAGAGTCCTTTACAGACAGGACTGGCAGCTGCATTAATTGCTGTACCTTAAAAATTAATTTCATATTAATACATAAAAAAAGGGACTGTGAGTTTTGATGCTCACAGTCCCTTTTGATTTTATTCAGATATTATTATTAAAAAATATTTACTTAGATCTTGCAGCTTCGATGTTGACTTTAGTTCCTTTAATATAGTTATCTTTCATGATCTGTAATACCTCAT
>JBHEOV010000017.1:0-26892 GCA_046260625.1 Halanaerobium sp. | reverse complement strand
TGCCGCTTCTGGCCAGAGCAATTCTATATGATTTTTCTTTTAATATATCACTTAATACCTGAATATTCAATTCGCTGTCATCAACTATTAAGATAGTTTTCTCACTGTTCATTAATCTTCCTCCTCTTCCAGCAGCTTTATAAATTCTACTGCAAGTTCAGGATCAAACTGACTGCCGCGACAGCGCCTGATTTCCTTTATTGCTTCTTTTTTGCTCATTGCTTCTTTATAAGGTCTCTCATTTGTCATTACATCATAGGAATCAACAAGGGTAATCATTCTGGAAAGTAAAGGTATCTCTTCCCCTGCAATTTGATCAGGATAACCCCTACCATCCCAGCGCTCATGATGATGGCGGATATAAATTGCAATTGGAGAAAATTCAGCAGTTGAATCAGCTATAGCAGCACCTTTAGCAGGATGACTTTTGATAATTTCCCATTCTTCTTCTGTTAATTTTTCCGGTTTATTTAATATCTTTTCTGAAATAGTAACTTTACCAATATCATGCAGAGTTGCCAGTAGATTAAGTTCGTTTAATTTTTCATGGTTTAAATTTAATCGCTCACCCAGATTAAAAGCCAGTGAAGTCATTCTTAAAGCATGCTCTTTAGTCTCATTACTTTTAGCACCCAGACTATTGATTAAATTTTTGACAAATTTATTTTTAGAACTGCGGGATTTTGTCAGTTTATCCTGATTCATATTGCGATCAGCCTGATTAATCACCTGATAGAGATTAGTACCTGCTTCTTTTTTGATGGCTGAGCCGAAACCCAGGGATACAGGTATTTCATCTTCGGCAGTTGAATCACAGAAATAATCAACAGCCTCTCTTAATTCAGACAGCTCCTCTCTGCTGCTTTGAGGCAGCAGAATAATAAACTCATCTCCAGACCAGCGTCCCAGAATATCCTTTTCGGCCAGTAAAGTTTTCAGCCTGGCAGCAACTTTAATTAATAATTGATCACCTTTTTGATAGCCGTAGCTTTCGTTAACCAGGGTCAGACCATTAATATCAATCATTACTACTGCCAGCGGCAGATACTCAGCCTGATCATATCCTTTTAATTCTTTTTCTATATAGCTCCGATTATAGACATCAGTCAATTGATCATGGTAGCCTATATATTCAATTTTCTGCTGCTGTTTTTGATATTCAGTATAATCAAGCTGCATTGAAAGTACACAGGGACCCTGCCCTGGAATTTCTATGACCCTTTCTTTGAATAAAATTGGGAAAACCTCTCCATTTTTTCTATGGCTTTCTCCTATATATTCAACTTCTTTACCTGCTAAGATCTGATCAATAAACTTCTTAGCCTTTTCTCTATTTTCTTCCAGAACCACAGTCTCAAAAATACTGTTCCCAATCAGCTCAGATTTATCATAACCTGAGTACTTAACTAAGGTCTGATTGGCCTGCAGAACTTTCCCTTCCGAATTCAGCAGCAGAATTCCCATTGGACCATGTTCAAAAATAGTTCTATATCTTTCTTCTAAAGATTTTATTTTTTTCTCAGCTGCTTTTCGCTCACTGATATCTTCATAAATAGCGTAAATACCCTTAACTTTTGAGTCAACAGTGATCGGAACCCCTTTAATTAAAAAAGAAATTGGCTTCCCATATTTGTCAAAACGTTCTGCCTCAGCTTCAATACTCTCTCCGTTTAAGACTCGAGCTGTCAGTTCTTTATTAATATTACTGCCATTTTCTGTCTCTAAAACATGATCTAAATCTTCACCCTTGATATCTTGAAGTTTATAGGAAAATGTTTCTTCAAATTTCTGATTTACATCTAAAACCAAATGGTTTTCATCCAATAAAACAATTGAAGAGTTGCTGTTTTCAAAGAGTGCATCTGACCACATTTTTTCCCGAAAAAGTTTCTGCTCAGTTATTTTTCTTTCAGAAATATTCTCATATAAAATTAGAACTCCAGCTTTAAATTTTGATATTTTGACTGCAAAATAAATCTTTTTGTCACAGCAGTATTCAAATTCAAATTTTTCTTTTTTTCCAGCCAGAATCATCTCTATATTTTCAATTAAAAGCTCAGCCTGAGCTGGTGAGTTTTTTTCTATAAAATCAATATAATTAAAATTATCAGCATGAATTTTCCAGTCAAAACAGTTAGCCTCTACAAATTCTGACCCTTTCTGGTTTAAATAAACTACCTCAGCCTGCTGATTAATAAAGATAGCTGCATAAGGACTTAATTCTAAAAATTCTTTTAAATCTTTTGATATTGCCTGATTTTGATCTAACATCACTGCTTCACCCCCCATTTTAAATAAAATCATAATTAATTACTACATATTTCTACTACAAGGAATTATTGTTTAGTTATCTAAATCAAAGAACCGCCTGTGAATTGCTTACAGGCGGAAGTTCTCTCAATTATATATTGACTGCTTTAGTTTACTGTCTGCTGTTGTATTCATAATTTTAGTTGTTGAAAAAATCGAGTGCAGTCTGGGCCATTACGGCAACTCCATCTTTTAAAACTGAATCATTAAACTTAAAATCTGATTGATGATGATTAATTATCTCACCTTCCGGGGCAATACCCAGAAAATAAAATGCTGCCGGGACTTCCAGACCAAAATAGGAAAAGTCTTCTCCTCCCATTTCAGCTTTTTCTTTTTCGTGAACTCTATCTTCGCCCAGCACTTTTGCTGCAGCTCCAGCCAGTATTTTTGTTATTTTAGAATCATTAACAACCGGTGGATAACCAAAAATATAATTAAGTTCGTAATCAGCTCCATAAATTTCACAGATATTTTCAATCACCTTTTTTATGTCTGCTGCCAGCTCTTTTCGAACCTCACTTTTTAAAGAGCGGACTGTAGCTTTTAAAACCGCCTCATCTGGAATAACATTATGAGTACTGCCCGCCTCAAAATTACAGACAGAAATCACAGCTGAATCCAGAGGATCAATTCGGCGGCTGACTATTGTCTGCAGAGCAGAAATAATCTCAGCCCCAATTGGTATCGGATCAATTGTATTCTGTGGTCGAGCTGCATGACCGCCCCTGCCGATAATCTTAAGATCAAAACGGTCAGGTGAAGCCATCAGGGGACCACTTTTATACTCTACTACTCCTTCAGGGCTACTGCCCCAGAGATGAAGACCAAGAGCTGCATCAACATCCGGGTTTTTGAGTACTCCTGCTTTAATCATTCCATCAGCTCCACCGGAGGTTTCTTCTCCCGGTTGAAAAAGAAACTTAATGTTACCCTTAAAATCAGCTGCCATTTCTTTAAGCACCACAGCCGTACCGATTAAAATTGCAGTATGACCATCATGGCCGCAGGCATGCATTACTCCCTCATTTTTGGATTTAAAGTTAAGCTCATTTTTTTCCTCTACCGGCAGGGCGTCCATATCAGCCCTGATCAGAAGAGTTCTGGCCTCAGGCCGACTGCTGTTTTTAAAAGTAGCAGTCACTCCTGTGCCAAAAATATTTTCCCGGACTTCAAAGCCAAGTTTTCTCATTTCTCCAGCTGCCAAAGCGGAAGTTTGATGTTCCTCAAACGAAAGCTCCGGATTCTGATGAATCTGATGCCTGAGTTCAATAACCCGTTCTTCAACAGCCGCTGCTTTTTCTTTTATTTTCTGACTTAAATTCTGTTTATTCATTTTATTCTACCTCAAACTCTTCGATTAATGATTGTAAATGTTTTGCCATATTCTCTAATTCATCTGCAGATGCTGAAATTTCCTCGACCGTTGCACTCTGTTCTTCTGCTAGAGCTGAAACTTCTTCTGCACTGGCAGAGTTATTTTCTATTGCACTGCCCACAGAATCCACAGCATTATTAATTGTATCTATTATATCATCAAGATGATCTGCAAATTCATGCATTTCTCTTACTTTTTTATTTGTCTTCTCAGAGGCATTAACCATCTTATCTAAGGAATCACCAGCTTCATTGATAATTCTAATCTGCTTATTAACCTCTTCAA
Organism: Halanaerobium sp.; assembly: GCA_046260625.1. Taxonomy (GTDB): domain Bacteria; phylum Bacillota; class Halanaerobiia; order Halanaerobiales; family Halanaerobiaceae; genus Halanaerobium. The sequence goes on along the minus strand of JBHEOV010000017.1, from coordinate 22,919 downwards.
TATTGGTATCCATGGAGTTAACAGTTGCTGTAGTCTCTGACTGAATATCCTCAATTAAAGAACTAATCTGAGTTGTTACATCAGATGATTCTTCGGCGAGCTCTCTTACTTCTTCCGCTACAACAGAGAATCCACGTCCTTTTTCTCCAGCTCGAGCAGCCTCAATCGCTGCATTTAAAGCCAGCAGATTGGTCTGTGAAGAAATACCTTCTATCATTTCTACCATTTCTCCAATCTCCTTTGAGCGTTTACCAAGTTTTTCAATGGCCTCAGTTGCAAAGTTAACAGTCTCACTCACAATATCCAGCTGACTGATTGCCTGCTGAATAGCCTCCTGGCCTTTTTCAGCTGATTCTGCTGATTCATCTGCCATTTTCAAACTTTCTTCTGTATTGGCCTTGAGAGTTTCACCTTCCTGATCAAGCCGTGAAGCAACATTCTTAACATTTTCTATTTCACGACCTATATTTTCACTGCCTTCTGCAACTTCGGTAATACTGCGGGCAATATCTTCTGAACCGCGTCCTGTATCTTCAGAAACTACATTTAAATCCTTAACTGCTGTTACCACAGCCTCCGAATTATCGTCAATACTGCTGACTAAAGTTCGCAGCGTATCTATCATATTGTTAAAGGAAGAAACCAGCACTCCCAGTTCATCAGTTTTATTGCTTTCTATCTTATGCCTTAAATCCCCTTTTGCCACCTTATCAGCCTGCTCAACCAGCTTATTGATCGGTCCAACAGTAGTTCTGGTCAATAACCAGGCAATTAAAGCTGATAATAAAAGAGTAATTACTGTAGCTGAATAAAAAATTGTATCAGAAAAAGCCATCATTTCATTTTTTTCAACTTTCATCTGATCAATTTCTGCTTCAGTTAAGCTGATCATTTCTCCTAAGTTTTCTCGAACCAATTCCAGATCAGGCTTTACTTCTTCATTAAGTAGCCGCTCAGCTTGATCTTCCTGACCGTTAGTAAAGAGAGCTACAACTTCCTGACCATGGCTATGTAATTGAGTATGCGGCTCTTCCATCTCCTCATAAGCTTCTCTAAAATAGTCCTCAGGTGTTATATTATAATACCACTGACCTAAGTTACATTCTGTATGATCACCAAGTTCTGGTGCCGGACCACCAATCATCATCTCATAGAGACTGATCATCCAGAGATGATGATCAATTTCTAAATTAGCAAGCTCTAATTGAAAATCCTGCATCTCCATTATCTCTTCTTCCAACTCAATTACCCGATGTGAATAATAATATTCAACATAACTGGCTGCAGCAAATAGAGCTATAATAATTAAAAAAGATAAAACAAATTTTGCAAACATAGATCCTTTTATTTTTTTTAGCAATTTATTTCCCCCTGTTTGATGAATCATCTCCATCCATTTTTTTGTTTTTTTCACTATAGTTTAAAGCAGGCTCTTATTTTATTACCCGCCTGATTAAATTTAATTTGATCGGAAACCTGATTTATCATTTTTAAACCCCGACCCTGTTCTTCAAATTTGGGCATTGTATCTAAGTTATAATTTTCCCAGTCAAATCCCGGACCCGGATCTTCTACTTCAAAATTCAGCTCATCTGCCTCAAGCAGCAGCTTGATCTTAATCCTTAAATTCTCTGAGCCTGCACATTTTTCAGCAGCTAAAGCACAACCATGTTCTATGGCATTTGCCAGCATTTCACGGGCAGCAATTTCAAGCTTAAACTTTATTTCAGCAGCATCATTTAATAATTTATCGAGCTCAGAAAACACTTCTGCCAGAAGTGGCTTAATTTCAGCTGCTCTACAACCTATTTTAAAATTCTTTTCCACTATTGAATTCTGCATTTAATGCACCTCAATTTTAATGGTTAATCAACTAAACTTCCTGCAGTGCTTCCTCAAGCCCTGTATAAACCGGAATGATTTCTGTCATTTTAGTAACTTCAAAAACTCTTCTTATTTTTTCATTCGGTTCTGCGATTGCTAAAGAGCCATTTCTATTTCGCATAAATTTAAATAAAGATAAAACAACTCCAACTCCAGAACTATCTAAATAAGGAACCTTTGAAAGATCAATGATCAGACTCTCGATTCCTTCTTTTTTGGCCAGTCTTTTTTTGACCTCTTCTTTTAATTGATTCGAATTATCAAAAATAACTTCACCCTCAAATTTTAGCACAGCTTTATTATTTTCAATAACTATTTTTAATGATTCTTCTAACATTTCAAACACCCCATTTTTATATTTGTTTTTCTTAACCTGCTAATATTTTTTTATTTATTAATATCTAAATTAGTATCAGAAAAATCAAAAGCCAAACTGTCATCTTTAATCAGCAGCAAATATAGCCTGTTATTTGAACTATTATGACTGAAATAAATTTCTTCTCGATTAAATTCAATTTCAGTCTCAGCCTTTTCATTCATATTTATATCCTTTTCCGCTATAGAAGTTAAATCTGGATAATTATTTAAAATAAGATCCCAGTCAGCATAGTTATTTTCTTTTTCCAGACTAAACATTAGAAGCTTTTGATTATTAAGTGCTTTAATTTTAAGCTCTGATTTGTAATTTTCCATTAGTTCAGTCAAAATAGACTGCATTGTTTTTAGATGCAGATGCTGATCCCACAGATTCTGATTTAAAAACTCTAAAATTTCACTTACTTTTTCTGCTCTATCCTCTGCTTGCAGTCTGAAATTTAAAATTTCACCTGCCGGCCTTTCCACTAATAAAAATGTGATATCATCTTCTCCCGGATTATCATTAGTAAAATTATAAAAATCACTGCGGATTAAATCTTTCAAAAAAGGTGCTGGCAAAAACTTATATTTTTTTAAAACTCGCTGCAGCTGCTGAAAATAAAGCTCAGAACCATTACTCTGCTCCAGTAGGCCGTCTGTAGAAAGCATTAAAGTATTATTTCTCTCAAAATCAAGAGAATATTCCCGGCGGCTGTCAGGCAGAGCTCCCAGCGCAGTTGAAATCGGCAGCCCACCGATATTTATCTCTTCCAGATTCTCATCTTTATCCAATTTATAGATTGGATATTGAAAACCACCACTGCTGTAATTTAAAGTATTTTTCTTTTTATCAAGCACAGCAATAAATAAACAGACTAAATAATCATCGGGAAAATCTTCTTTCTGATAGCGCTGATCTATGTAGTTCATCAGTTTACTGGTTGAAATCTTCTCCCCAGGATTATGACGCAGTTTAAAATAATTTTCTATGCTCTCATTAACAAATATTGAAAGCAGTGTACTGTCAATCCCATGCCCTGAAACATCAAAAAAGTAAAGAAGATACTGATCAAAAAAAGGATCCATTGCCCCATGCTCAATTTTAAAAAAATTATAGTAATCTCCACCAATATATTCTGCCGGTTGATAATAATCACTGATAAAATAGTCCGCCGGCTCAGCCAGCTGATCAGGGAGCATTCGCTGATGAATATTTCTGGCTTTTTCGAGTTTAGATTTGATATCTGTTTCCAGTTCTTCTATTTTATTTTTCTGTTCTCTTAAACTCTGACTACTTTTTGCTTTCTCTAATTTCAACTTTTTAAATTTATTTTTATAAATAAAAAGCTTAACTGCCAGCAAAAAAATTAGAGCAAGCAGAATAAATAACAGTAGAAGCAGAATTGATGAATTCATAAAGCTCATCCTTAATAGTAAACTCATATTTCAAAAATAAATTTCTGATGAACTTAAGTATATAATTTAAAACTTAAAAAATCAATATCAGTTAGACAGCAGTTAAAATATAATCTTTTCAGAAAATATTTTTCTTAACTAAATAGGCTTTATTACCTTTTTGATTATAATAAAATTCATCACAGGCTCTGGCTGTCATCATAATTCCTCGCCCTCGTTCACTATCACCACTGATATCAAATTCTTCTTTCAATCTTTTTTCCCAGTCAAAACCCGGCCCCTGATCTTTAACTTCAGCCCAAATTAATTTTTTATTCATTTTCAAGTCAATTATAACCATTTTTTCTGCCTGCATTTGATTACCGTGTTCAGCAGCGTTAACGATTATCTCGTGTAAGGCCATGGCAAAAATATCAGAACTAACAGAATTGGGAAGAAGCTTATAAATTACCGCCCGGAATTTACAGATAATTTTTTCTTTGCTTTCCAGCTCGAAATGATATTTTTTACTCTGTTTTTGAGGCTCATCTTCATAATTTCCCATCACTTCAACCCCTATGCTTTTTGATTTATAAGGTTATTAAATAAATATTTAATAGTTTAAAATACTTCTTAATTACAGCTGCTTAAGCTTCAATTTCTATAACCTTATTTAAATGAATCATTTCAAACATATTTTTGATATAATCACTTTCAACATTTCTAATCACAAGTGTACCTTCTTTTTCTTTTAATTTTTTATGAAAAAGCAGTAGTTTCCCCAGACCGGAGCTGTCAATACTCTCAACCTCAGAAAAATCCATTACAACTTTTTTGTACTCCTGCTCAAATAATGCCAACAGCTCATCTTTTAACTCCTGTGAATTAGAAAAATCAATATTGCCGATAGGTTTAATCACAACTTCTGTCTTATCAATAACGTTTGTTTTACTTTCCATTCTGTATCCCCCCATTTTTAACTTCAAATTAAATCTTTAAATTGTATTTTTTAGAACAGAAATAATATCTGCATCCAATTTTGCTTCCTGCTGCATCTGATCAATAATTCCCAGCGCTTTAGAAATAGAAAAAGCCTGCCGATAAGGCCTATCTTCAGTTAGCGCCTGAAAAACATCACTAACTGCCATGATTCTGCTGCCTACATTTAAATTTTCTGCTTTAATTCTAAATGGATAACCACTTCCATCAAGCCTTTCGTGATGAAAAGATGCCCACTCTGGAATACTGCCCAGCCCCTGAATTTTATTTAAAAGTTGGTAAGTATAAAAAGTATGCTGTTTAACTATTTTAAATTCTGCAGCTGTAAGTTCACCATTTTTTTCTATTATCTGACTGGGAACAATTAGTTTTCCCAGGTCATGAAAAAGACCTGCAATCCTCATTGCCCGCTGTTCTGCAAGACTGTAATTCAACTCATGTGTAATCATAGCCGCAATTGTGGCCACTCCAGTACTGTGACGCGAAGTAAATGGACTGACTCTATCAATTAAATGAGCAACTATACTGGCCAGTGATTCCAGATCACTTAAATCAATTATGGTTTTAGTCTTCTGGCCCCAGTCTGCTAAAATATTATTATATTCTTTTACTTTTAGATTAAGCCAGAAAGCTTCTTTTTGAGCAATTCTAGAAAAAACTTCTACCAGCTTCGGCTCAAACCAGCTTCCTGCTTTAGCTTTGATTGTTCTCATTATATCTTCAACCTGATTTAGAATAAAAAGCTCTGGCTCAATCAGGGCCTCTATTCTATCTGCCAGATGAATAATTCTGCTGGCCAGAGGAATTCCTCTGCCTTTAATCTGATCAAAGTTATCTCCATTCCACTCATGGTGGTGATAATAGATTATATCAGTCAGCCCCGGCAGAAAAGTCAATTTCTCTGTCAGCTCTGCCCCAATTCTACAGTGAGATTCAGCCAGTCCTAATTCTACCTCAAAAATGCTCTGGGCCTTTTCTTTATTTTCATAATCCACAATACCTATATCATGAATTAAAGCTGCCAGCACAAGCTGATTTACTAATTCAGCCTCTAAGTCCAGCTCCTCTGCGATTTCTAAAGCTATATAAGCTACTCGACTTGAATGATCAAGAATCTCAAAACTGCCCATATCAAGAGCACTGGAGAGAGTAATAAATAGCTCACTTAATCTCATTTCAGAATCAGGTAAATTACCTAATTTTTTAATTTCAATTTTCGTCTTTATCAAAAGACCAACTCCTATTAAATACAGATCAACTAGTAATAATAATTATTACTATAACCTGATTATAGCTAATTTTGTAATTTTTTGCAAGTAAAATATTTTTAATTATCCTGCAGATGATCCTTTAAGGCTTCATAACGAGAGCGCAGTAGTTTTTCATGTCCTTTTTCATCTTTAATCAGCTGTTCAAAGAGAGCTTCAGCTTTCTGATCAGTAGTCTGTTCTTTTAAATATTGATATTTTTCTTGAGCTGCAATCTCATCTTCTATTGCTTCCAATAGTCCTTCTAATACGACATCCATTTTAAAACCTCTTCCTTTGATTATTATTTTTATTTTATCTTATTTTCAATTTTTTCGCTTTAAAACCAAAAATGTAATATCATCCTGGGTCATTTCTGCTCCAGAATAATTTTTAAAATCCTGATTAATTGCTGTGATCAATTCTGCTGCCGGCAGTTTATAATTTTCTTTAAATACTGCAGCCAGTCTTTTTAACCCATACTGCAGGGGGCTGCTTTTATCTTTATTTTTTTCTTCAATGATACCGTCAGTTGTTAATAATAGTGCTTCTTCCGGCTCCAGCTCAATTTTTAATTCCTGATATTTAATTAAGCCTGCTGCTAAATAACTTTCCAAATCTATAGCTGTTGAAATTGGGACTCCACCATTTTCAATTTTTTTAAGCTCTCCTTTTTGATTTATATAGAGAGGTGGAATATGTAGTCCGGCATTGCTGAAGGCAAAACTGTTTTCTTTTTTATTATAGACTCCAATTAAAAGACAGGTCATATATTCAATAGAAATTTCCTCAGCGTGATATCTTTTGATGATAAATTTTAGAAAATCTACTGTATCAATACCATTGACTAAATTTTTGGGATCAGATAGATAATTATTAACCAGTTCTCTTAAGAAAATATTTAGCATTGAGCCATCAAGACCGTGACCACTGACATCAGCCAGATAAATTAAAAGCTGATCTCCGGTATCAATTACATTATAAAAGTCTCCACCCAGACGGTTAGCTGGTTGAAAATATGCTTTGATATCCAGATTATCAGTCTCCGGTAATTTTTTCGGCAGAAACTGCTGGTGTATTCTGATTCCTTTGTCAAACTCTCTATCCAGTTCAGCATATAGTTCTTTAATTTGATTATAATAATATTTTAATTTATTTTCACTCTCTTTACGCTCAGTAATATCTCTATAACTCTGGATAATCCCTTTCAATTTACCTTCCGGATTGCGGTAAGGAACTATGCTTACAATAAAGTAATGCTTTTCTCCCTTTAGATAAACTTCTACATCTTCCTGAATAAATTCATTACCTTCCATAATTAATTTTAAAGAACAATTATCAGTACCACAGTTATCAGTACAAAAAAGGTCAAAACAGTTAGAACTGCCGTCAATCTGATCTAAATTACTAAACTTATTTTGTTTATCTGCCTGATATAATTTATTCAATTCTCGATAGCGTTTATTGCTTTTTATAACTTCGTAATTTAAATCAACATAGCGGATCGCTTCAGCTGATAAATCCAAAATATCATTTACCATTTTTTTGGCCGCTTCTAATTCCATCCGTTTTTTCTCAACCTGTGCTTCTACCTTTTTTCTTTCTGTAATATCATGAATAATCGAAAATAAATATTTTTGATTATCAATTTTAATTGAACCGCTGTGAACCTCTACATTTTTAATTTCACCATTTTTAAGCAGATGCCTAAAGTAAATGATAGATTTTTTAGAAGTTCTGGCTTTTTCAATCTCCTTTAAAACTTCTGCTGCCGACAAAATATTTAAATCCGTAATCTTCATCTCTAAAAATTCCTGATAGCTGTAGCCGTAATATTCGAGAGCTGCTTGATTTACTCCAACTACAGCCATTGTTTGAGGTTCAATAATCAACATCGGAGAACTCTGATTCATAAAAGCAGATCTAAATTTTTCTTCACTCTGAGCGAATCTATTTTCCATCTGATATTTTTCAGTTATCTCTTCAATAAAACCATCAATTTCAAATAAATCCTTATATTTATCCGCTAAATTTTTCCATTTCAACTGAGATTCAGACTGTTGATTATTCAAATTTTCACCCCCAAATAAATAAATTATTACTAGTTACTATTTATCTTTAACATAAATCATCTAATCCCTTCTTTTTTCGACAAAAAACCCCTAAATTTAACAAATTAAAATAAAATGCATATAATTTGTATTTTAGGGGAAATTAACTATTTAATTTTAAAAATAACTGTAAATCTGCTGCCAGAGTAAAAGAACAGTTAAAAAAACAGGAATCCAGAGTAACTGCATGGTAAAATCCTGATAAACAAAATCATGCAGCTTTTTGGAGGCATTAAAAATTGCATTATAGAAAAATGTCTCAAAAATCTTCTCAGTGTCAAATTTAACACTTCTGCGGCTCAAACCGTAGATGAAATTTAAAAAGAGCTGCAGATAATTTTCCAGTGAAAGATTGCCCCGAGGCTCAACCTTAAAGCCATTATTATTATAAAATAAATAGGCTGAAAAAGCTAAATAAATAACTGTGTCTCGAAAGCCACTCAATAAATGAAAATCTTTTTCAAGCAGTGCTGCTAAAATATCACCAGGCATCTCAGGCCAGAATCCAACCACAATAATCCCCAGCATTCCTGTTAAAAGAGCCAGAATATCCTGAGAATAAATCTGGTAATGGTTAAAACCCTGCTTTAAATCAGCAAAAAAGCTGCTGTAATCCTGATCTTTAATAAAAACCCAGTAAAGAACCCTGCCTGCATAAAGAAAACTTAAAAATCCAAGCAGAAAGAAAACCACTGTTGAGAGTAAACCGGCTGTCTGTGCCGATTTGATTAAATATTTACTGTTATAACCTGCCGTAAAAACCACTGCCCCCAGAGAAGCAAAACTTAAAATTGTAGCGGCTGAGGTAATTGGTCTGCGGCTAATGGCATCTTTAAAATCATAAATAATCCGACTGCCGTATTCTTTCTGCCAGATACCACTGCTGATAAAGAGCGTAGTTTTGGCAAAACCATGAGCAATAATATGCAGAACTGCCCCATAAAAAGCATACTGACCACCAGTACCAATAGCCAGAGCGATAAAGCCGAGCTGACTGACTGTAGAATAAGCAAGCATAATTTTTAAATCAGCAGAGCGCAGTGCCTGCCAGCCGGCGTAAACAATCATTGCCAGCCCTATAAGAAAGAGAAATGTATTTCCAGTCTCCATTGGAATAATTTTTAATAAAAATATGTAGCCAAGCTTAACCACCCAGCCTGATAAAACAGCACTAACAGGAGCCGGAGCTTCCGAGTGAATCGGAGGCAGCCAGAAGTGGAATAAAAAGAGACCACTTTTCATCCCAATTCCCATAATCAATAAAAACTGCAGGGGAACTGAGTTAATTACTCCAATTTTGGCATAGCCAAAGGCATTAGCAGCTAAAGCTCCAAAAAGCAGAATACTGCTGCCGCTGAACTGAATTACAAAATACTGCCGCACCAGCTTCCAGTCACTCCAGGCCAGCATAAAGGTTGTGGCCAGAGTTACCATCTCCCAGGCAAAAAGGAAGAAAAACCAGTCATTAGTTAAAATCACAACCAGAGTACTTAAAAGATAAACTAAAGTTAAAACATAGTACCATAACTTATTTTCTTTTATATAATTCCAGGCTGCCAGAGCTGTCATCAGAGTTAAAATAACTCCGACCTCAGCCAGCAGAGGAAAATAACTATCAAATTGAAAACTCGACAGAAACTGCTGCCAGATAACAGCCATATTTTAACCTCCCAGTATTAATTCTATATATCTTTCTACATTCATAATACTATCAATTGACATTTTTAGTGGTAAATCAAAAAATCTAAAACCAAGTCCAAAGCCGATAATAATTGCTGTATAGGTATAGGTAATAAAGCTTACAATTTTCCCTCTGTATAAAACTGACAAAAGTGGTCTGCTGTAAATTTCTTCTTTGAGATCATCTTCCGTCAATCTCACCTCTTCAAAACCCTTGGCAATATAGCGCAGATAATATATTACAGCTGTCAGACTGCCAAAAATAACTATAAAAGCTCCAAAATAACTGCGGGCTTCTAAAAAGGCCATCAAGACATACCACTTACTGGCAAATCCAAGCAGAGGCGGCATCCCGATCATACTTAAAAGCAGCGCAATAAAGGCTATAAAAACTGAACGGTTCCTGATTCCTACCCCTTTAAAATCACGATAGGCATGAGAGCGGGTATACTGCAGCAAATAACCACAGGCCACAAATAATCCGGCCTTCATAAACATATGACTGATAATATGCAGCAGCCCTCCGTAAAAACCGGCTTCTGTATTCAGCATAATCACTGCTGTGATCATCCCGATATGACCGATACTGGAATAACCTAAAAGCCGCTTGATATTATTTGATTGCAGGGCAAAAACATGACCAAAAAATGAAGACAGTAAAGCCAGATCAAACAGCAGTACATTTAAATTTAAAGCCTGCAGAGTCTCAAAACCAATTACTGTCCAGAAAATCCTAATAAATATGTAAAGATAGACTTTTGATAAAATTCCGGATAAAACTGCAGTCACCGGTGAGGGTGCAGTATCATAACTTTTAGGCAGCCAGAAAAGGAATGGGAAAATTCCCATCTTGATTAAAATTGCTGTTAAAAAGATAGCCGAAATAAAAAGCTGAATCCCACTTTCTAAAGAAGCAAAGTTTTGTGAGATATCTGCCATATTTAAAGTTCCCAGATTAAAGTAAATCAAAAGCACTCCCAGGAAAAATAGCAGACCGGCTAAAACATTATAAATCAAATATTTAATTGCTGCTGCACTTGCCTCTTTGCTCCGCTTAAAGCCAATTAGAGCGCCGGAGGTAATAGTCAGCATTTCTATAAAAACATAAATATTAAACATATCAGCCGTTAAAATAGAGCCCATTGAAGCCGCAGCTATCAGAAAATAAAGTACATAATATTTACCCTCATGGTGGCCGATATAACCAATAGAATAAATAACTATTAGAAAAAGACTCAAAGCTGTTATCACAGTAAAAAGCAGACTTAAACCATCCATCGCTAAAGTAATGCCAAGTGGTGGATGCCAGCCTCCTAGATAATACTGCAGGAAAAAGTCTCCGTTTTTAAGGCTCTGAAAATTATTTACTATGATACTTATAATAAAATATGATTCCAGTAAAATTCCAATTAGAACGAAAAAACGCCTTAATTTGGCATTAATCAGGTCAATAAAAGGAATCAAAAAGGCCGTAGCCAGAGGAACTAAAATCAGAAATAATATTTTAATATCCATCAATCAACCTCCCAGAACAAGCTCGATATATTTCTGTGGATTTAATAACTCAAAAATTGCTGTATTAATCGGCATTTCTAGAAATCTAAATGCCAGACCAAAAAAGATAATCAGCACTGTAAAAATATAAATCACATTTTTCATGGTATTGCTGTTTTTAAAAAACGATTTGAGAGAAAGCAGTTCTTCTCTCAGAGTTTCACCTTCCATTTTTACTTTTTCATAAGCCTGTGAAATATAGCGTAAATAATAAATTAGAGCTATTATACTGCCGGCTCCAACTACAAAAGCCCCAAAATAATGACGGGCCTCTAAAAAAGCAAGCAGTACAAACCACTTACTGACAAAACCAATCAGAGGTGGCATCCCGATCGTTCCCAGACAGATAATAAAAAAGGCAATAAAAACCAGCCTGTTTTTATGACCAATACCCTTTAGATCATCTATATGATGAGAAAGAGTTGTCTTCAGCAGATAACCACTGCTTAAAAAGAGTCCGGACTTCATCATTAGGTGAGCAATAATATGCAGCAGACCTCCATAAAAGGCAGCTTCTGTGTTCAGCATTAAGACTGCCAGAATCATCCCGATATGACCGATGCTTGAGTAAGCAAGCATTTTCTTTAGCTCATCAGCCTGTAGAGCAAAAACATGGCCGATTAAACTGGAGACTAAAGCTAAATCGAGGACAAAGCTGCTTAAATGCAGCTCAACTAAGAAATCAAAGGCAATCATGGTCCAGAATAAACGCATAAAAATATAAAGATAAACTTTTAGGAGCACTCCCGAAAGTAGAGCACTAATTGGGGCCGGACAGGCACTATGGGCCCGAGGCAGCCAGAAATGAATTGGGAAAATCCCAAGCTTAATAATTAAGGCCAGTAAAAAGAAAATAATAATTGTTAACTGCATCGGAGTTGAGATCAGAGCAAAAGATTGAGCAACTGCAGCCATCTTGAGGGTCCCCAGATTAAAATAAATTAAGATAATCGAAATAAAGAAAAATACTCCCCCGGTAATTCCATAAAATAAGTACTGCATCGCAGCTCTTGTGGTCTCCTTTGTTTTCTTAAAAGAAATTAAAGGAGTAGTAAAAATTGTAATTGCCTCAATAAATAAATATAATGTAAAAAGATCAGCTGTCAAAATACTGCCCTGAATTGAAGCTAAAACCAGAAAAAAGAGAGCAAAATATTTGCTTTCTTGATCTCTAATATACTTTGTTGAAAAAAGAACTATCAAAAATACAGCCCCGGTGACAATCAAAGAAAATAAAAGACTTAAATTATCCATTGCAAAATTAATTATAAAAGGGCTATCAGTGTAACCAATAGTATACTGCAGAAAAAAATCAGAATTTTTTACAGCCTCAAAATTTAATAAAAATAAAGAAAAAACTAAATAAAGTTCTACACCTGCCCCTGCAACTGCCAGAGAGTTTCGAGCTCGCTGATTAAAGCCTGCACTAAAATACATAATGACTGCAATCAAAGCAGGCAGAGCAATCAATAAAATTAGCTCAATATTCATCCAGCTCATCAGTCATTCAACTCCTCTAATTGATCTCTATCTATTGTCCCACTAAATTTATTTAATTCTATAATCAGGGTTAAAAGCAAAGCCGCTGTACTGGCTCCAATTACAATCCCGGTTAAGGTTAGAGCCTGAGGTACGGGGTCATTAAATTTGGTTACTTCTTCTCCCATTTTATGAATCGAAACTTCTCCCCCAATATCAGAAAAAGAAATAACCCAGAAAAATACAGCAGCTTCCATTAAATTTAAACCAATTACATTTTTAATTAAATTTGTTTTCATAACCAGAGCATAAAAGCCCAGCATAAAGAGGATAATAAAAACAAAGTTGTTAAACATTAAAAATCCTCCTCAAAAGTTTTTTGGATCATACTGTAAAAAATAATTGCCAGTCCGGCTCCAACTTTAAATCCAACTCCAATATTGATATAGGGAATACTGCCGGCGGAAATCAAAGTACCAGTTTCTGCTGTCAAAAAACCTAAATTCTGTAAAAAAGCACCTTCCATTAAAATTCCGGCCAGTCCCAGCCCTAAAAATGTCAGGGCTCCTCCAGTCTCTAAGGCAGTTTTGACCTGTGGACTGTAGCGCCGATAATCAAAGGCACTACCATAGACAATACTAAAGATAATTGAAATCGCCGCTAAAATTACCCCTCCCTGAAATCCTCCACCAGGAGTTAAATGACCGTGGGTAATTACATAAAAACCAAAAAGAGCAATAAAGGGTGTCATAATCCCCAGGCTTCTTTTGACAATAAAAGAAAGCCCTTTAGATGATACAGGCAGCATTTTGCGGGATAAAATAAGTACAATCCCACTTACTGCTCCAAAAATCACAGTACTCTCTCCCAGTGAATCAAAGGCTCGGTAATCATAAAGTACAGCCGTAATTAAATTCAGAGATCCTGTATCTTTGAGCCCGGATTTAATTATGTAATTAGATAATCCCTCATTTAACCCCTGATATTCAGGCATCATCGCAAAATTTTCATAAAGAGCAAAGCTAACTGCCAGCAGTACAACTGAGATTAAAGTTTTTTTCATTAATTTATTCAAAATTTACACCTCCGGCTGAGTTTCAGTCGGAATCACCATGTCTTATCTGACTGATAGCACTCATAAAAATTGCTGTATTTAAGCCAGCACCAATAACAGCCTCCGCTAAAGCTACATCTGCAGCCTTATGCAGTAAATATAGTGCTGTTAAAACCAAAGAAAAGATAGACAAAAATATTATTGAAATCAGTTCTTCTTCAAAGTGAACTGCCATCACAGCTGTAAAAATTAAAAAAACAACTAAAAGTAGCTCAAGAACTGCCATTAAGCATCTCTCCCCAAATAATCAGAATAAGCATCAATCTCATATTCCTGAGGTAAGGCAATCTCTCTTTTATAAGAAGCTCTGGCAATAGCATGAGTTGCCATTGGATTGGAAAAGAGAAAAAAGATTCCAATCAAAACAATTTTCGCACTCAAAAAGAAATCCCAGACATAAATTGCAGTCCCCATAGTTACTAAAACAGCTGACATTGTCAGGACAACAGCCCCAGCATGGATTCGAGTATAAACATCGGGAAAGCGCAGCAGTCCTAAAACTGTTACTACAGCAAAGGCAGCCCCACTACCCATTAAAAAATATGAAATTATTAATCTAATCGGCATTATCTATACAGCTCCCCATGTTCAAAGTATTTAGCATAAATTAACATATCAATAAATAGTAGAACTGCATAGGCAAGTACTATATCTACCAGCAGAGCAAGATCGTATTCTAAGGCAATCATCAGCATCACCAGTGACATAAAAATACCAATTGTATCAGCCCCGATCAACCTATCAGTAATAGTAGGGCCGATAACTACCCGGTAGGATACAATAATCGAAAGTATAGTAAAAAATATAGCCAATCCGACAATCATCTAAAAATCACCCCTACCCAGCGCTCAAAACGAGCAATTATTTTCTTTTTCAGCTCAGCCTCTTCCACTGTTTCTACATCAATCCAGTGAATATAATAAGCCTTTTCGCTCCGATCATAATCTAGAGTTACAGTACCTGGAGTTAGTGTAATCAAATTGGCAAGGAAACTCAGACCCGTAATATCAGTCAGTTCAGTCTTAACTTTGACAATTCCAGGATTAAAGGAAGGATTTTTTTCGAAAACGTGTTTAGAAACTTTTAAAGCAGCAGTTATTGCTTCATAAAAAAAGACAGGAATAAATAATAATAAAAGTGCAAGCTTACGTAGATAGTGATACCAGGGAAGCTTGCGGTGAACTTCCCTGAATAACATATCACTAAAAAATAATGTTACCAAAAGTGAAGCTGCACTGCCAATTATTAAAACATCTACTGTTATTCTCCCCGCAAAGATAAACCAGACAATTAATAAAATAGTAAAGGCAGATAATTTCTGCAGCATTTAAGCACCTCCGGTCATTATTTTAATGCACTCTGATAAATATTTAAAACATCTTCAGTCTCTAAATTAACAAAATTACCGATCGGACCATTTTCTGTAGCCTTCTCTGCCATTTCTTCCAGCCGCTCAGCCGGAATATCAAGCTCTTTTAAAGTAACAGGCATTCCAATCGAGCTGAAGAATTCTTTTGTCTTTTTAATTCCCTGGCGGGCAGTCCATTCTAAGTCTTTAAAATCAGGATCCACGTCCCAGACTCTGACTGCAAATTGAGCAAAACGCTCTAGATCATGCTGATAAACATAATTCATCCAGGCCGGAAATACTACAGCCAGTCCTGCACCATGAGCGACATCATAAATACCGCTTAATTCATGTTCCATTCCGTGTGAAGACCAATCTTCTTCGCGGCCGGTACCCAATAAATCGTTATGAGCAATAGTTCCAGCCCACATTATTTCAGATCTAGCTGCATAATTTTCATTATTTTCAAGTACCTGTGGTACATTTTTAATAATTGTTTTTAAAGTTGATTCTGACAGTCTATCTGTAAATTCTACATTTTCAGTATTAGTAAAATATCTCTCCATAATATGAGACATAATATCCACGGCTCCACAGGCTGTCTGATAATCAGGCAGAGTAAATGTAAGCTCAGGATTCATAATTGCAAACTGCGGTCTCAGCAGTTCAGAACCAATATCTCTTTTATACATCCCATCCATTTTGGTAACAACTGCCCCATTACTCGATTCACTGCCGGCAGCAGGAATTGTTAAAACAACACCAATGGGCAGCACCTCAGTAATTTTCGCTTCGCGAGTAAAGAAATCCCAGACATCACCCTCATAAAAATAGCCAACAGAAATTGCCTTAGCCGAGTCTATAACACTACCGCCACCAACAGCCAGAATAAAATCAACATTTTCCTCTTTGGCCAGCTCAATTCCTTCTTTAACCAGTTCTAATTTAGGATTGGGCTCAACTCCGCCCAGCTCCACATGTTCAACTCCGGCTTTTTCCAGTGATTCTAATACTTTATCATAAGTTCCATATTTTTTGATACTACCGCCACCATAGTGAACTAAAACTTTTGAACCATGTTCGGCAGTATATTCTCCTACCTCTTTTTCAGTATCCTTACCAAAAACTATCTTAGTAGTGTTCTGAAAAGTAAAATTCTGCATAATTATTAACCCTCCTAAAAATTAAGATTCCAATTGAGTCAATTATTTTCTTAAAAATGGAAATTTATTTTGAAAATTTTTAAGAAAAGTTTATTCAGTAGTTAATATCATTTTGATTATATCATAAACTTTTCGTATAATTCCATTGATTATAGAAATTAATCAGAATTTTTTTCTTCATTTTCAGTAGATTCTTCTTCTGAAGCTGGTTCTTCATCTTCATCAAGCAATTCTTCTCCAAATTCGCCTATACTTTCACCGAATTTCTGAACCCGATTGTAAAAATTAGCCAGCATCTCCGGCCGATCAGTCACATATCCGTCAGCACTGAACCAGGAAAATATTTTAAGCTGCCAGGAACGGTTGATTACATAAGGGAAAACAAATAAACCCCTTTTGTGAGCAGCTCCAATATACCAGGGATAGCTGACATGGCCCTTAGGACCTATTCCATCAGCAACTTCTTCTGTTATATCAAGCCAGCCCTGCCAGCGCTTTGGCGAAACTAAATTTCTTTTAGCCAGCAATATCCGAGGTGATTCCGGCCTCAATTCTGAAAGTCTTTTTAAAGCAGCCGGAGAAAATGAAAGAAATAAGATGCGGGGTGGCAGATCTTCTTCCTCGCTAACTTCTTTTTCAAGCAGTAGATCTGTAATTTCCTTTTCAATCCCCTCATATAGATAGGGGCTTTTAAGTTCTAAAGCCAGCCCAACCCCTGTTTTAACAGGATCTATATAATCTAAAACCTCTGCAAGAGTCATGATCGTTAACTCACTGTAAGAATCACTGGCCCGGTCAGGATACTTGATATTAAACCAGGCTCCATAATTTAAACTTTTAAGTTCTTCTAAAGTAAAATTATGTAGTTCATAATTATCTTTTTCAGGAAAAACCTTCTTAGCATTTGTTAAACGCAGAAGATTAGTGTCATGAAAAATTACAAGTTCTCCATCTTTTGTCCGCTGAACATCAAGCTCGATATAATCAATACCACTTTCCAGCGCAGCTTTAACTGCAGGCAGAGTGGACTCCGGTGCCTCAAAAGATGCTCCCCTATGGGCTACCAGTACCGGATAATCAAAATTATATTTATCCATAATTTGATGCCCCAGTCTGGAAGGTCGAATTAAATAATAAAATTCAAAATAAACAAAGGCAAATATTAAAATTATAATTGTAATAATTACAAAATATTTAATTATTCCACCTCCCTAAAAATATCTCCTTGATTGATCATAAATAGGCTGCGCATATAATTTACTATTTCAGTTAACTCTTCTATTTTTTGCTCAGAAAAAGTTATTTCTTTTTTTTGATCTTTAAGATGTCCAACTTTAATCAGCTGATCCAGCTCTTTAATATAAAGCTGTCCATCTTTTAGAATATGAGGAGTTTCATGTAGAAATAAAAGCGGGTCTTCCTGCTTTAAGAATAAGGAACTGCCTACAAATTGCTCCGGCAGTTCTTTAAAACCTAATAAATCGAGAACTGTTGGAGCAATATCTGTTGTAGTACCCTCCCGCTCATAAGTAGTAGTTTTAAGCTCTGGATGTTTAATAAATAAAGGAATATGATAGGGAACTTTTACATTCCGCCAGAGATTGAAATCCCGACCTGACTCGTATTCGGTAGTTTTTATTTCTGACTCATGATCAGAATAAATAACTAAGAGTGTATTTTCCATAATCCCTGCTGCTTCCAATTTGGAAATAAAGTTTTTAAGTGAACTATCCAAAAAATTAATTGATCTAAAATAGTTATGAACCAGATTATTATCAACTTCTGCAAAATCTTCAACTTCATTTTCTGGATAAAACTGAAAAGGAGTATGACTGGTCAGCGAAATTAAATAAGCAAAAAATGGCTCCTTCTCTGCTGCAGCCTGCTTAAGTTTATCAGCTGCGGAATTAAAGAAATCATAATCATTAATCCCCAGAGCTCTCTCTTCTGGAATTGGATAGATCACTTCTTTAAAATCACGCTGGCTGTAAAAACGATCAAAAGCTAAATCCGGATAGGCTTCAGCCCGGTTAAAAAAATTGCGATCATTATTGTGAAAAGCCAGTGTCTGATATCCCATTTCTTTTAATAAAGAAGGTAGAGACTGAAAAGCACTTAAATCAATATCTCTAAATACATAACTCCGATTTACCGGATAAAGTGAGGTTAAAGTTGAGAGATCTGCATCAAAACTGCCGTTAACTTTCTGGGCATAAAAATTTTTAAAATAAAGACTCTCAGCTTTCAAATTATTTAAAAATGGAGTTACTGCTTTACCCTGCTGACGGTAATCAATTATTTTAGCATCAAGTGATTCGACCTGAATTAAAATTACATTAGTTTTTTCCGGCAGGCTCTGTATTCCACTCAATTGATTCTGCTTCAGATAATAAGGTATATTTTTGAGCTCAGGCCGCGGTTTTTCTTCCTCTCTAGTTAGATAACTGTAAGCTTCCATTGTATAGAGGGGTAGAATACCATAAACTGAAGCCAGATATGAACTCCCTGACTGATAAAGTTCTGAAGGACTTTCTCCTCCCATAATATAGCTGCCTGCTACAACCTGAATCAATAAAAGCAGAATAATCAGAGCAAAGGCAGTTGTATTTTTTAAAGGTAAGGCTTTAAATGATAAATCCCAAAACCCCCAGTCAAAAATTGATTCTAAATCTGGTAGAGAATTAAATCCCAAAACTCCCAAAAGAGCCAGATCTAAAATAAGGAGAATATCTCTAAATCTAAAAATCTGAGTAAATAAAACCTGATACATCGAGAAATCGCCAGTACCTTCTCCTGAAAAAATATCGCTGATACTCAAAAAATTACCAAAATAATGATTATACCAGTAGTTAGCAACAAAAAATAAACTGAAGAAAAAGATCAGCAAAAACAACCTCTGTCTTATTTTTTTAGAAATAAGCAGAGGTTCAATAAATTTCAAATAAAATATTGCAAAGAACAGGTTTCTAATAATTAATGATGTCAGTGAAGGAACATAAAAGATCTGCAGCATTAGATAATTATACTTTATAATAAAGCTCAGAAAAAGAATCGGTGATAAATATCGCAGCCTTTTTTCGAGTTCAAAATTACTTAACAATTAAAGTCCTCCTGAATGTTAATAAAATGTTAAATTCTTTTCGTTTTAATCATATCAGAAAAAGATGTTTATGAAAAGTAATTTTTTAACATAGAAATACTGTTGTCAACATCTCCTGTTCTTTACCCTGACAAAATCAAATTAAAAATTTAATCTTTCAAAAAATAATAACCAAAAAAGGAACAATAAAAACAGTAATTAAACCTGCCAGCCCAATTGCCAGACTGCTCATGGCGCCTTCTGTTTCTCCAAGTTCAATTGCTCTTGTAGTTCCTATAGCATGTGAAGCAGTCCCCATCGCAATTCCAATTGCCACTTTATCATTAATTCTAAATAACTGACAGATAAATGGTCCAATAACTGCTCCCAGTATGCCTGTTAAAATAATTGCTGCTACAGTTATAGAAGGGATTCCACCAATTTGCCGGGAAATCTCAATGCCAATTGGAGTTGTAACTGATTTTGGAATCATTGAAAGACCAATTTCTCCATTTAAACCAAATAATTTTGCTAAAAATATAATGGTCAAGATTCCACTTGTACTACCAGCAGTGATTCCGATTAGAATTGCCTTAAAATTTGATTTTAAAAGTTCAAGTCTTTTATAAAGTGGAACTGCCAAAACTACTGTAGCAGGGCCAAGAAAAAATGATAATAAATCTCCGCCCTGATTATAATATTCTACCTCAATATTAAAAACAGATAATAAGAAAATTATTAAAACCATACTTACTAAAAGTGGATTAAAAACTGAAAGCTTAAACTTTTTATTCAAATAAATTCCTAATTCAAATGTTAAAAATGAAATAATAAGACCAAAATAGGGTGTATTGAATAGTTCTTCCACTAGGTGCTCCTCCTTTTTAATAACTGAATGGTAAATCCGGTTACAACCATAATTACTATGGTAGAGACTACAATAATTGTTAAAATAGCTAACCAATCATTTTTTAATAAATCTAAATTATTGATCAGATTAACTCCGGGGGGAACAAAAAATATTGCCAGATGAGCCAGCATAAAATTCGCAACCTGATCTATCATTTTCAATTTAACTATTCCTGTAGTAAGTAATGTTAAAAGTATGATCATAGCCAGAACATTAGCCGGTATTGGTGTATTAAAGAAATAATTTATTACTTCTCCACTAAAAGCTATCAACAAAATAATAGAAAACTGTCTAACTAATTTCATTTAATTATCCACCTCCAATTAATTTAATTATTATCTAATTGCTTTTTTATCTTTATTTTAAAGGAATTATTATTTGTTTGAATATACATATTAAAAGCAAAAAATACGCCTTTTAAGGCGTTTTCGAAATATATTAATATATTTACCTCCATAATCTATTCTTGAAAATTAAAATTCAAAACTATCTCCTACAGAAGCCAATTGGACTGTATCTCCCAGAGCTTCTTTAAAGAGCACTGCTGCCTTGCGCCCTGTACAGTGCATCGGAGCCAGCAGATCAAGTTCGAGTTTTTCAAAATAAGCTATCAGCTCATCAATTTCTTCTCTGTCTGCTCTTTTAAGATGCATTCCACCAAAAACAGCCGTAATTTTTTTATCGTCAACATTTGCTTTAATCTCATCAATTATGTTCTTAACACCCTTATGACTGCAGCCCAGTAAAATGACAATTCCACTCTCAGTTTCAAGATAAAGTGAAGTATCATCATCAAAGGGATCAGTTCCTTTTCCCTCTTCATTTTCAACTACATATCTTTCATTTATGTAACTTGCACGAGGTGCAAGAATTTCTCCAGTATTATAAATTCCGGCTGCTGCGGAAATTGTAGTTTCTGCAGGGATAAAATTAATAATCTCTGATTTATCTAAAGCAGTCCCAATAAATTCTAAACCAGCAGCTGTTTTTTTATATTTAGGCTGAAAAATATCACTGTGGGCAAAAACTTTAATTTCTGGCTTAATTTTCAGCAGCTTTTTTAAGCCACCGGTGTGATCATCATGGCCGTGACTTAAAAATACAGTATCTATTTCCTTTAAGTCAATACCTAATTTTAGCGCATTTGAAACTATAACTTCACCCTGACCAGTATCAAATAAATACTGACGATCATTATATTTAAAATAAACGGAGAGTCCGTGCTCTGCAAGCAGCTTTCTTTTTTCAACAGTATTTTCTGAAAGAATTGTTAATTCTAATTTCTTAGTCATTTATCTAACCTCCATTTGAAATTAAAATTTTTCTTAGTCTAAGTATACATTGCTTTTAAAGCTTTTTCAATTAATATGCAGGGTTATCAGTAAATATCTAGAAATAATAGAATAGGCTATAACTGATATTTTTCTTAGAAAATAATAGAGAAAGGGAATTTTATGGACAAAAAAAGACTGGCCCTATTTTTAGTTTTGATTTCTTTAATTCTGGTCTTTACTTTAAATACAACTGCTGAAAACTTAAAAATTCATTTTATTGATGTCGGTCAGGGAGATTCAGTTTTGATCGAAGAAGCAGCTGGTAAAAATATTTTGATTGATGGTGGAGATCGTGCTGACAGAATTGCAGCTGAAATAATTAATTATCTCAAAGATCAAAATGTCAAAAAACTGGATTATATTATCAGCACTCATCCTCATGCAGATCACATCGGAGGCCTGGTAGATATTATTAATAGCTTTGAAGTGGGAACTGTACTGGACAGCGGAAAAATCCATACATCCAAAACCTATGAAAATTATTTAATCAAAATTGACCAGGAAAATCTAAATTTCGAAACACCACGCAGGGGAGAAAAGCTTCAAATTGGTGAGAGCACTCTTCATTTTCTCCACCCGACTGAACCGGTGGCAGCTTACGATCTAAATAACTCTTCGCTGGTTTTTCTGCTTGAATATGGGCAGCATAAATTTTTATTTACCGGAGATGTTGAAAAAGAAGTTGAAGCAGATCTGCTCCAGGAAAATCCAGAACTTAGGGTTGATTTAATTAAAGTTCCCCATCACGGCAGTAAAACTTCCAGTTATTCAGAATGGATTAAAAGTTTAAAACCAGAAGTGGCTGTAATCCAGGTCGGTGATAATCATTACGGTCATCCAGCTTTAGAGGTGATTGAGCTTTATCAAAGTCAGGGAGCCCGAGTTTACAGAAATGATTTAAACGGAAATATAGTTCTTACAGCCGACGGCAAAAATTATACTGTTAAAGTTGACAGGAGTGCCAGAGATATAAAAGCCGGTTTAGAAAATGATGCTGAGAGTTATAGTGATAATGAAAATGATAAAGAAGCTGAAGCTAAATCTGATCAAGCTGAGTCGAAAGCAGAAACTAAGAATAATTTAATCAATATTAATACAGCCAGTGCTTCAGTTCTTGATCAACTCTGGGGAATTGGCCCGGCAACAGCCGAAAATATTATCAATTACCGCGAAAATAAAGGAGGTTTTGAGCGGATTGAAGAAATTAAAAATGTTGATGGAATTGATCAGGGCAAATTTGGTCGCTGGCAGGATAAGATTACTGT
>JBHEOV010000169.1:0-920 GCA_046260625.1 Halanaerobium sp. | reverse complement strand
ATGAGGTATTACAGATCATGAAAGATAACTATATTAAAGGAACTAAAGTCAACATCGAAGCTGCAAGATCTAAGTAATTAAAAAAATAATTAAATATTTTTCTATAAATAGCAAAAAGGTACTGAGAGCAATTCGCTCCCGGTACCTTTTTTTAGTATTAAGTATTTACGGAGCGGAAATTAAAACAGCCGCCAACCCAGTTTGTTCAGAAGAATTATCTAGTAACTCATCATAGTTTATCACCAGAATTGAAGCAAAATCAGTTTTGTTTAAGGTTAAACCTGTATCAACACTTAATTTAGTATCACTGATATTTAGAACCTGATTATTTAATTCAGAAAAGTTTCTATCACCAAGAGAAATCACTCCCAGAATAGAACTTTCAGTATGTTCTTCAATATCTCCTTTTAAAATTAATTCTCCATCATCTGAATTAATTTTTTCTATGTTAGAAATCAATGGTGATTGCGATGATTTATCCTGCCGTTCAGCCTGAGTTGAAGTCATCATTTCTAGTTCATCTTTATTGTCATCATATTGTAATTCAGTAATGTTATATGTCAAATATAAATCATCAGTTTTGTTAATTGGACTTAACTCATTATTCTTTGGATCTCCTTTAATTGTATATTTATATTCTAAGATAATGTCATTAGCTGTTAAAATACCTGTTCCATCTTCATCAGCCTTAGAATTTATAATGTTAACAGTTTTAAGCTCAATAGTATATTCCCAGTCATAATCATTTAAAGTATTATTACCTTCAAATTCCTCCAAAAGTTTGTCAAATGATTGAGCTATTACCCCTTTTGGTCCCTCTTTACTTTCTAAATAATCATTCAGTATAGTTTCAGTTTTTAATTCACCAATAGCAGAACATCCTGATAAAACAAAGCTTAGTGAAAAAATTAAAAGTAATA
>JBHEOV010000168.1:0-959 GCA_046260625.1 Halanaerobium sp. | reverse complement strand
AGTTAATATAGCCGAGGAAAAAGCTTCAGTGAAAACTGAGGCAAAAAAGGGGGTCATAAAATGAGTCAGAACCCTTTTTCTAACCTGGATACAAAGACCTTCAGACAGGCTATCATTGAGCTTTTAGAGAGTGAATATAAACTGCTTGGCAGCCATAAAATATTGGAGCTAATAGCTGATGATATAGTAGAAATGGAATATAAATATCATCCCCGTAAAAAGACCAATCAGTTTGGCAGTTTAAGCTGGGTTGCTACTTCCGAGCAGAATAACAAGCCAAAACTGGGTCAAAAACGTGAAGAATATAAGCAGGAAGTTATTGAACTTCCCTATGTTACCAAAGAAGATATAGAATTAAAAAGACAAAGTGTATCCAAAACAGAACATGATATGATCCGTATTGCCAGGCTGACTAAGGCTGCTAAAAAGCAGGGTGCAATGTTAACTGTTGAAGAACTGGCAGCCATAATGAACCGTTCTACAGTAACTATTTCAAAGCGTATTGGTGAATATCATGAAACTCATGATGATGTCCTACCGCTTAAAGGATATATTCTGGATATGGGTCGTGGGACTACTCATAAAAAAGCAATAATAGAACTATATGAGCAAAAGGTTCAGCCGCCTGATATAGCCAGGAAAACAGAGCATTCATTAAATGCTGTTGATAGATATATCAAAGATTATGAACGCGTTAAATTCCTTATCAGACGCGGTATAAGCACAACCCAGATCAAACATATGACAGGCAGAGGAGCTTCTGTTATTAAACAATACAGGAAGCTAATAGAAAAATATCATCCTGAATATTTTGATACTGATAACGATAAATAAATCATAAATTTGAAATACTAAGAATCAGGAAGAATAGGACCGGACAAATGTCCTAAATGTAAATTTTAAATAATTTTAATTAAAAATATAATGGGAGTGATTATTATGGCAACAGAAATCAAAGG
>JBHEOV010000167.1:0-989 GCA_046260625.1 Halanaerobium sp. | reverse complement strand
ATACCTCTGCTCATTAAATAAAATAAACGCTGTTCATCAATCTGACCTGCACTTACAGCATGTTCTCCTTCTATATTATCTTCCTCAGAAAATAAAGCCGGTATGGAATCAGAATCGACTGTCTTATCTAAGAGCAGAACTTCTTCCTTTTCTGAACCCTTTGATTGACCCGCACCTTTCTGGAAATATAAGTCGCCTCTAAATACTTTTTGCGCTCTGTCTTTTAAAACACCCTTAACTTCGATCTCACTATTGCTGTGGCGGCCCTGATGATTCATTTTAAAGCCAAGATCCAGCTTTCGCTCACCATCAGCAAAATAAACTGAACTGATGCTGGCCCTGCTGCCGTCATCCATTAGAGTATTTTCGTTATTTGTAACTGAGTTTCTTCCTCCGAGTTCAATGGGAATCCAGTTTAGCTCTCCCTGATTGGAAACAAGAGAAATATTGCTGTCAAAATTGTCACTCTGATCATTAAAACGCTGGACTTTAACGATATTTAAAACAGCATTATTTTTAACAATTACTCTGGTTAAACCATTATGAAAGGCTTCTAAGTTTTGATTCTGCATCCTGTAATCAATAACAATAGTCAGCTTAGAATTTTCTTCAGCCACAATTAAGTTATTATCAATTAAAACAGGGTTTTTCTGATCAAGCTCATAAAATATTTCTAAAGGTAATTTTAACTCTACATTTTTAGGAACTTTAATAAAAAGACCGGTATTGTAAAAAGCTTCGGCCATTGCTAAATATTTTTGCGCAAGACCCTGATTACCTTTTTCTACTTTTTTATCTTTAAATTCTTCTAAATAATCTATAATTTCTGCTTCATTATTTAGATTATCTGTCATTTTTTTAATCAGCAGCTCATTCTGCCCCTTTTTCTCTTTTAAATATTCCTTATTATAAGGACTGTATTCTGGAAACTGATAATCAGATAAATTTATCCTCTGATAATCAGCCATGGTTAAATTTTCAAATTTATT
>JBHEOV010000166.1:288-1042 GCA_046260625.1 Halanaerobium sp. | reverse complement strand
CGGAAAGCTGTATACGGGAGAACCGTACGTGCAGTTTGACGAGGGGTCCCAGCCGAAAGGCTGGTCCTACTCTATTGATTTTAAAATTTCCTTATTCTTAATTTTTAAAAATTATGAATAGAGAATTTTTTTTAATGATTTGCAGGAATGTAAGTAATTAACTAGAATTAAATATAGTAAGCTGTATAATTTTAAAAAATTTTATATTGATGCTTAAAAATAAATTAAGGGGGAAAATCATGAATCAAATTACAGCTGGTTTACAGCCTATTATTGCTGATTACGGGATGAAACTTCTTTTAGCAGTTGTATTATTAATTGTGGGTTTATGGCTGGTTAAGTTTATAGTTAAGCTTTTAGAAAAAAATGTGCAGGGTAAATTTGATAGAACTTTAAGCAGTTTTCTAATGTCAATTACCAGGGCAGTTTTATTTATACTTCTATTTATTTCTATTGCTTCAACAATTGGAATTGAAGTGACATCTTTTATTGCAGTCTTAGGTGCAGCTTCTTTTGCGGTTGGTCTTGCTCTGCAGGGGAGTCTTTCTAACTTTGCTGGAGGGGTTTTACTGCTTGTTTTTCGACCATTTACGGCTGGAGATACTATAGAAGTAGCCGGTCATAAAGGTAAAGTGCAGGAAATTCAAATTTTATACACTATTATGATAACTTTTGATAATAAGAAAATAATGATTCCAAACAGTAATATTTCAAACAGCAGTATTACAAACTTTTCTGCTATGAACGAGAGAAG
>JBHEOV010000166.1:0-278 GCA_046260625.1 Halanaerobium sp. | reverse complement strand
TATCAGATTAATTAAAATATTTAAAGCATTTTTCACGTCAAAATTATCCTATCTTTTTATAAAATGCAGGAATTTTTTTCTGTAAAATGAATTATACTAATAGTAAACTAAAGTGTAATTTAACTAAAAAAAAGAAATAGGAGGATAATAATGATCAATAAAAAATTAAAAGTTTCAATATTACTGGAGCACTGCTGGGAGTTATCTGTATTATTGGCGGTGGAATTAGAATGGGCTACAGTGGCAACCAACTTTATCTATTTGCTCTCTGGTATAAC
>JBHEOV010000165.1:0-1074 GCA_046260625.1 Halanaerobium sp. | reverse complement strand
GATTTATTACTAATTTTTCACCCGGCTATGGATTTACAGGGATAGCCGTTGCTGTACTGGGCAGAAATAAGCCGCTTGGAGTTTTAGCTGCTGCTTTTTTATTTGGTATTTTAGAATCCGGTGGAATGTCAATGCAGCTTTTTGCAAAAATCCCGGCTGATTTGATGACAATTGTGCAGGGCCTGGTGATTTTATTTGTGGCAGCACCTGCTATTTTTAAAATTTATAAAAATAAGAATCTGGTCTTTCGAGGTGATAATTAGTGGATATTTTAAGGGTCATCTTCAGTATTAATACCTTTACAGCAGCAATTAGATTAGTTGTTCCGATCGCTCTGGCCGCAGTTGGAGGAGCTTTTTCCGAAAGAGCCGGTGTAATAAATATAGGTTTAGAAGGGATGATTTTAACCGGAGCTTTTGCAGCAGCAGTAGGTTCATTTTTCACCGGCAGTGCTTATTTAGGTCTGCTGGCTGCTTTAGGAGCTGGCTTTATTTTGGGCTTAATCTTTTCATTTTTTACAATAGATTTAGAAGCAGACCATGTAGTTGCAGGAGTTGGAATAAATATTTTAGCACTTGGTTTTACCACCTGGTTAATGCAGGTTATCTGGGGACAGAAAGGTGCTTCTCCGAGTGTTAGTGGTCTGGCCAGAATTAGGATTCCAATTTTAGCGGAGATACCAGTGCTTGGTGATCTTTTTGGCTATCATTCTCCAGTTGTTTATCTAATGTTTATCATTGTAATTGCGGGCTGGTATTTAATGTTTAAAACTCCTCTCGGTTTAAGAATCCGCTTTACCGGTGAACACCCGGAGGCTGCAGATACTTTAGGCATCAATATCCGTTTTATTAAATATTTTTCGGTAACTTTAAGTGGTGTGCTGGCTGCACTTGGAGGTGCTTATCTTTCGCTGGGACATTTAAACTGGTTTAGCAGTAATATGTCTGCTGGTAGAGGTTATATGGCCCTTGCAGCTAATATCTTTGGCCAGTGGAACCCGCTTGGAGGTTTTGCTGCCAGTATGCTCTTTGCCTTCACTGATGCTGTTCAGATGCGGCTGCAGGGAATGAACTT
>JBHEOV010000164.1:0-1080 GCA_046260625.1 Halanaerobium sp. | reverse complement strand
TCCAGATGATTAAAATCTTTTTCATCTAAGAGATCATTTTGAATAATAAGCTCCATCATTCTGCCTTCTAGAATAACTCTGATTTCAAAAATTTCTTTAATATCACTTTCTTCAAAGGAGACAACAAAACTGCCCTTACGAGGGACTGTTTCAACTAAGCCTGCTTTTTCTAATTCCTTGATTGCTTCTCGAACAGGGGCTCTGCTAACACTTAATTCTTCTGCTACTCTGGCCTCAAGAATCCGGTCTCCCCCCTGATAGTTTTCCAGAAATATTTCTCTTTTTAAATGTTCTGCTACTTTTTCACTTAAGCTCTGATAATTTAGTTGTTTAGACATTTTAAATCCTCCATTTTTATGATATCCGCTTATATTTATACTTAAATACAAATCTAAAAAGTCCTTTAAAATTTTGCTTACAAAGAAAAAACCACCGATTTCTCGATGGCAGTCATGCAGATTATGTTTATTTACCTTTTAGCAGAGCAATCAAGTTTCTTTTTTTATTTTTTCCTTTTTTTCTAAAACTTTATTATGGATCTTTCGTCTTAAAACTTCTGCAAGTAATGAACTATCAGGATATCCAGCCTTATTTTCTTCTTCAATAAATCTATCTACTATTTGATCATCACTCAGTTCAAGAAGATCTAATGATTCGATAGGTGTCTTGAATGTTTGAAAGGCCATCAGCACCCTCCTTGTAGGGTTATATATTTTTTATTTATCCTATATATTATATTCAAGATAGAGGGTGAAAATCCTTTATTAAAAATAATATTTTCACTTATTGGTTCTCTGGTCTTATCTTTTATTATTTAAATTATTTTTAATTAAATCAAGAAACAATCCTGGATAACAGGCTATTAATTTTAAAATTTAGATTAACCGAACCGCCCTGTGATATAATCTTCAGTCCGCTGATCAGATGGATTTTCAAATATTTTATCTGTTTTATCATACTCTATCAACTCGCCCATCAAGAAAAATCCTGTCATATCAGAAACACGGGCAGCCTGCTGCATACTGTGGGTTACAATCACAATGCTGTAATCTTCTTTTAATTCTTTGATTAGATCTTCAA
>JBHEOV010000163.1:0-1081 GCA_046260625.1 Halanaerobium sp. | reverse complement strand
GAGCATATTTAAACCCTCAATATAGCTTTCAGCATGGTATTTTTGACCGCTGAGCATCATCCAGCCCGCTCTAAAACCAGGTACCCGGTGTGATTTAGAAAGCCCACTAAAGGTAACTACCAGCACATCATCAGTCATTGTCGCAATCGAAGTGTGCTCTGCCCCATTATAGGTTATCTTTTCATAAATCTCGTCACTGTAGATGATCAGCTCATTTTCCTTAGCAATCTCAATAATCCCCTCTAAAATTTCTTCAGGATAATTGGCACCGGTTGGATTGTTGGGGTTAATAATCACAATCGCTCTTGTTTTAGCATTAACCTTAGCTCTAATATCATCCAGATCCGGATACCACTTTGACTGCTCATCACAGATATAATGAACAGGTTTACCACCTGCTAAATTTACCGAAGCTGTCCAGAGTGGATAATCAGGCATCGGAATCAATACTTCATCCCCATCATTTAAAAGTCCCTGCATGGCCATAGTTATCAGCTCACTGACACCATTACCAATATATATATCATCAATTTCTACATCCATGATTCCCTTTTTCTGATAATACTGCATAACTGCCTTCCGGGCTGGAAAAATACCCTTGGACTCACAGTATCCCTGAGCATTTTTTAAATTATACATTACATCATGAATAATCTCGTCCGGTGCATTAAAACCAAAAGGGGCTGTGTTGCCGATATTTAATTTGTAAATATTATAGCCCTCTTCTTCTAAGCGTGTTGCTTCATCTAAAACTGGTCCTCTAATATCATAACAAACATTCTGCAATTTAAGTGATTTTTTAATATAATCCATCTTTTATTCCTCCAATTTGCTCAATACTCGCTGCTCACTATTTTAATTCCCTAGTCAGAATAAATTCTCTTCCCCTTATTATTATACATCATTTTGTCTGCCTGTCTAAATATTTGGTCCAGATTCGGGCATCATGATATCAAGCAGTATCAGATCCGGCTTTTTCATCTCCACAAATTCTAAGGCCACTTTGCCGCTTCTGGCCAGAGCAATTCTATATGATTTTTCTTTTAATATATCACTTAATACCTGAATATTCAATTCGCTG
>JBHEOV010000162.1:0-1115 GCA_046260625.1 Halanaerobium sp. | reverse complement strand
ATTTTTGCCTGAACTCTAAACGGATTTGGTTCTAATCTACCATCAACAGATTCAACTTCTTCCATTAAAGTTATATCTGCATTAAGCACTGGCGGTCCTAAAAATTCGACTTTTCTTTCCACTTCATTTGAATCAGTGTTATCGGCATCTGCTATAACTCGGTATGTCATTTCTTCCGGTAAATTATTTCTATCCTCAGCACTTACATTCCAGGTTATCTGAGATATATCTCCGGGCTCCATATCACCTGGATTTCGTTCTGCATCTTCAGTAGTAAAACCATCTGGAAGTTCAATGTCTAAAGAAACGTCTTTTGCCTCTATTTCAGAAGTGTTTTCCAGATAAGCAACTACAGGAAAACTTTGATTATTATTATCAAGTGTAACTTCTGCTGGAGAGGTAACTCCCAGAGACAAAATACCGGGAACAATAGTAATTCCACCTAGTCCATATTTAGTGATATAAGTTTTGGTTTCTCCAGGTTCAATTTTCTCTGGTACCCAGTACATTGCCATTGCGCTGTCTATCTCATATTCACCTTTACGCATAAAATCCTGGCCGGGATTAAAATCAAAATCCCAGACACCATCTGCCAGACTTCCCCAATCAGAAAAATATACTCTATCTGGTGTAGTAACATCAGGACCAATAAAGGAACCCTGTGAGGTTACCTGGGGATCTGAAACACTGTCAAAAGCCTGCCAGAAATCATCTAACTCCTTATCATAAAACAATTTATCATTTGATATAGTATCTTCACCAAGTCTAAAGGGGGCACCATCATTCTCGCCCAGCATTGTATCCAGCATTACTCTCAGGCCAATTTTTTCTTCTTCATTCCCCTCATTAGTAATCCTATACTGTATTTGGGCACTATCAGCAAGCCCGGTAGTTGAACTTTTTACAATTGAAAGAATCTGTTCTACTATAATATCATCAAATTTAGTTACAGTTATAACTTGATTGTCTTCAACTGTTGGTTCCTGGATAACTTCACCATATTTAGCATCTTTACCTGCTCTTCTTGCAGTTGACCCACCAAAAACATATTTATCCTCATTTATCCAGAGTGAGGTGTATGAAGTCCAGGGGTTTGGGCGACCATAGATTAAAGG
>JBHEOV010000161.1:764-1116 GCA_046260625.1 Halanaerobium sp. | reverse complement strand
AATGATTGAGTTGGCTTCAAATCTGGGAGTCAAAACTCAGATAATTTCAAATGGACTTCTACTCGATCAGGAGAAAGCAGAGGCCTTACTGGAGGCGGGACTGGACAGCCTGGTGGTTTCTGTAGATGGAACATCACCTGAGACAATGGCTGATATTCGTTCTGGTGCAGATTTAAAGACTGTAATCCAAAACATAC
The DNA here is from genome assembly GCA_046260625.1 of Halanaerobium sp. GTDB lineage: Bacteria > Bacillota > Halanaerobiia > Halanaerobiales > Halanaerobiaceae > Halanaerobium. Next base: position 919 of record JBHEOV010000161.1, on the reverse strand, counting down.
AGAATTTCCGCAATCTGCGAGATAAAAAAAAGAAAGAATGTGAGATTGGAATCGAATATGTAATTATGAAATCTAATGTGGATGAGCTTAAAGATCTGAGAAAACTTGCCCGCAAACTGGGAGCTTCTTTTATCTTTTTGACCAATCTGCTGCCT
>JBHEOV010000161.1:0-754 GCA_046260625.1 Halanaerobium sp. | reverse complement strand
CTTTATTCTTTTTCTATCAGCCGTTCTCAGCCGGAGATTAGAACTGAACACAGACCTGAAATTTATTTACCTCCAACTGATCTGCGGGAGGATATCATCCGTGATCTGGCTGCAGTAGGTGGAAAGTCAAGTTCGATCAGTACAACTCAGGTCCCTTTTAATCCTCATCGTGGTTACTGTAAATTTGTCGAAGATGGCTCAATTGCGGTTAACTGGCAGGGAGAGATCAGCCCCTGTATTGCCTTAATGCACAGTTATAACCTTTATATTAGAGAGCGGGAAAAACATATTAATAAATATTCTCTTGGGAAAATTTCAGAAAAGCCTCTCCGAGAAATCTGGAATAGTAAAGAATTTAAAGAATTTCGCAAAAAAGTTAAAGATTTTCCTTTTTCAGATTGTACTCAGTGTTCAGGCTGTGAAATGTCAAAAGAAAATGAAGAAGACTGTCACGGTAATGAATTCCCGGTTTGTGGGGACTGTCTCTGGGCCAGAGGTGTTATTCAGTGCCCCTAAAACTTTGATGTGAAAATAATAATTAAATATATTGCTTGACTTCCATAAATTATACAATTATAATATAAATGTAATGTGTAAATTTTCTGAATTTGCACAAAAAAAATAACAAAGGGAGTGTTGCAAAGTGGCACAAGAAAGTAGATACTTTATTCCTTCAGTCAATGTTTTAGGTAAGGACACAGTTGGTGAAATTGGGGAGTATATTAAAAGGCAGAATGGTACAAAAGCATTGATC
>JBHEOV010000160.1:761-1142 GCA_046260625.1 Halanaerobium sp. | reverse complement strand
AATCTGAACAGCTTCAACCTGCAAAAGTCCACTGCTTCTTTGTGAGGGCCCCTCATTGGCAGACGTACTGAGGAGAGGTTTAATCTTTGGGTAAGCAAGCAAACCAAAGATGACGATTACAACTGTTATACTTAATGCCTTTTTCAAAAAAATAAATCTAAAAAGTTAAACTTCTATTTTTATCCAACGCAAAAGTTAAAAAGAAAGTTAGGGTCAATCCCGAATGATATGTAAAACTATGTGAGTGATACAGATATACCCCCCAAATCATATCGTGAAGTTTTTACAGTATCGATTTCACTGCAAACTGCCGGATGAATCGCAAATGAATCATAAAAAAATGACAAAAAAAAGAGGTCCATTTAGAAAAATGAACCTCAA
>JBHEOV010000160.1:462-722 GCA_046260625.1 Halanaerobium sp. | reverse complement strand
GTACTTAACTGATATTTCCGGATTATTATCAACGTTTACTTTTCCGACTTTGGCTTTGCCTTCATATTCTCCGGCGATTTCGTCTACTACCGGACCTACCATTCGGCAGGGTCCACACCACTCAGCCCAAAAATCGACTAAAACGGGTGTTTCGTTGCCTTCTACTTCATCAGAAAAATTGTTGTCTGTGAATTCAAGTGTGTTACTCATAATGCTAACTGTTTAAAGTTTGATTTTTTCATTTACCCAAATATCGTAAA
>JBHEOV010000160.1:0-379 GCA_046260625.1 Halanaerobium sp. | reverse complement strand
CTTGAGATCCGGACCAAACTATTCGACAGTCGAAAAAGACAATCGACGGTCGAAGATTCCGTGCTCGTCTGACGATTGCTTTTTTCGTCCGACGAGTGAAATACCCCGAAGCCATGTGCCCGTTCCGGTGTTTCACAAATCTGGCTTTATATAGATTAGTGTGGGTGCTATTGAGCGTTCCATATTTTTTGTGAAACTCAACAATTTATATTGTCCATAGTGCAAACCCTGAAAGGGTTTAATAACACAGCCCGGGGCAGCCGCCCCGGGTTTACGACATCGACTCCTCAAACCCCCGAGCCAATAGATGTCATCAATGCTCCATACTTCATCGAGGGGTGGTAATCATGATCTTGTGAGGAGAAGCAGGGCTTTGAAT
>JBHEOV010000016.1:0-27182 GCA_046260625.1 Halanaerobium sp. | reverse complement strand
GCTTCACCCTGCAAACTAAAAAAGAAATTTACAATTTGTCCTAAAGCTGACTTGAAGTGTTTGGGAGCTTTAGATTCTGTTTTAGTAGGAACTCCTCTAAAACCCTGTAATAAAAGGTCTTTTAAATCCCAGCCTACACAATAAACACTTAACAATCCTAAATCATGAATATGTAAATCACCAGCTTTATGGGCTTTTTCAATTTCGTTAGAATATACATTCTGAAGCCAGTGTTCAGAAGTTACTTCATCAACAATAAAATTATTTAATCCCTGCAGAGAATAACTCATATTTGAGTTTTCATTAACTCTCCAATCCATTTGATCTAAATAACCTTTCATTGAGCTAAGAGCGTCTTCAAAAGCGTTTTTAGTGTTTCTGATTTTGCTGTGTTTTTCTCTATAAATAATATATGCTTTGGCAATATTAAAGTGTCCTGCTTTCATTAAATGATTCTCAACTAAATTCTGTATCTCCTCAACACTGGGACAGTTCTCCTGCTTATTGTTTTTAGATTCCGCAGCAAGTTTTTCAATTACTTTATTTGTAATATTTTCTGCAATTTTATCAGCTTTTTGATTACTATTAGTTTTACAGGCTTTAAAAACAGCATTCCTGATTTTTTCTGCTTTAAATTCAACCCGGCTGCCATCTCTCTTTTTTACATAATCTAAACTCATAACTTCCTCCTATTTTTTTACTTTTATCAACAAATCAAAAAAATCCCTTTCATAAGAATTTAACGAAAGGGATTAATATTCAAAACTGGTTGTCAGATTTCTATTTATAATTAGCAATTTTTTATCGAAAACTAATTGCAGTTAAATTTAAATAATCTAACTGCTTTAAATGAAATCTACTCAACACCCCCTCATGACCCGTGAGTTTATGGTGTTCACAAATAAAGGCAGGTCTTCCGGCTCGGTTCAGATAATAATCAGCCTTCCCGGTTTCCCAGTGACATTTTTGATTATCTTTAAACCTTACGGCGGCGGGACCGCAGAGGTTTTTCACCTCTTTCCCGTTTTAATCCAGTCAGCTGTTTTCGCTATTATCACCAAAACACTGACTGAAACCCTTATTTAAAACTATTCAATTTTTAATTAACTATTTTTATCTTAATACATCTGTAGCAAAATCACAAATATTTCAATTCTAGTCTCCAAACAAATTTATAGCTGAGCTCCAATTAAAGATTAGTTTTCTTTAAAATACTCCCTTTTTAATTTGAACAGCTTTAAATTATTCATTACGTCCCTTAACCGCTACCGAACCAAAATAAAATAAAGCAGCTGTAATAATAATCACCGCTCCAGATGGCAGGTCATAATAATAGGAAAAAGTTAAGCCGCTGAAAGAAAATATGAGGCCAAAAATAACAGCCAACCCCATAATTTTCTTCAAATCATCTGTATAAAGTCTGGCTGCTGCCGGTGGGGCTGTTAAAAGAGCAATTACTAAAACTATACCTACAACTCTAATTAAAATTACTATTGCCAGAGCAATCATGATAAAAAGAAAATTTTCCAGCACAGTTGATTTAACTCCTAAAACTCTAAGAAATTCTTCATCAAATAAATAGGCCTTCCAGTAATTAAAGAGACTGCTGATTGCCAGCACCATAAAAATAGTTAGAGCTCCCATCAGCCAGACATCCATTCTGCGAACTGTTAAAATATCTCCAAATAAATAAGAAGAAATATCAGGTGGATAACCGGGGGTGAAACCAATAAATAAAACTCCCAGGGCCATTCCTAAAGACCAGAACATTCCAATTAAAGTATCTGAGCCGGTGCCAATTTTGCGTCGAATCGAAGCAATTGCTAAAGAAGCAGTAACTGCAAATCCAAGTGCCCCATAAATCGGCTCAATATTCAGCAGATAACCGAGTCCAATTCCTCCAAAGGAAGTGTGGGCAATACCACCACTCAACATCACCAGCTTCTTTTCTACAATAATTGTTCCAATCAAACCACAGACAATACTCGCCAGGATTGCTGCAAAAAAAGCATTCTGCATAAATTGATAGTTTAAAATTGCATCAATCATTTTTTTCCTCCTCTCTGTGAGGAGCAAATACATGATGAGGATGACCGTGGGCGATCAGATCAACAGGACAACCAAAGACCTGTTCTGTTGTGTCCTGGTCCAGATGTTTATCCCCATGGTGATAAAGTTTTTCATTTAAACAGGCCAGACTGTCAAAATAAGAGGAAACAGCTGCCATATCATGAGTTACTACAATAATTGTCTTCTCCTCGTTTAATTCTTTTAATAACTCATAAATCTGGGAGGTTGAACGGGCATCAACACTGGCTGTTGGCTCATCTAAGAGCAGAATTTCCGGCTCAACTGCCAGGCCGCGAGCAATTAAAACACGCTGCAGCTGGCCTCCAGAAAGCTTACCAATTTGCCTATCCTTAAGATGCAGCAGATTAAGCTGGTCTAGAACAGCTTCTGCCTGCTTGATATCCTCTTTTTTATATTGATGAAAAAACCTGACTTTACCACCCAGTTTGGCCATTAAAACAACATCTAAAACACTAATTGGAAAACTGCGATCAAAATTAGAAACCTGTGGTACATAACCAATCTTATCAACTGCCTGGCTCTGAGGGCGGCCAAAAATTTCGACCTCTCCCTCAGGCTTAATTAAACCCAGAATGACCTTTAAAAGAGTTGTTTTACCAGCACCATTAGGGCCAATAATCCCCAGAAAAGATCCCTCTTCAACCTTGATGCTGACATTTTTGAGAGCATCTAAATCACCATATTTAACTGAAACATTTTTCAATTCAACTGCATAAGCCACTACTGACCATCTCTTCCGGCTAGCTCAGCTGCCATTTCTGCAGCCATTTTTTCCAGGTTTTCAATATAATTTTCTGCTAAAGGATTAAGCTGTACAATCTTTCCCCCAAGCTCTTCCGCTACCGCTCTGGTCCTTGTACTATCAATTTCAGCCTGATAAAAAACATTTTGGATTCCCTGTTCTTTAGCATTTTCTATAATCTGCTGCAGATGCTGTGGCCCGGGTTCTTTACCGTCTTTTTCAATCGCAAGCAGCTTTAAACCATAGTGTTCTGTAAAATAACCAAAGGAAGGATGATAAACTAAAATCGCTTCTCCTTTAGAAGAAGCTAATAATTCTTTATTTTTCTGATCTGCTGCCTCCAGCTCTGCTAAATACTGCTCCGTATTTTCTTTAAATTCAGCCTCATATTCAGGTAATAGCTCTATCAGTTCATCTCTCATAATCTCGACCATATAACTTACTCGGGCTGGAGAGAGCCAGATGTGAGGATCTCTGCCTTCAGCGTGACTGTGACCATGTTCATCCTGCTCAAGATCTTCTTCATCGTGATGTTCAGCTTCTTCGTGATTATGCCCCTCATCATGATCTGCATCTTCTTGGTGGTGATGTTCAGCTTCTTCATCGTGATGTTCATCTTCGTCATGATCATCTCCATCATCCTGGTGCACATCTTCTTCACCAAAATAGCGGTGAGGATATTTAGTTTCAATTCTTTCAAATAATTTTACCACTTCTAAATTGGATCTTTCTTCTGCCCGCGGTAGAATGTTCTGCATATCTGCCGGGACTCCAATTGAAAAATAGATGTTGGCTTCACTAAAAGCCCTCATTTCTGATGGGGAAGGAGAGTAGTTAGCCGGACTAAAGCCTTTGGGAATCATCTCTACAACTTCTACTCTTTCTCCAGCAATAGCCTCTACCATTTCTATCTGAGGTACAATAGTTACAGCAACTGTTGTCTCAGCTGCTCCAACACCTGGATTAACTAAAATTAATAACAACAAAAAACTAATAATTGTTATACTTAATTTTTTCATTTTTTCATCTCCTTTTTATTTCAATACACTAGATACCTATCGTCTTATTCTGATTTATATCAAAGTTCTAATTAAAAGCTGCAGCAGACCAAAGATGCCGCCAAACCAGCCGTACTGTTTAAGCTGAGCAAAATAGCGGCCGGCAAAACTGTCAAAGACTTCTTCAATCTCTGCCGGATTCATTTTACTTATCTCTTCAGCTGTCAGCTTCTTTAACTCCAGACTTTTAAGCAAAGATTCCGAATTGGCCTTAAAGCTGTCAACTCCACTTTCTATAAATAATTCCAGTAAATATTCTAAGCTCTCTCTGTCCATCTTTTCTGCTAAGAGATCTGCTCCAGCAGTAATATCTGCTGCTGCCTGAGCTGAAATTAGCTGATTTAGTTCAGGTTCTTTAATTAATTCTGAAATGTTCTTTAAGATTTCTTTTAACTGCTGCTCATCTATTAGCTCAGTCGAAATCAAATCTGAATTCTTGATCAGCTGGCTGAGTTCACTGTTAACATCTTTAAGTTCTACTTCACTTAAAAGCTGAGCTAGCTCTCCTTCAATTAAATCCTCTGCCAGCAGATTTTTCAATTTAAGCAGCAGCTGTAATTTCTGTTCAAGTTTTAAATGCTGATTGATAAAATACTCAATTTTATCTGCCTCAATTTCCAGATCAAAACTGAATAAATCTTCTTTTTCTGCCTTTAAGCCTGCTTCCAGCAGCTCGTTTATCTCAGTTTCACTTAAATAAAGAACCTCAGTCAGTAGATCAGCTCCCTGAGTTGAGGCAAAGAAATTACTTAAAAGCTGACTTAAATCAACTTTTTCACTGCTCAAAAAATCACTCTCATTCATCTCAGCCAGCAGTTTAAAGTATAGATTTTCTAACTTAGATCTTTTTTCTACAAAATACTCAGTTTTTAAACTCTTAAAAACTCTCGCTGTAACTGAATCAACAAATTCATCCAGGTCAGCCATATAAATGGCACCTGAAATCATAGTATTTTTCAAAAGTCCGCCTTTTTTCTCTTTTTCCGCCTCAATAATTTCATCTTTTTTGAAATTAATCAGCTGAGCTATTTTTTCCTGCTGCTGATCGATAAAGTTCAGTCCCTGATCAAGATAATAATCAGAATCTGCTTCTAAAACTTCTATTAGCTTTCCTTTTAAATCATAATCAATTTCTGTATCTAAAAGTTCCGGCAGAATAAATTTCAAAAAAGGATAGAGTTCCTTATTCTGCAGCAGATTTTTTAGCTGGACTGAATTAAGAGTAAAATTATATTCACCGGCTGCAGCTGCAGTGATTTTTTGCAGATCAAGCTTAGAAATAAGCTGATCCTGAACTCCGCTAAAATCCAGCTCATTATCTGCCAGGTAAGAACTTATCATTTCTGCAAAATTTATTCCTGGAAGCTTTTGATCCAAATATTTATTTAATTGCTGATTAAATGGAGCTTTAAGCTCTGCTAAATCTTTAGGCTCAAGCTTTAAAATTAGCTCTTCAATTTTTGCCAGCACTTCTGCTGCCAGAAAATCACTGTTAGCTGCCAGCAGCTCAAAAAACTGCTGATAGTCATTCTGCTCAAAATATTCCAGTATAGTTGCTTTAATTTGACTGCGATTTTTTTCAATGATTTCTGCAGCCGAATCTGCCTTTAGCAGTTCTTTTTCTACAAATTTACCCATTGAATCCGCAAAACGATTTCTATTTTTAGCAACAACTCCAGGTGTGAATGGAATTTTTAAAGCTGCAATTCTTTTTTCTTCATAAGGATGAAAAATCATCCAGATAGCCAGCACATTGGTTAACCAGCCTACTGCGCCATATAAAAGAGCGGAACTCAAATAATTTAGCCAGAGTGGTGCAGAATTAAAAACTGCTGCTTCTGCCCCGCTCAAAGAAAATATAATTCCTGCTGCTGCACCTAAAAGTGCACCTAAATAGGTGATTGGTTTTAACTCTTTGCCCATAAAGTCCTCAATCGCCTGCTGAACTTCCTGGTCAGAAAGCTGATGTAAATTTGCTGCTGCGGCCTGGGCCACCCGTCCTTCGATTAGCTCAGGTAAATTATTATAAAAGAAAGTTGTAATTGAATCAGTTAACTTAACAACAGTTTCTTCTCCTTTAATTAATTGATAGAACTCCTTTAATTCCCGATCAGCAAAGTTTTTTTTCAGATCTTTAAAATAATTTTCTGCTCCCTGCTTAAACTGAGCCTGATTGGTAGTTAATTCAGCATTAAAAAGAGCAAAAAATTGATTATTTAGATACTGACTCAGTTTGGCTGCCAGAAAATCACTCTGACCCAGCTGCTGATAGATCTCATCCGAGATTTCTCTGCTTTTATTAAGCAGACTTTGCTCATTAATTAAATCCTGCAGTTCAAATTCAGCCAGATAGTCAGTTACTAAATCTACTGATTCCTCTGTACTGCTCAGCTTCTTAATTAGAGAAAATATAAGCTCAATTATTTTTTCTTCCAGCAGCTGCTGCTGAAAAACTTCCTCTGAAAAGAGCTCAAATAGCTGTTTTTCCCTGTTTTCCTGATAAAAGTTCCAGATAATATTTTCTAACTCACCGGCCTGAGCTTTAAAATCAAAGCCGGCCAGCAGTTTCTTTAACTTGAAATCTTTAATTTTAGCTAAAAGAGCTTCTGCCAGCTCCTGACTCTCAGAATTCAATTTTTCTGAAAGAGATTCTTTTAGATGAGTTACAGGTAAACCGTAGTCTGCTATATTTTCTTGATATTTACTGTAAATCCCCTGCCGACTCATTGCCTTAAAACCAGTACTGGCTTCAATTTCAGCTTCCACTGCTTCTAAAATCAGACTGTTTAAATCTTCTTCTTCAGTTTCCAGCAGTTCTAAAATGCTAGTTTCTGAATTACTGATAACTTCCGCCAGGTCTTTTTGGATATTTTCTTCCAGCTGCTCAGTTAATAAATCTTCAACTTTAAAGTCAGAGTTAGCAATTTCAATTTTTAAGTTGAGCAAAATCTCACTCAGAGTCTGCTGCAGAATTTTATTCTGCTTCAACTCTTCCAGCTCAGCAGCTGTTTTAAATAAATCACTAATTTTGATTTCTTTAAGCTCTTCCAGCAAAGAGCCAGCTAGAGATTCCAGATTAAAAAGCTCCTTAATTTTTTCTTTAAATTCACTTTTCTTTTTTTGATTTAGATTCTGATAGTTTTCAGCAAAAAAACTGATTACCTCTTTTATAAAATTCTTTAACTCAGACTGAAGTTCACTGCTTAAAAGCTGCTCCAGTTTTTTAGATTTTAATTTTTGATAAAGCCCCAGACTGATATTTTCCAGACTGCCTTTTTTCTCTGCTTGATCTATAAGTTTAAGATAGACTTCCTGCAGCAGTTTCTGCAGCTCAGACTGAGAAATTATTTGCTCAAGTTTTTCGTCTGCTAGATGTTCTGTACTCTTCTGCAGCAGATTAACTGAACTATTTCCCAGCAGAGATGCTAAAAGCCCATAATTTTCTTCCCAGGCAGGAAGCTCATTTAAAATAATCCCTTTAGTTCTCTGGTCTAAATAAATATTTAAAAAATCACTCAAGCTCCGGGCAAAATTTTCTTTAAATTCCGGGCGCGAAAATTCCTCCTCCAGAGTATGATGATTAATTAGGTCTCTTTCTACCAGGGCCGAAATACTCTCAATAAATTCATCTTTAGTCTTGATGACCACTCCCCCAAGTGGGCCGTACTCTTTGAAAATCATTTTTAATGCCAGATTGTTGGTTAAATAACCGGTTACTGCGCCTGTACCTGCCGCTGAGATAATTGCTAAAAGATCTAGAACCATTTTTTCCTCTTAAAATAAATAAGCTGTATGACAGCAATTACCAGCATCAAAAACATTACAGCAGGATAGGCAATTTTATTATCTAGCTCCGGCATATAATAAAAATTCATTCCGTAAACTCCAGCAATAAAAGTCAGGGGGATAAAAATTGTAGAAATTATGGTTAAAAACTGCATAACTTCGTTCATCTTATTGCTCTTATTAGAAAGATAAATATCCAGCATACTCGAAAGCATATCACGGCTGACATCGATCTCATCCATCAACTGACCGATATGATCATAAACATCGCTTAAATAGTAATCTGTTTCCTTTTTTATCAGTGGTGATTCAATTCGATAAAGATTACCCAGCATTGTATTTAAAGGCCAGATAGTTTTGCGCAAAAAGACTATTTCCTGTTTTAAATTCTGGATAGTCTCTAAAGTGTCAGAACCGGTTTTAGAACCTATAACCAGATCATCAAGCTCCTCTAAAACTTCTTCATTTCTTTCTAAAATATGAAAATAATTATCTACTATTGCATCCAGCAGGGCATAAAATAAATAATCTGCTTCTTTTTTTCTAATTTGGCCTTTATTTTCTTCAATTCTAACTCGAACCGGATTAAAATCATCACCGTGAGCTTCCTGGAAAGTTATAACTGTATTTTCCAGCAGAATCAAACTCACCTGTTCTGACTGAATGTATTCTCCCCTGTAGCTCAGCATATCTAAAATTGTAATAATGTAATCATCAAATTCTTCCTTTTTGGGCCGCTGGCGGGTATTTGTAATATCCTCTAAAGTAAGCGGATGTAAATCAATTGATTTCCCCACTTCTTTAACCAGCTCCACATCGTGGATTCCGGTAATATTAATCCAGTTGACATGATCTGCTTCTATTAGTTCCAGTGAAAAATCTTCCACTTTTTTTCTTTTGAACACTTCTTGATTGAACTGAATTAGCTCAATTTCGGCTTCTATTTCTTTTTCAATTCCGTGTAAGGTACCGGGAGTATGTCCTATTTCACTTGATTTAACTCGCGAAAATTTTCTCATTTTGCCCCTCCTTTGTCAAAATTTATTTATAATCAACGATGCTTAAAACTTAATTTAGACTCATATTTTAAATAATAATCATTTTTGATATCCACAGATTGTGGATAACTTGTTAGTAACCCTGGTATTTAATCCACAATATTTGTTAATTAAATGTGAACAACTGTGGATAAAACACCTGTTTTGTTAGTAACTTGTGGATAACTATCAAATAAACTCTATTTATCCACTAAAGATTAAGAATTAAGAAAAGATAAAAAATTATCCACAATTTGCGGATCAAAGACACTTCCCCGATAGTGATTTAATTCTTTTATGATTTCTTTCTTTTCCAGGGCCCCAAAATAATATGTATCTTTTGTAAAAGGAAAATATAAATTTGATTTTAAACTGCTGTAAAAATTAATGACTGCAAAGAGCCTGCTCAAATAGGGTATTTCTCCAGCTTTTAAAGCTTCGGGCCAGCCACTGCCATTAAAATGTTCGTGATGAGAATAAATCAAATTACAGATTTCAGCTAAATCGTGATAATAAGCAGCAAAATTAGCAGATATTACTACATGTTTTTGATATTCATGCCATTCTGCTGCTGTTAAACTTTCTCCCTTTTTGAGGATATTCTTATCCAGAGCTAATTTACCTAAATCATGATGTCTGGCAAGCTGCAGCAGATCGTTTTTATCTTTTCCATTTAGTTCAAAGTAATCTGCAGCTTTTTTGACTATTTTGAGAAGGTGATTAGTCTGTCTCAGTTCTTTATAATCATTTTTTTCTACAAAATTCATCAAGGAGTAATAAAAATCACTCTCTTTAGTAGTTTTAAATTTATTTAAATTTATTTTTGAAACCCCATCATTTAAGAAGTCATGTGCATCTATATTCTTATTAATTTTTTCCAGTGAAACTGCAGCAGTGTCAAGATAAATACCATCAATATTAATTTCAGATAATTTTTCTTTAATAAAGTTAAGAGTTTTTTCGAGCTCTGAGCTGCTCTGGTTTTTTAAAATTACAGCAAAATGATCTGCAGAAAGATGAGCTGCAATTTTATTATTATCTGAAATTTGAACCAGAATAGAAGCAATTTCCTTTATAATCCGATCTCCTTCTTGATAACTAAAAAACTTATTAACTAAATGAAAGTTTTCAACATTAAGTAGAATTAAAGTCAGACTTTCTTCTTTATTTTTATTAAGCTCAGTAAATAATTGATAAAAATAATCCTTATTATAGAGCCCTGTCAGCTGATCATGTCTTTTAATGTAATCCAATTTCTGCTGCTTGACCTCCATCTCAGTTATATCATAAGAGGCACCGACAATTTCTGCTACTCTTCCTTTACGAACAACCGGATATAATGTGGTCTGCCAGCTTTTTGTGCCGGCAGGAAATTTAATTTTTTCAGTATAGTTAATCCTGGCTTTTTTCCTTAAACATCTGCGGTAATTTTCTTCCAGCTCCTCTGCAACTTCTTTGCCAAAAATTTCATCGGTTCTCTTCCCCTGAATTTCCTCATTACTAAGAGCTGTTAAACGCTGATGAGTCCCATTGATCCTCTTATAATAAAAGTTCTCATCAGTATCTACTTCCAGTAAGAAAATTGCATCATGTGTATGGTCGATAATTGTCCGGTAATCATTTAGTTTCTTCTCTTTTTTTCTAAACTCTTCCTTGCGGCGTTTTTGTTTTAAAATAGTTAAGACGAGAATATTGCGGAAAGTAGAATAACTTTCTCTTTTATTTAAAATAGCAGTCAGGTTACTTAGATTCCCGGATTCAATTTCAAGTTCATTTCCCGGCTCAGTCAAAAGTACCAGACTCGAATTGGGAAATTCTTTTTCAGCCAGCATAACTAAATCAAGACCTGAAAATACCTTTTCCAGAGAATTTTCAACTATTACAATATCGACCTCTGAATTCTGATAGAGATAATTAACTGCCTGGCGATTATCATCAAATTCTTTAACCAGTTCAAATTCAAAATCAGTGATTTTTCTCCTGGCTCGATTAAGATAGGATTTTATTTTATTTTTTTCTATTACATCATTAATAATAATTACAATTTTCAGCACTGCTTTTCTCTCCCATATCTTAAATTATAAAATATAAATTAGCTATTAGAACAACTTTATACTATTTAGAATTATTTTTTTTATCCTGATAAACTGAAAGTGGATCAACATGGACCAGCACATCTTTAACATCTTGACTGTTATTGATTATTTTAAATTTTACCTCCCGGGCAATGTTGTGACCTTCGACTACTGAAAGCTGATCTGGAACTACAATTTTTAAATCTACAATATAATTAGGTCCATAACTGCGCAGTTTAATATCATGAAGTCCCCTTACTCCATCTATAGAGTTGGCAAGGTTTTGGATATTATGAATTTTATCTTTATCAGGCCGCCCATCCATTAATTCATAGGAAGTATCCCTCATAATCTCATAGCCAACCTTTAAAATTAAAAATGCTACTGCCAGACCGGCCAGTGGATCCAGAAGTCTAAAGCCTAATTTTGCACCTCCAATACCAATTAAAGCTGCGACAGAAGACAGTGCATCAGAGCGGTGATGATGAGCATCTGCAATCAAGCCCCGACTATTAATTTCCTCTCCAATTTTAATAGTATAGCGGTAAAGTACTTCTTTAACTATAATTGAAACGAAAGCAGCTGCTAAAGCCCAGCTTCCCGGTTCAGCTATATTTCCACCCATCATCGTCAAAATTGCATCACGACCTAAAAAAACAGCTGTTAAAATTAAAATAACTGCCAGGATATTGGTCCCCAGTGCTTCTGCTTTTTCGTGGCCGTAAGGATGATTTTTATCAGCCGGAGTTTCCGAAAATTTAATGCTGGCCATTACAATTATAGTTGAAGCCATATCGGAAACAGAGTGAAAGCCATCTGCTATTAAAGCTGTACTGCTGGCGAAAAAGCCGATGAAAATTTTAATTAAAGCTAAAAATGTATTACTTATCAGACTGATTATCGATATTCTTTTCCCCTGTTGATAACGCATGTTTTCTTTTTCCATTTTCAAACCTCCAACTTTATCTATCTTTATCTAATAATAAATAATTTCTTTATCTAACCTTTAGTATATCAATTAAGTCAAATAATAGCAATCCATGTTGGTACCAGGTACCGAAATCGTTTTATGGTACCCGATTCAAGTGATTTTAAGCACAATATAAGATTATTTGAATAAGTTAATCGATTGTAGTATTATTTATTTAGAAGTGGGTTAGGACTTTTAAAGGAGAGGATTATGTATAACAGCAGAATTTTAGAATTATTATTTACCCTTTTTAAAAGTATGAGCGTTATAGTTACTTTTGCATATATTTTAAGCCGTCTCAGTAGTGTGAAACACATTTTTACAGATAATTTTAATAAATATGAAAAAATATTTTTAATAGTCTTTTTTGCCATACTCTCAATGATGGGTACCTTTCTGGGAATCATTATTATGGATGCCTATGCCAACATTAGAGCAATTGGGGCTCTGATGGGCGGACTCTTAGGTGGCCCACTCGTTGGAATTGCTGCCGGTTTAATTGCAGGTTTACACCGCTTTTCTCTGGGGGGATTTACTGCTTTAGCCTGTGCTGTCGGAACAACAACCAGCGGTTTAATCGGAGGCCTTTTTTACAAAAAATATAAAAATAATGAAATAAACTTTAAAAATGGATTTTTAATTGGTTCTCTGGCTCTGGTCATTGAAATGATTATTGTAATTATTTTCAGCCGCCCCCTGGCTCAGGCTTTAGAACTGGTCAGAATTATTGCTATCCCGATGATTATCAGCAACAGCCTTGGTATAGCAATTTTTATCAGCATTTTAAATAAAGTTAAAGAAGACAATCAAAAAATTAGAGCTTTACAGGCAGAAAAAGTACTTTCTATTGCTGACCGCTCTCTACCTCTGCTGCAGAACGGCATGAATCAAAAGGCAGCAGCAGAAATAATTAAAATGATCAAAAAAGAAAGTCAGGTCGATGCTGTTTCCATAACTGATAAAGAAAAAGTCCTAGCTTTTACCGGTACTGCTGAAGATCACCATCTGCCTGGAGAAGAAATCAAAACTGAAGCCAGCCGCAGGGCCATTGAACAGAAAAAGACTATTCTAATTGATCATAAAAATGATATCAACTGCAGCCATTCAGACTGTCAGCTGACAGATGCTGTGATTACTCCCTTAAAAATTGAAGATAATGTTTACGGTCTCTTAAAATTATATCGCTTTGATCAAAAAATAACTGTACTGGATATTAAACTGGCAGAAGGTATATCTAATCTGCTGGCAACCCAGATTAAACTGGCTAAGCTTTCGAAACAGGCTGAACTCAAAAGTGAAGCTGAGCTTAAGGCACTACAGGCCCAGATTAATCCTCACTTTCTCTTTAATTCGCTGAATGCCATTGCTGCTTCCTGCAGAACTCAGCCCAAAGAAGCTCGAAAACTGCTGATTAAACTGGCTGGAATTTTTCGTAGAACTCTAAAAAGAGATATTTACCAGATCACACTTGGAGAAGAAATTGAATTATGTCAGGATTATCTGGATATAGAAAAAGCAAGACTCGATCAGCGGCTGCAGGTCGAATGGAAAATACCGTCTGAATTAAAAGAGACTATTATTCCACCCTTTATTATTCAGCCTCTAATAGAAAATTCTATTAAACACGGAATTTATCCTCAGGAAAAGGGAGGAAAAATTAAAGTCAGTGCTCAAAAATTAGATGCAAAACTGCAGATTATCATTGAAGATAATGGTCCGGGTATCAGCTCTGAAAAAATTGCTGAAATTGAAAACGGAAATAATGACCGGATAGGTATTAATAATATTAAAGAAAGACTGCATTCTGTTTATGGGAGTAATGCCGAATTAATAATCAATTCGGCTTTCGGAAAGGGAACTAAAAATATAATCAATATCCCGTCTGAATTTCTTTTTGAGAGGAGAAAAGCAAATTGATGATCAAAACAATGATTGTCGAAGATGAAAAGTTGGCTCGAGATGAATTGAAATATTTAATTGAAGAAGACCCAGATTTTGAGGTTCTTTATGAAATAGCAAACGGAGAAAAAGCACTTGCACTTCTAAAAGAAAATGAAATAGATCTGCTCTTTTTAGATATTCAAATTCCTGGTACAAGCGGAATCGAAATAGCCAGAACTTTAAAACAGCAGAAAAACGCTCCTTATATTATCTTTACTACAGCTTATGATGAATATGCTGTTGAAGCTTTTCAGCTTTCAGCAGTTGACTATCTTCTAAAACCAATTAGTGATCAGCGGCTGGAAGAAAGTTTAGAGCGGGCTAAAAAAGAACTTAGAAATAACAGCAATTTTAATCAGCAGTTAGAAAATCTTTTTGCAAACATTAATAGTTCAAAACAAAAAGAATGCCTAAATAAAATTGCGGTGATGGAAAAAGATTATTATTTAATGCTTGATTTTAAAGATATCTACTATTTTTCAACTAAGGAGAAAAAAGTCTGGGCTCACTGCCACCAGAAATCTTATATGACAAGTTTCCAACTTAAAGACCTGGAAAAAATGCTGCCTGATCAATTTTTTAGAATCCATAAAAGTTATATTGTTAATCTTAAACATATCAAAGCAGTAATACCCTGGTTTAAAGGTAAATATCAAGTTTTAATGGAAGACTATTCTGAGCACAAAATACCGGTCAGCCGCTCCAAGGTTGATCAGATAAATAAACTTTTAAATCTCAAATAATGCAATTGAGTATAATATTTTTACAATTCAGTCAGGATGCCTTTCTTAATCCCTGGATAAGAGTATAATTAAGATGTACTAAAAAACTATTAGGGGGTTATATTTTTATGGCATCTTTTCTTATTTCTTTAGCTGTTTTAATTATTGGTTATTTTACTTATGGGAAAATCGTTGACAGGATCTTTGATTCACAGCCAGAGCGGGAAACACCTGCAATTACGATGGAAGACGGTGTGGACTACATGGCCATGGACTGGAAAAAAGCATTTTTAATCCAGTTTTTAAACATTGCCGGCTTAGGACCAATCTTTGGTGCAATCGCTGGTGCTTTATGGGGACCAAGTGCTTTTCTCTGGATAGTATTTGGAACAATTTTTGCCGGTGGTGTCCATGATTATTTATCCGGAATGCTTTCTATTCGTTCTGGTGGTGCTTCGATCTCTGAGATTATCGGGGAAAATCTTGGTGGAACTATCAGACAGATTATGAGAGTCTTTAGTATTGTGCTCTTAGTTTTAGTAGGAACGGTTTTTATGACCGGACCGGCTATGCTCTTAGCAAATCTAACTCCAGGCTTTATGGGAGTTAATATCTGGCTGGTTATTATTTTGGGCTATTATTTTATTGCAACTTTCTTACCTGTTGATCAGATTATTGGGAAATTATATCCAATCTTTGGTCTGGCACTTTTAATTATGGCCTTAGGTGTTGGTGGTGGACTTATTTTTGGAGATTATAATATTCCAAATATCGCTTTAAATAATCTTCATCCGGGTGAACTACCCATGTGGCCTTTATTGTTCGTAACGATTGCCTGTGGTGCAATCAGTGGTTTCCACTCAACTCAGTCACCAATTATGGCCCGCTGTACTACTAATGAAAGAGAAGGACGTAAGATTTTTTACGGAGCAATGGTAGCAGAAGGTATTGTTGCTTTAATCTGGGCAGCTGCAGCTATGACTTTCTTCCAGGGAACTGGCGGCTTAAATGAAGCTATGACCTCTCTTGGTGGACCGGCTGGTATTGTTCACGAAATTACAGGTACCATGATGGGAGCTGTTGGTGGAGTTCTGGCAATGTTAGGTGTAATTGCTGCTCCAATTACTTCTGGAGATACTGCTTTTAGAAGTGTGCGTTTAACTCTATCTGATATTTTCGGTCTGGAACAGAAATCAATTAAAAATAGATTAATATTCGCTATTCCTATCTTTATTGTTGGTGGAGCTTTATCTCAGATTAACTTTGATGCTTTATGGCGCTACTTTGCCTGGTCAAATCAGACAGTGGCGATGGTTGTTTTATGGGCCGGAGCAATGTGGCTTGCTAAACGCGGTAAAAATCACTGGATAGCTTCAATTCCAGCCTTATTTATGACCGCTGTTTCTGTAACCTATATTCTTTATGCACCAGAGGGTTTCCAGTTAGCTTATAACTTTTCAGTCATAACAGGTATTATAGTTGCTCTTATCACAATGGGAATTTATATTAAAAAGATTAACAGTACCCACTTCGAAGAAGAAATTATGCTTTCAGAACAGGAACAGGCAGTTTAATGATGGTACCAGGTACTTAGAAATAATTGGAAATAACATAAACGCAGATCCTGAGTTTAAAACCAGGGTCTGCGTTTTTTTGATTAAATTACTCAATATCAATCATCCTTTACAATCTCATCAAAATCATATTCTTTACCACCTGCCACCGGGCAGCTTTTGTCACTGCAGCCGGCACAGGGACTATCTGTTCCCTGAATTCCACCATAAACCTTTTTACCAATATAATAAAGACTTCCCAGTCCTAAAAATCCTAAGAATAAATATTCCATTATAACCTCCTTAAGTTGAAAGCTTAAATACGGTCAATTAAAATAATCGCTCAACTCTTATTGCTTAAACTCCAAGACCAAGCAGCAGTCCACCCTGATAGATGACAAAGGCTACTATCCAGGCTAAAACAAAGAGATATGCAGCTGAGATTAAAGGCCACTTCCAGCTCTGAGTTTCAGATTTTATTGCTCCTAGAGTTGCAACACAGGGTGTATAAATTAGAATCATAGTTAAAAAGGAGTAAGCTGCCAGCGGTGAGAAATTAGCTGTCAAAGCTGTTCTCAAACCGCCCTCTCCTGCTGCATAAACAACACCAAGTGTACCCACAACTACCTCTTTCGCTAAAATACCAAAGACAAGTGAAGATGCTGCCTGCCAGCTGCCAAATCCTAATGGGGCAAATATTGGAGCTACCAGCTGTCCAAACTGACCGATTAAACTCTCAGCAGATGCATATTCTACACCTAAGGGCAGATTGGCTAAAACCCAGATTAAAACTACAACTGCAAAGATAATAGTACCCGCTTTTTTAAGAAAGGCACCAACTTTTTCCCACATATGAATAAATACACCTTTTAAAGTTGGAAAACGATAAGGTGGTAATTCCATTACAAAGTGTGAGCGCTCACCCTTAAATAAAATTTTATTGAAAATTCCAGCCATAATTACAGCCAGCACTATTCCCATTAAATAGAGTGAAAAAACTACAGTACTTGCATGAGCGGGAAATAAGGCCCCGGCAAAAATAACATAGACCGGTAATCTGGCTGAACAGGACATTAAAGGATTTATTAAAATTGAAATTATGCGGTCCCGTTTGCTGTCTAGGGTTCTGGTTGCCATTACTCCCGGAACATTACAGCCAAAACCAACAATCATCGGAATAAAGGACTTTCCGTGCAGTCCAAGCTTACTCATTACCTTATCCATCACATAGGCTGCTCTCGACATATAACCGCTGTCTTCTAAAATTCCAATAGCCAGAAATAAGAGGAAAATATTCGGAATAAAGACCAGTACTGAACCCACACCACCAATAATTCCATCAGTAACGAAGGAAGAAATAAGTGGAGAAACTCCTGCTCCTAAAAGCAGGCCGCCGAGCCAGCCTCCAGCTACTTCAAAGAAAGTTTCAATATAACCGATTAAAGGATCACCCAGAGTAAAGGTAAATTTGAAAATTGCCCACATTACTGCCATAAAAATTGGAATTCCTAAATATTTATTGGTAACTACTGCATCAATTTTATCAGATACATTTTCCGGCTCCTGATCTGCCTCCGGCCGCTGCACACTTTCTGCTATAACTTTATTTATAAATTCGTATTTCCTGTCAATAATAATATTATCAAAATCGTCTTCTGCCTTAAGTTCTCTTTCGGCAATTAAACTTTTGATTTTTTTGGCTTTAGAATTTCCTACTTCTCTTTCCAGCAGCTTAAGGGCTTCTGGGTCGTGTTCAATTAATTTAACTGCTGCCCAGCGCTGATTGATCTGTCTCGTAAAATTATATTCTTTGAGCATCGAAACTACTTCAGTAATTAAATCTTCAACCTGACTGCCGTAATCAATCTTTAAGGCTGCCTCAGATAAATCTCTATTTTGAACTGTTTCTTTTAAAAGATTATCAATACCTCTACCTCTACTGGCAACTGTTTCCACAACCGGGGTACCCAGCATCTGACCGAGCTTCTGTTTATCAATCTTAATTCCTTTTTTCTCTGCCTCATCTGCCATATTTAAAACGGCAATTAAGTCTACTCCCATTTCTAAAAGCTGAATTGTAAAATATAAATTCCGGTCAAGATTGGCCGAATTGATAATATCTAAAACTACATCATAATCACCGGCAGTTAAAAAATCGCGGGCAACTACCTCATCTTCCGAATAGGCTCCCAGAGAATAGGTCCCGGGAAGGTCAATAACCTCCAGTGAAAAATCCCCGTAGGAAGCCTGTCCTATTTTCTTTTCTACTGTCACTCCCGGCCAGTTACCAACATGCTGTCTGGAACCTGTTAGTTCATTAAACATTGTTGTTTTACCTGAATTTGGGTTGCCGGCCAGAGCAACCTTTACTTCATTTCCTTTTTTCTTTCTTTTATTGATAGCCATTAATTTTCACATCCCTTAGTATCTACTATTACTTTATGTGCCATTCCATGTCCGAGTGCAATTCTATTATCACCAATACCAACAATCAGTGGTCCACCTGAACTGCGGTGGATTTTAACTGTTTTACCGCTGACAAAACCTAAATCAGTTAGTTTCCCTTTTGCTGTTCTGCCGCCAACTATTTTCTTGATGCAGGCAGTTTCGCCTACTCTTAACATTGCTAAAGGCATCAAAGTTAAACCTCCTTTACCAGAATCTCAGCCGCTTCAGTCTGACGTAAACTTAAACTATATCCTCTAACCTTTATTTCTATTGGGTCTCCCATCGGCGCCTTTCCTTTAACTTCAACTCTAGCACCTCTATTTAAACCCATATCCATTAATTTTCTTTTTAAACGTCCTTTGGACTCAATTTTTATGACTTCAGCTTTGGAGCCAACTTTAAGATCATCTAACATTACTTTATCTGCTGCCATTTTTGCTTCCTCCTTATTTTCAATAAACTTAAAAGCACAACTCTGCTTTTTTAGATAATTATTTTCAATCAGATAATCAGTCATTTTTTCGAAACTCTCCTGACTTAAAGCATGCTCAATACTGCAGGCATCCTGGTCAGCAGTTTTGGCACTAACGCCAAGTGTTTTATTTAAAAAAAGATATAAAATTTGATGTTTGCAGTTAATTTTTTCAGCAGTCTGAACACCACTTTTAGTTAACTTAATTGGTCCATATTTTTCCTGCTCAATTAAACCCTCCTGATTTAATTTTTTCAAACCCTGATTGACAGATGAAGCTGCAATACCCAACTGGGCTGCTATATCTGTTACCCGGGCTGAGCCATTTTCCTTAATTAGCCTGAAAATTGCTTCCAGATAATCTTCCATTGATTCTGATAGAGTGATTTTTGCTTCCAAAGTAATTCCCCCAACTTTTAGGTTAACCTAAAACTATTATAAAAAAATAATTTACTTCTTTATTTAATTGAAAACGATTATCAACTTCAAGTAAATTATATATAAATAGATTCCTTTTGTCAAGGAATTTTTGAAAAAAATATCCCTGAGATCCCTGATATAACAGTAATTAATAATCATTACTGATAAACTCAAGTTTATCAACTTATGTTCATAACCATTCAAATTAAATTAACTCATCAATATTTCTCTGGCCTGCATAAATTCTGCATCTTCTCGATCATGAGAAACTAAAATAGTTGTAATTCCAATTTTTCTAATGATCTCATTTAATTCCCGCCGAATTTTATCTCTCAATTCTGCATCAAGATTACTAAACGGCTCATCCAGAAGCAGTAATTCTGGTTCGGGAGCTAAAGTTCTGGCCAGAGCAATTCGCTGCTGCTGTCCCCCAGAAAGCTGATGGGGATAGCGCTTTTCATAGCCGGCTAAATTAACAAGTTCTAAAAGCTCATTAATTCTTGTCTGCTGATCTTTTCTGCTCAAATCATCAATTCCAAAAGCAATATTTTCAGCAACACTAAGGTGAGGAAAAAGTGCATAATCCTGAAAAACCATTCCGACTTCTCTTTTTTCTGGCGGCTGAAATTCTTTTTCACCCGCTACCTTCCGAGAGGCTATAGAAATCTCTCCCCGAGCAGGAATTTCCAGGCCGGCAATCAGGCGCAGCACAGTGCTTTTACCGCTGCCACTGACACCAACCAGGGCTACAATTTCTCCCTTTTCAACCTCCAGTTCAAAATCCTGAATGATATTTCCTTCTTTTTTATTATAGGCGAAACTTAAATTATTTATCTCTAACTGCATTAGTTTTTCCTCCTTTTCTGATGAGTTATTAAATAAACTGCAGCTGCCAAAAATATAATTAAGACTAAAGAAAGGTCAGCCGCTCGATAAATCATTTCATCAGAAGCATATTCAAAAGCTTTGGTCGCCAGAGTATCGAAATTAAACGGTCTTAAAATCATAGTCAGCGGTAATTCTTTCATTATTTCTATAAAAACCAGCAAAAAGCCACTCATTAAAGCCGGTTTCAAAAGCGGCAGATCAACTTTTAAAAATGAAACTGTAACACCTTTGCCCAGAGTTCTGGCAGCTTCAAAATAGCTTTCTCCAATTTTATCATAACCACTATTAACTGAATTAAAGGCAATCCCCATAAAACGAACTGCATAAGCAAAAAAGAGTACAGCCAGAGTATTAGTTAAAATAAAATTAAGTTCTAAACCGACAAAGCCCTGCAGACTCTGCCAGAGAGAATCAAGCTGCAGACTAAAAATTAAAACTCCAACTGCAATCACTGCCCCAGGAATCGAATAACCTAAAATTGTAATTCGAGCCAGCAGATTAGAAATCAGATTTGAACTCATGCGGGCAGTTGTTGCAACTATCACTGCTCCTACGAGAATCATTACTGCTGCTCCTCCACCTGTCAAAAATGATTTAAGAGCAAAACTTAAGATTTCAACTAACTCACCACCCCGACTCAAAATACTCCAGTAACTAAGCTGCAAAACAGGCAGTAAAAACCCGAGCAAAAAAACGCCATAACTAAAAATTTGAGCCAGCACTTTTGATTTACCTTTAAGTTTTCTGCGACTTATTGGTCTAATATTGGAAGTGGAATAACTGTACTTACGGCCGCCACGCAGTAATTTTTCTAAAAATAATACAACAAAAATTACCAGCATGGCCATTACTGCCAGTCTAACTGAAGTTGCCAGATCACCCATTCCAAACCAACTTTTAAAAATTGCAGTGGTAAAGGTAGAAATCCCAAAGTATTTAACAACTCCATAATCATTTAAAACTTCCATCATTACCAGACTGCTGCCGGCAACTACTGCTCCTCTGGCCAGAGGTAAAATAATCTTTAAAAAAATTTTGCTGTCACTTTTTCCCAATAAACGGGCACTCTCCAGCAGTGATGCTGACTGTTTGGCCAGAAAGGCCTTGGTCATTAAAAAGACATAGGGAAATAAAAAAATAGTATAGATAAAAATAGCTCCTCTGAGATTCATCAGATTAAAAAACTTTTGAGAAACTGAAATTCCGAGCTGATTACGCAGAAAGGTCTGCAGTGGACCGGTAAAATTAAAAATACCCTGATAGACATAAGCCCCAATATATGGTGGAACAGCCAGGGGTAAAATAAGCCCCCAGCTTAGAAAGTCACGCCCCGGAAAATCATAAGCAGCAATTATCCAGGCCAGAGAAGCTCCTAAGATTGCAGTTATGGCTCCGGCTGCAAGTACCAGAATCAGGGAATTATGAAAATAATTTAAGAGCAGATATTCTTTAACATGCTCCCAGTTATCTCCAGCTTCCTCAGTTAAATTAATAATTATATTTAAAGTAGGTACTAAGAGCAGAATTATAATTACTGCTGCTGCCAAAAACCAGCCAGGAGACCCTTTCTTTAAGTTTTTTAAGAACTTCATGCTTCCACCAACCTTATAGCTTGAAATTTATAAATATTATCTTCAGTCTATTTTAATTTACTGCCAGCCGACAATATTAAAAATTCTAACTGCTTTTTCATTGTGAACTCCCAGTTCAGTTAAGTTAATATCCTGTGCTTCAAAATTTCCCCAGGACTGCAGCATTTCAGAAGCTTCAACTTCCGGATTAACAGGATATTCATAATTTGCAGCTGCAAAGAATTCCTGAGCTGACTCAGAACTTAAATACTCTAAGAGTTTAACTGCATTTTCTTTATTCGGTGCATATCTGGCAACTCCAGCCCCACTTACATTTATATGAGTACCATTTTCGCCATCAGGAAAATGAATACTTACATTTTCTGCAACTTCCACCTCAGCTGGATTATCAGAATTAATCATTTTACCTAAATAATAGGTATTCATAATTGCCAGGTCAGCTTCTCCAGCTGCAACAGCTGTAGCCTGTGCCCGATCATTACCCTGAGGTTTGCGAGCCATATTATCTACAACACCTGCCGCCCAGTCTCGAGCCCAATCTTCTCCATGAATTGAAATTAGAGAAGCAAGCAGTGACTGATTATAAATATTTTCTGATGATCTCACAACAATTTTTCCCTGCCACTGATCAGCAGTCAGATTTTCATAACCGCCAAGTTCTGCCGGATCAACTCTGTCATCTGCATAAACTATGACTCTGGCTCTCATTGTCAGCCCAAACCAGTAGTTATCTTCATCTTTCAGATTCTCCGGTACATTCTGCTTCAGAGTTTCAGTCTTCACCACCTGCAGAATACCTCTTTCTCTGGCTCTATGTAATCTGCCTGCATCAGCTGTAATTAAAAGATCAGCGGCTGAATTTTCTCCCTCTCTGGCCATTCTCTCAATTAACTGGTCAGAATCACCTTTTAAAACATTGACTTCAATCCCGGTTTCTTCTGTAAAGTTCTCTAAAATTTCCTCATCAGTATCATAATGACGATTTGTATATAAATTTACCTCTTCTGCTGCTAACGAAGCTGTGCCTAATCCAACAACTAAACTAAATAAAATTGTAACTATAATTAATTTTCTCATCTAAATTCCTCCTTGATTTAGTTTTATTTGAAAATGATTCTCAACTTCAGACGATTTTAATTATAACTAAACCTATTCATTTTGTCAAGATTATTTGCGAAAAAATTCTATGAAAACCCTGTTCTGACAGTAATCAATAATCATTACTGATAAGTATAAAGTTATTAACTTCAGTTTACTCTTGCCATTACTTTTAGTACTTTCTGTCTTTAAGTTTAATTTAATGTTCCTATTTAACAGTTTATTAACTTTAAATTATTTATCATATTATTAGCAAATGTTCAAAATATTTAATCTGAAATAAATTCATTCTTGGAGGTTTTAAAAATGAAAGCTAAAATTCATCCATTATGGTGGCCGGCTTTAATTCTGGCTTCACCATTTTTAATCCCCTATTTATATTACAAAAATGAAAGCTACAAATTATGTATTGATAACATTGGAAAAATTAATAAGGATAGAATTGAAAAAGCTGAGAATCTGGAATTAAAAGAAGCAAAAAACTTTTCTTTAACTGCTGTGGTTGATGCAAAGGCAGAAAGAAACTATAAAAGTGAAGCAGGTATCTCCTATTTTTTAGAAACAGATACTTCCAAACTATTATTTGATACTGCTTTTGCCGGAGAAAGCAAAGTTTTTGAAAATAATTTTAAAAAATTGAATTTAGCTGATAAACAATTTAATAAAATGATCATTTCTCATCTTCATCCTGATCATATGGGCGGAATTAAAGCCAGCCGCAAAAATAAAGTTCATTTAACTTCTGAATTAAAAAATAAAATATCTGATATTTATTTGCCGGGACCTGCAGAGATAGACCAGGGAAATAAAATAATAACATATGCTCCTGATTTAATTGAGAATGATCTTGCCCTGACTGGTCCTTTAAGAGCCAATTTATTTTTTTCCGGCCCCACTGAAGAACAGGCAGCAGTTATCAATTTAAAAGACAAAGGTGCTGTGGTTATTTTAGGCTGCGGTCACCCGGATTTAAAAACAACTCTCAAAATGGCTGAAAAAATTAGTGGTCAGAAAATTTACGCTGTTGCTGGGGGGCTGCATCTACCCGTTAAGGAGGGAAGACTGCAGAAAGCAGGAATTGACCTGCAGAGAATAATTGGCACCGGTCTTAAACCCTGGCAAAAATTAGAGGCTAATTATTTAAAGGCCAAAATCAATGTTTTAAAAGAATTCGAAGTAGAAAAAGTTTTGCTTTCTCCCCATGACAGCAGTGATTATGCCCTGGAATATTTCGAAAATAATCTTGCTTCAGATGTAGAAATTATTAAAAGTGGCGGTATTTATCAATTTTAAATATTTTAATCTTTTTCTAATCTTGATTTAAAGTATTTTTAATAATCCACTGATATTATTTAATTGTAGCAAAGAGATAGATATTTGTTATCCCCTTTTTGAAGCTGTTGCAGAGGACAGCTTTAAGCATAGATAAAAGTAATAGATACTTTTCTCCTTGTTTTACCCGTCTTTTTCCCGAGGCGGGTTTTTTAATGTTTAAAAATAAATTTCTCCACTCGAACTTAATGGCTGAGTAGGAACCATTAAGCAGGAATGGAGAATTGATTAGGGAAAGTTATATTAATCCAGTAAACTGGATTTTTTTAATGTCTAAAATGTCTCTTACCGGTAAAGACCATCGCAATATTCAGTTCATTACAGGCTTCTATAACCTGATCATCACGGATTGAGCCTCCAGGCTGAATGATTGCTTTAATCCCCAGTTCAGCTGCTTTTTCTACTGCATCCGGGAATGGGAAAAAGGCATCTGAGGCCACAACTCCACCTTTTTGGCGACCATCAGCTTTACGGCCGGCAATAATCATCGAATCAACCCGGCTCATCTGACCGGCACCAACACCAACTACCATCTCATCTTTAGCCATTACAATCGCATTTGATTTAACATGTTTTACTACCTTCCAGGAAAAGAGTAAGTCCTCAATCTGTTCCTCAGTTGGAGCTTTTTCAGTTACTACTTCCAGATCTTCAGCCGTAGTTTGCGCTAAATCTCTATCCTGAACTAAAAGTCCACCTGTTACTTTTTTCATGCTGTAACCCGGCTGGTCACGATTAATTGAGAGCTCTCCTGTTTTTAAAATACGCATTTTCTCTGAGCGTTCTTTTAAAATTTCTAAAGCAGCTTCCTCATAATCAGGTGCAATTACAACTTCAATAAATTTATCCTGATCGGCAATTTCTGTTGCTGTTGCTGCATCAATTTTTCTATTGGCAGCTACAATTGAACCAAAAGCAGATAAAGGGTCACCTGCATGTGCATTGACAAAAGCATCTTTCAGATTATCAGCTGTAGCGATTCCACAGGGATTAGCATGTTTAATTACTGCAGCGGTTGGCTTAGCTTCAAATTCTTTAACCAGCTCTAAAGCACCATCAGTATCATTAATATTATTATAGGACATTCCCTTCCCGTGCAGCTGTTCAGCGGTAGAAATAGAAGGTTCATTCTGCTCTTCTTCTAAGTAAAAAGCTGCCTTCTGATGTGGATTTTCTCCATAGCGGAGATCTTCTTTTTTATCATAACGGTCAAGCAAAGTCTCAGACATTTCTGCCTTTTCTTCATCATCCATTACAATTTCGCCTAAGTACTTCTGTATTCTCTGATCATATTCTGCTGTATGGTGGAAGGCCTTGTAAGCAAGCTTAAGCTTCTGAGTTTCAGTTAAACCACCATTACCAACCTTCATCTCAGCTAAAAGCTCATCATAATCAGCCGGGTCAACTACTACTGCCACATCATTATTATTTTTAGCTGCCGAGCGGATCATTGTTGGTCCACCAATATCAATATTTTCTATTGCCTCTGCTAAAGTTACATCTTCTTTAGCAATTGTTTCAGCAAAGGGGTAGAGATTACAGACCACAAGATCAATTGGCTCAATATCCTGAGCTGCAATTTCTTCTAAATGTTTTTCATTATCTCTGACTGCTAAAATACCTCCGTGAACTGCCGGATGTAAGGTCTTTACTCTTCCATCCATCATTTCTGGAAAATTTGTTACCTCATCAATATCTGTAACTTCAACATCATTTTCTTTTAACATCCGGCCTGTACCACCGGTTGAAATTATCTCGACACCAAATTCTTTTAAACCCTTCGCAAAATCTACAATACCATCCTTATTTGAAACACTGATTAAAGCTCTTTTAATTTTAGACAAAGTTATTTTTCCTCCTTTAGAATTTTAACTTTTCGTCCTTCAATTTTTACTTTTCCTTCTGCAATTAATTTGACTGCCTCAGGATAAATTCTATGTTCTTCTTTTAAAATTCTTGCTGCCAGATCATCAGCACTATCATCTTCTTTAACTTCGACCACTGCCTGTTTAATAATTGGACCGCTATCCATTCCCTGATCAACAAAATGAACTGTGCAGCCGCTGTATTTAACTCCATAATCAACTGCCTGTTTTTGAGCATCAAGCCCCTTAAAGGCAGGTAAGAGTGAAGGATGGATATTGATAATCTGATTTTTAAATTCTTTAACAAAAAGTGGTGATAAAATCCGCATATATCCAGCCAGAACTACAAGCTCCACCCCGGCACCTTTTAAAAGACCAATTAATTCTTCTTCATAATCAGCCTTTGTTTCAAAGTGGGCGGGATCTATAAATACGTGTTCAACATCTTCGTGTTCTGCTCTTTTTAGGGCACCTGCATTCTGATTATCACTAATTAAAAGCTCAACTTCTGCTGCAAGATCTCCACTTTTGATCTGATCAATAATTGATTGAAAATTTGAGCCTCTACCTGAGGCAAAAACAGCTATTTTAAACATTTCTGCACCTTCTTTATTTTATTTCGAGAGACGTGTCCTCTGTTCCTGCTTTTATTTCTCCAATCAGGCAGGCATCTTCTCCCATTTCCTCAAGTTCTTTAAGTATTTTTTCTTGATCATCTTTATCTATAACTAAGGTCATTCCAATTCCCATATTAAAGGTTCTGTACATTTCTGGTTCTGCAATTTCTCCTGCCTCCTGAATCAGCTTGAAAATCTGCTGTGGCTGCCAGCTGCCTTTTTTTATTTCTGCTTTTAAGCCCTCAGGTAAAATACGGGGAAGATTTTCAATTAAGCCGCCACCGGTGATATGAGCAATCCCTTTTAGCTTAAATTTATCCAGCAGAGCCATTACAGTTTTAACATAAATTTTAGTAGGCTTAAGTAATTCTTCTCCTAAATTCTTTTCCAGCCCTTCGATTTCTGCAGTATAATCGAAACCTGCTTTTTCAAAAAGTGCTGCTCTGGCCAGAGTAAAGCCATTACTGTGCAGACC
>JBHEOV010000159.1:0-1158 GCA_046260625.1 Halanaerobium sp. | reverse complement strand
AATTTTCTTTCCAATCATGATATAGAAAGAGATGAAAGAGATTTTAATAAAGATGCAATTATCACCAATAAAGAACTAGGATATGCCTATATTCTTTTTCAGGATAATCCAGCGGTAATTTACTGGAATGATTATTTTAAATATGATTGTAAAACAAAAACACCAAATATAATCTGATCAAAATAAATTTTAAATACTAAAAATCAAGTTTCAACAATATAAAATTAAATATTCTTAGAGATAGTCCTTACCCAGTAACTATCTCTGGGCTTTTGAATAACTTTTTAACATTACTGGCCAGAACTTTAAAGCCAAAGTATAATTTTGAACGCAGTTTACCCCTGACAGGCATTGAGTCGACATTGTAGAACCTTCTAAATACAGAAGGTAATCCTTCAACTCCAGCCCGTTGGTTGGTGAGTTTAATATACTCATCTGTTTTCATCCTGCTGCGATAAATATCTCTTAAATATCTATCTTTATCAAATCTAGCTGTGTTAGCTTTCTTCTGAAACTGGATTCTGCATTCTTCTTTAAGCTTGCAGGAAGCACAGGTTTTTTTAGAAAACTTTGCAGTACAGACATCTTTTTCAGTGTCATAATTACTGTAAAATGGTTTTTCACCGTTAATGCAGGATGTAACGAGATTATCTTCATTTAAGTTAAAAGTTGTTCCATAGCTCATTTTAGATTTAGACTGTTTTCTACCAGTTAATTGTCCAGGTATTAGTTTAATACCTTTAGCAACAGCTTTTTTAGCAAGATCAACAGTAAAATATGCTGCATCAACAATCATTTTAAGTGGATTATCTAAGCTGGTATTAATTGATAAATCATCTATTGTGTTAGCACTGAATTTTTGATCACTGTAAATGTTTTCTTTGAAGTCATAGTTTTTAATGATACTGTTATCACCATCAAATACTTCAACTAAATTAGCAGTATAGCCAATATTGTCACCATACTTAAAACGATATGTTGCATCTGGATCACTGGGATTTTGAAGAATATCTGAATTTAATTCTTTTCCATCTTTGGCCTCAATATTATCTGGATCAAGGTCATCAAAATCATCATGATCAGTCTGTTCGCCTAGCATTCTTTTAAGCAGTTTAAATTCTTCAGTTTTAGATATCTTAGAATTGCTTTCTAAAGCTG
>JBHEOV010000158.1:866-1235 GCA_046260625.1 Halanaerobium sp. | reverse complement strand
GCAGCAGAGAATGCATAATCCCCTTCCGCTTATTTAATTTATCAATTACAGTTCCAGAATACTTCTCCGGCAGCTCAACCATTACCTTTTCAATTGGCTCATGTTTTCTACCATCAATTTCTTTCATTAAAACCTCGGGCTTAGAAACAGAAACCTCATAACCCTCACGACGCATATTTTCCAGTAAAATTGAAAGGTGGAGTTCACCCCGACCGGAAACCTTAAATGCTTCTGTATTTTCGGCTTTTTCAACCCTCAGCCCAACATTAACCTCTAATTCTCTTTCCAGTCTTGCTTTTAGATGACGGGTTGTTAAATAATCGCCTTCCAGACCGGCAAAGGGAGAATCATTAACCAGAAAGTGCATAG
>JBHEOV010000158.1:0-803 GCA_046260625.1 Halanaerobium sp. | reverse complement strand
CATCACGCTTATAAACTTCAACCTCTTGTCCATCTTCAATTGTTCCTTTATAGACACGACCAATACCCATCCGACCGAGATAATCATCATAAGCAAGATCATATACCTGCATCTGCAGCGGCTGATCATCATAATCCGGATAACTATCAACAGTATTAATAATAGTTTCAAAAAGCGGATCTAAATTTTCGCTTTCATGATCCAGCTCGTGAAAAGCCTTTCCCTCAACTGCAATACCATAAATTACGGGAAACTCTAACTGCTCATCATCTGCAGAAAGTTCGATAAAAAGATCAATGATCTCATCATGAACCTGCTCTGCCCGCTGATTATTTTTATCAATTTTATTGATAAAAACAATTGGTTTAATTCCTTTTTCCAAAGATTTTTTCAAAACGAATCTGGTCTGCGGCATGGGACCTTCAGTTGCATCTACAATTAAAATTGCAGAATCTACTGCTTTAATAACCCGCTCCACCTCTGAGGAAAAGTCAGCATGGCCAGGAGTATCAACAATATTTATTTTAACTCCATTGTGCTCAATAGCGCAGTTTTTGGAATAAATTGTGATTCCACGCTCGCGTTCGAGATCATTACTATCCATTATACAGTCTACAACTTCTTCATTTTCTCTAAAAACTCCACTTTGATTTAAAAAAGCATCAACAAGGGTTGACTTACCCGCATCAACATGAGCAATAACCGCCAAATTTATTATTTCTCTTTTATCCACACTAAAAAACCCTTTCTCTTATAAAGTTAAATTTAACTTCCTTATTTTATATCTTTTTTTACTAATATCC
>JBHEOV010000157.1:0-1256 GCA_046260625.1 Halanaerobium sp. | reverse complement strand
TCCCAGCGTTTTACTGTTCTTTTAGCTTTATAAAAAAGATTTAATTTAGATTGACTAACTCTTTCATACCAGTGATTTAAGGCTTTAATTGATTCTTCAATATCAGGTATCTGGAGTAAATCTCGAAATTCTTCTTTAAGCTCCCAGGCTTTTTCTAAAGCAGGTGATAGTTTAAAGATTTCAATCAGTCTTTGATGGCTGTCATCATCAAGTTTTTCACCAGCCATTAATAGAGTAAGTCTAGACTTGTAGAACTTCTTTCTGTTAGCAGGTGTCTGTTTGTCCTGTTCCTTTATTCTAAGCTTATCCAGGGCTTTATTGATAGCTGTTACAAGATGGAACTTATCAACCACTATCTTAGCATTGGGAAAGACAGTTTCTGCTACAGCCTTATATGGGCTCCACATATCCATGGAGAAGTACTTGATTTGTTCCCGCAGCTCTTTAGGCCAGTTATTAAAGTATTCGATAAGATCTTTCTTTTTACGAGAAGGAAGCATATCTATTAACTTACCGTTAATTGGATCGGTTAAAGCAACTGCGTATTTATGTTTTTTCTTGATTGCAAATTCATCAATACTGATAGCTTCAACCTCATCTAAAGTTGCAAGCTGAGCTTTTTCAATCAGAGTGTCTAATTGAGTATTTACTGAGTTTTTTATGCTAGTATAACTGAGTCCATGTTCCCTTGCTACTCTTGAGTAATCACGGCTATCAGTTTGTTTTAAAAGATGCATTTTAAAACGCTCTGTTTTTCTTGAATATTTAGTTATGCTTTTTATTCTTTTAGGTATTGCTCGTTTGCCGCAATGACTGCAGCTATAGCGTTTCTTTTCAAGTCTAATAGCTACTTTTTTCTCTCGAAGAGGAGCATCTTGAATCATTTGAGTCTTTCTATCATGAACTTTATCTGCTTTTTTACCGCAGACAGGACATTTAACATGATCTGTTTTATAGTCAGCTACAAAAACTAAATATTCCTCTGTTTGAATTAAATCTGTTGCAACCAGGTCTGGTAAATCCATTAAATTTGTGATAAACTTATTATGCATTTGCTTGACTCCTTTATTGAATTTTTGGTGTTGTAACTATTTAATTCAACGGAGCCAGGCAAATGCCTTTTTTATTTAGATATTTTTAGATTTACAGTTTTTTCTTCACAACATTAATTATACAACCAAAATTAAAACAGCTATTCGATCCGCAAGATGGATTATACTGCTTAATTGATTTGGATTATTAGGATAATCATGATG
>JBHEOV010000156.1:826-1298 GCA_046260625.1 Halanaerobium sp. | reverse complement strand
TTTTTTGATTATTCTACTGTTTATCTTCTAATTCTTCTTTCGATCATTGCTTCTGTTTCATTTAATGCTTCGTCTGTTGTCTTATTTCCTTCTAATACTTCACCTAAGGCATTACCAATCATATCCATTACAAAAGAATCATGCTGATTGGTGTTGATTGCAGGTATATCTAAGATAGTTTCTTTCCAGACAAGTCTGGCCTGCTGTCCACCATAAAAATCAATTTCTTCGTCAAATGCTTCGTGATCATAAAGTGACTCAATAGTTGGGAACATATCAGCTAGTCTGAAGTTACTCCACTGTACTGCTCTATCAGTAGCCATAAATTCGATAAACTTCCAGGCTGCCTCTTTATTATCAGATGATTTAGGAATACCTGCAAATGATCCACCCCAATTACCTTCATATCCTTCTGGGAAAGGAGCAACTCTCCATTTTCCTGCTGTTTCAGGTGCAATCCACTCTCTTAAGT
>JBHEOV010000156.1:0-816 GCA_046260625.1 Halanaerobium sp. | reverse complement strand
CCTTCTCTTAAAACAGTAAACCATTCGTTTGTCCATTCAGAGATTTCTGCATCTAAGCCCATCTCTCTAACTTCTTTTGCAGTATTAAAAGCTTCTTTAAATCTATCAGAGTTAATTACTAATTCTCCATCTTCGTTAAAATATCTATCTGTGCTGCTGCCAAAAATCATCATAGTGTAAATATTAGCAACATCACCAACTAACCATCTATTTTCACCGGATTCCTGAAACTTTTTACCAACTTCAATCCAGTCTTCAAAAGTTTTGATATCTTCAATATCTACACCCAATTCTTCTAAACGATCATGTCTGTAAAAAATAGTTCCTGGAGCTACATCAGTCGGCATAGCAACTAATTCACCGTCCTGAGTAGTTGCCTGAGCAAAAGGATAGTCAACAATTATATCTTTATAATCATTACCATTATATGGTTCCTGACTTAAATCAACAAAACCACCTCTGGCAGCTAAAGTTGAAATAAACTGATCTTCTAAATATGCTACATCAGGAACTTCTCCACCTGCAGCTAATCTAGTCAGTAAGTTATTATGATGATCTTCAATTGCTGCTAACTGCAGCTCAACATTGATATTTGGATATTCGTCATTAAATAATTCTACAGCTGCCTCAAATGACTCATCTGCCCAGGTACCAACTGTAATTGTTACTTCTTCATCCTGAGCTAAAGCAGAAGCGGAAAAAATTAAAACACCTAAAACTGCCATTACCAATAAAACTGAAATACTTTTTCTTTTTAACATTTTCTTCCCCCTAATAATTATTTTTTTATGAATCTTTAATCTAAACGCTGCTCTT
>JBHEOV010000155.1:873-1358 GCA_046260625.1 Halanaerobium sp. | reverse complement strand
CTTCTTTCCCCACCAAAATAATCTAAAATTTCCCTCTCATCAACCAGACTACTTTTTTCTTCTCCTAAATAGATTCTATAGCTGCTCCAGCGATACTCTTCTGGTTTTAATCTAAGTTTATCTTTAACAGGATTGAGATGAATATAGCGGTTAACAATTAAGTTATAATAATTATTTTCAATTAATCTAGAAACATAACGTCCCTGAAAAACATGGCCTACAGTCTGATATCGCTTATTAAAATAGCTAGCATAGCGCCAATTAATAGAGCGCATAATTTTCCAAATTTCTGCATCAAAAGTTTTAAGCTGCAGGTGAATATGATTTGGCATCAAGCAATAACTAATTAACAAATAGGTATGTTCTTTTCGAGTTTCCCTAAGAATAGTCATGAAAACTTTAAAATCCAACTTGTCTAAAAAAATATCTCTCTTCTTATTCCCTCGACTAATAATATGATACTTAGCTCCCGGATACCAGATTCT
>JBHEOV010000155.1:565-830 GCA_046260625.1 Halanaerobium sp. | reverse complement strand
CATGATTTATATACCATCCTTCCATTTTTTTACTTTATAGTTATATTATAGTTTAATCTCATCTGAAATGCAATGCTTTTTTGATTAAAGATAATAAATAATAGTTTTAAATAAAATTTGGAAATAATTGGTTGAGCAAACGGTTGGTGCACGCACAAAGAAAAAAGACCAGCGGCGTCCCGCTGGTCTTTTATCCTTGCTCTTATATTTATTTTTCAGCTATTTTTTCTTTAGCTTTACTCTTCATCTTTAGGAGCATAAGCAG
>JBHEOV010000155.1:0-555 GCA_046260625.1 Halanaerobium sp. | reverse complement strand
CTTCAGCATCTTCTGCTGCTTTGTCAAAGAGATCCTCTGCAAGCTCAGGGAATGTCTTCTGTAAGGAGGAGAAACGTACCTCACTGAGTAAGAAATCTCTGAAGCTTTCTGTAGGCTCTTTGGAATCCATGACAAATGGATTCTTACCTTCTTTTTTGAGGTCCGGGTTGAAGCGGAATAAGTGCCAGTAACCTGATTTAACAGCATCTTTCTCCTGGCTCACACTACAGCCCATACCTTCTTTAAGTCCATGTGAAATACATGGAGAATAAGCAATTACAATGGAAGGTCCATCATATGCTTCAGCCTCTGCGATAGCCTTAATAGCCTGGTTCATATTAGCACCCAGAGAAATCTGAGCAACATAAACATAACCATAAGTCATAGCCATCTGGCCTAAGTCTTTCTTCTTGATCTTCTTACCTGAAGCAGCAAACTTAGCAGCTGCAGCAGTTGGACTAGCTTTAGAGGACTGTCCACCAGTATTAGAGTAAACCTCTGTATCAAAGATTAATACATTTACATCATCACCAGAAGCGATAACATGGTCTAAAC
>JBHEOV010000154.1:0-1362 GCA_046260625.1 Halanaerobium sp. | reverse complement strand
AAGCAAGCAGGCATGTAATAAATATAGCATTGGATAAAAATGTAGGAACCATTGTTATTGGTGATATTAAAAATATTAAACAAAATTCCACCATTAAGTCTTTTGTTCAAATACCAATACAGCGATTTGCTTCAATGATAGAATATAAGGCTGAACTGGAAGGTATTAATGTTGTTAAACTTAATGAAGCCTATACAAGTGGATGTAGTGCTATTGAGTTAGAAAAACTTAATAGGTCTAATTATAATATTTCTCGTAGAATAACAAGGGGTTTGTTTAAAAATAAAAAGACCACTATCAATAGTGATATTAACGGTAGTCTCAATATATTAAGAAAATATTTAAAATATAAATGTATTCCTGAACTCATTAATGGAGCTAGGGATAATGGAGTTGTGAATCCTCCGAGACGAATAAGTGTTGCCTAGTAGGTGGAAACTTAAATACAAAACTTCGTCTAAATCTATCTAGTAGTATATAGCCACTATGGTATATATGAAGTAATAGAAGCTCCTTCCAAATCTTGTTTTTGATTTGGTGGGAGAGGTTCACTAAAAAGCACAAAATAAAGCCATAACTCATGTTTAGTTAATTGAGCCTTGCAGTCTAAAACATCTTGCTGGCATTTATTTTCATCTTGAGGACAGTCATTACAGAAACATTTATTTTTTCTCTGCAGCTCAGTAAATTCAGCCACCAGTTCTTTTAATCTTTTTGATTTTCTAAAGTTGCCAAAACAGTCAGTAAAGACCTCATAAGCAGGCAGCCTGGGATCACTGTTGATTTCTCTCGCTCCCGGGATCTTTTCTATTGCTGCTGCCTTTTCCCATAAGAGCTCATATAATTCTTCTTCAGTATATTTATCTTTAGCCAATTTAGTCCACCTCTTTTTCTTCTGAAATTAATAATAACTTCTTTTTAAAAGGCTTAGGTAGATAAGCAGTATCCTTTCTCTTTAACTCAACTTCCTGATAGAGCTTGATAAACTGGTTTTTAACATAACTTGTATCCTGACTGTGGCAGAGGGCGGTAAAACCGCCGAAGTTTCTGACAGCTTCTCTAACAGCAGGCGGCAGAGATTCCATTCCTTCCTTTGAGTTATAATAACCGTATTTACGCACAGCTTCTAGAGCTAAATACCAGGCCTCTCCGGCTGTGATCTTAGCATCTTCAGGCAGCATTAATTTTTCTACCTCTCTTACTATTTCTCCCGGAGTAGGAGGCCACTCTGGCTGATTAATAATTAATTTCTTTAAAGCAGCAACCACCAGCTGATATTGATAATACTTTAGAAGATCAAACCAGACTTCAACCATCAGATCGGTTGCCGGTTTGTCATTGGGTTTGGGAAAGATAAAGCGG
>JBHEOV010000153.1:0-1448 GCA_046260625.1 Halanaerobium sp. | reverse complement strand
ACTAAATCTGCTGCATAAATTACCATCCCAGTAATTGGCGGTACCAGAACTTCGTGAGAATGAAAAAAACGTATTGGTTCAGTACCTGATTCCTGATCATCAACTACAATTGCCCAGGTTCTATTTTCAGGTAAATAAAACTGCTTCCACTCTTTAGTAGGATTCAATAAGACTAAAATCGTACTCCAGGCATCTTCATTTGCATTATTAAAAATTCCATAACCTACAGTCCCAAAAGGAGACTCTATAAAATGTAAATTCTCTTTAATTTCTGTTCTTTTGCGCATCCTAAAAGCAGGATGATGGCTGCGCAGATTAATCAAACCTTTGACATAGTTAAAATGATCCCGGAAAGTGGTTTTTCTCTCCCATTTAAGTTCATTAACTTCAATTCCAGAGTTAAAACTATTGTTATCACCAAATTTAGTCCGTAAAAACTCGGTTCCAGCCTGAATAAAAGGCACTCCCTGAGAAGTAAATAAAATTACCTGTGCCAGCTTGTGCATTTTTTTCCTCTGCTCTTCGT
Source organism: Halanaerobium sp. (assembly GCA_046260625.1). Taxonomy (GTDB): domain Bacteria; phylum Bacillota; class Halanaerobiia; order Halanaerobiales; family Halanaerobiaceae; genus Halanaerobium. Next base: position 922 of record JBHEOV010000153.1, on the reverse strand, counting down.
CAGCTCCTGGACAGGAACGGGCAAGTTTATCCCAGAGGCTTAAATTGTCATGAGAGTCCAGATAATTAATACTTTCCCCCGGGTTAAGGGTAAAACCATATAAACGTCTTTCCTCCAGTCCTATTGCTCCAATAACACCCTCATCAATTTCTCTTTCCAGACCAACCTCACCCTGAATAAAGCCTTTATCTGTGCCATCACCACTTCCTTTAAGAGCATTGCGAAAATTATCATTAAAAACTGAAATTCCCGTTCCCCTCTGATCACCCTTACGAATCTGCTGATGTCTCTCCAGCTGGGGCTCCAGAGCTGTCCAGGGTTCTCCATAAACTAAAACTGAAGGGTTTTCTTTATGAAATTTATTCACAGCCAACAGCATAGTTTCCCGATCAATAGAAGACATCAAATCAAAACGAAACCCATCAATATGATATTCTCTGCTCCAGTATAAAAGGGAATCCACAATATGTTTGCGCATCATTTCCCGTTCTGTTGCAATCTCATTTCCACAGCCTGAAGCATTAGCAAACTTCCCCTCTTCTGTAAATCTGTAAAAATAATTTGGAAAAATTTTTTGAAAAGGTGAATTCTGAGTGTGATAGGTGTGGTTATAGACTACATCCATGATCACGCCAATACCATAAGAATGTAGAGTTTTAACCATCTTTTTAAATTCATAGATTCTACTCTCATTGGAAGGATCAGAAGCATAAGAACCCTCAGGCACCAGATAATATAGAGGATCATAGCCCCAGTTATAATCATCTGGATCAGTATCATCAACTGAAGCAAAATCATAGACGGGCAGCAGATGAACATGAGTAACTCCAAGTTCTTTAAGATGGGCAATTCCGGTCAGCATACCTTCTTTATTTACACTGTGTCTTTCTGTAAAAGCAGTATACTTTCCCTGATGTCTAAT
>JBHEOV010000152.1:871-1527 GCA_046260625.1 Halanaerobium sp. | reverse complement strand
AATAGAAGCAGATTATGTCAACTGGATTAATATTACCGGCATTCATGATGTAGAATTGGTTAAAGCAGTAGGAAAATCGATTGACTTACATCCTCTGACGCTGGAGGATATTACAAATACCCGTCAGCGGCCGAAAAAGGAAGAGTTTGATGACTATATTATTACAATTTTAGATATGCTGAGCTATAAGGGAGAATATATCAAGTCAGAACAGGTGAGTTTAATTCTGCTGGAAAATACAGTTATTACTTTTCAGGAAGCCCATGGTGATGATTTTAATCCAGTTCGGGTTAGAATTGAGGAAGATAAAGGACAGATTAGAAAAAAGAAAGCAGATTATTTATTTTATGCTCTACTTGATGCAATAGTAGATAATTATTTTCATATATTAGAAAGAAATGAAGAGGTTTTAGAAGAACTTGATGATCTGGTTATCGGCTCCAAAACTGGCCCTGATACTCTGGAGATGATACAGGATCTAAAACAGGAAATAGTTTTTTTGCGCAAAACTATCTGGCCCTTAAATACTATTTTCGGCAATCTTTATCGGGTCGAGTCACCACTGGTAAAAAAAGAAACAGATTATTATTTACGTGATGTTTATGACCATATTGGACAGCTGATGGATGAGATTGATGTCAGCCGCGATACGCTTT
>JBHEOV010000152.1:0-861 GCA_046260625.1 Halanaerobium sp. | reverse complement strand
TATGCTGGATATTTATCTTTCCAATAAGAGCAACAAGATGAATGAAGTTATGCAGTTTTTAACAATTATTTCTACAATTTTCATTCCCTTAACTTTTATTGCCGGAGTTTATGGAATGAACTTTCTTTATATGCCAGAATTGGATGAAAAAATTGCCTATCCTGCTGTCATGTTTTTGATGCTGGTAATTGCTGTGATTCAACTAATTTATTTCAGGAGTAAAAAATGGCTCTAGATCTATTAGCAATTATCTCAGCGGCAGGTACAGGAGCAGTAACCGGCTATTTAACCAACAATCTGGCATTAAAAATGATTTTTAAAGAGTACGGACCACTTGGGGGAGTGGTAATCAAGACAAAGGATGAGTTTATTGACAGTATTTCGGCTCTGGTAGAAAGAGATCTAATCAATCACCAGACTTTGGAGGAAGAATTTTCTCGCCCGGAATTTAAGGAAAGTTTCAATCAGAGTCTGGATGATTTTTTAAATATTTACTTAGATCAGCGCAGTGCTAAATTTAAGTTGGGGGAAATTCCCGGCTGGGAAGAAAATTTTGACCTATTAAGTTCAGCGGCAGCAGAGTCTGCAGTTGAGCTTCTGGCAGCAGCCAGCGGAGAATTTAAAAATGAGGAATTGAATCAAATAATTTCAGAGCCCAGACAGCAGCAGCTGCTTAAAGAAGTTGTTAAAAAAGTTAACAATAAGGCAAAAACTTCTGGTAGTGTGGAGAATTTAATTCTCAGCTTTTATGAACAGCTTAAATCTAAAAGTTTAAATCAACTTTTAAATAAAGAAAGTCAGCTGCAGCTAAAAGATTTGATTAAAAAGCTGATAGAATATTTCAGAAATAATTATCAGAAT
>JBHEOV010000151.1:0-1545 GCA_046260625.1 Halanaerobium sp. | reverse complement strand
GCTGGGACCCCTCGTCAAACTGCACGTACGGTTCTCCCGTATACAGCTTTCCGTCAGTCGTTGCCCCGTCTCAAGGAATAAGTCTTCGTCACTGTGTTACCACAGCTGTATATTTTAGTCCTCTAGGACAATCTAGTAAGTAATGAAACGAGTCCCTTCTTCCTGAAAAAGGAATTGGGGATTCTTTTATTTTGATGCATAACTGCTTTCTTTTTCTCCATATATGACCTCAACCGCATTCTTATCCATTCATCTAAGTCCCGGAAAAGGGTTTTTACATTTCCATAACCGAAATAGTTAGCCCAGCCACGTATTTTAGGATTTAACCTCTTTATGATTGACCCCACTTTCCAGGGCTGATTTCTTCTAGTAACTTTTCTAACTTTGTCTTTAAAGCTTTCTAACGAACTCTTTTTCGGTCTTTTGTATCTCCAGTTTATGAATTCAAAACCTAAAAATACAAATCCCTCACCAAAGTTAGTTATTACTGTCTTTTCTGGATGCAGTTCTAATTTAAGTTCTTCTCTAATAATTTCTTTAACTACTTCATAAGCTCTTTTAGCTTTTCTTTTTGATTTTGTCATTACTACAAAATCATCAGCATAACGTACCAGCTTGTATCCTCTTTCTGTCATCACCTTATCAAATTGGTGCAGAAAGATATTCGCCAACAGTGGTGATATTACGCCACCCTGCGGGGTTCCTTTTTCTGTGGGTATATATTCTCCATCTTTCATGACTCCCATGGTCAGCCACGATTCTATTATTTCAATTACCCAGCCGTCTGTTACTTTCTGCTTTATGAATTCTATTAAAAGCTCATGCTCTATATTATCGAAAAACCCTTTGATATCTGCATCTAATACCCATTTGTATCCCTGCTCTTTATATTCTTCAATTTGGTTTATCGCATCTATCTGTGATCTACCTTTTCTAAAACCAAAAGAGCAGTCACAGAATTCTTTCTCATATATCGGCTCCAGTATTCCTCTGACTGCCGCCTGAGCTATTCTGTCTTTAACTGTGGGTATTCCAAGTGGTCTCTGTCTTCCATCACTTTTGGGAATAAATACTCTCAGTGCTGGTTTGGGTTGATATCTATCCTCTAAGAATTCTCTGTATAGTTCTCTCATGTGGATTGAATAGTTTTCTTTGAATTCTTCTGTATCTATTCTATCAACACCTGCACTACCACCTTTATCTAAGACATGTTTTGCGGCTGTTTTCATATTTCTAATCTTTGTTACTTTATCTTTAAGAGTGTAGTATTTTCTTTCAGTTATCTTTTTCACCAGTCCTTACTTCACGACTTACCAGTCTCCAACTCTACAGTTCAGTTAAACAGACCCTATCTTCACAATTATTCCATCTTACTGTCATTCCAACCCTAATCACATCTGCAAATCCGGCCTAGATTGCATGGTTGTTATGCCGGCATTGAGCTTCTTCGTATTATTGGCGAATCGCCATTTACAGACGCCACCTCTGGTTCACATAATGTTTTGGACTAACAGCCCGTCTCAGACTCTTCAGATTCCACCTCGC
>JBHEOV010000150.1:0-1641 GCA_046260625.1 Halanaerobium sp. | reverse complement strand
ATTCAGAGCTTAACTCTGTTAATTCATCAGTTAAAGCTTCCATTTTTTCTTTGATTGCTTCAGTCTCAGCATCTTCATTTTCTAAGACTTCTTTTAATTCATCTTTAGCTGCTTCAACCTTATCTTTGATTGCTTCATCAACTTTATCTCCTGCTTCATCTAAAGTTTTTTCTGTTTGATGAACTAAGGCATCTGCTTCATTGCGAGTTTCAATTTTTTCTACCCGCTTTTTATCTTCTTCAGCATGTTCTTCAGCGTCTTTTACCATTTCTTCTATTTCTTCTTCAGATAAACTGCTTGTAGATTTAATGGTAATTTTCTGCTCATTGCCTGTACCCTTATCTTTAGCAGCTACATGCACAATACCATTTTTATCAATATCGAATTCTACTTCAATCTGAGGTACTCCACGTGGTGCAGGTGGAATATCAGTTAACTGGAAACGGCCTAAAGTCTTATTATCTTTAGCCATCTTTCTCTCACCCTGCAGCACATGAATATCTACACTTGACTGATTATCAGCTGCAGTTGAGAAAATCTTGCTCTTTGAAGTAGGAATTGTAGTGTTTTTATCAATTAGTTTAGTAAATACTCCACCAAGTGTTTCAATTCCAAGAGATAAAGGTGTAACATCTAATAATACTACATCATCTACATCTCCGGCTAAAATACCACCCTGAATTGCAGCACCAACTGCTACAACTTCATCAGGATTAATTCCTTTGTGAGCATCCTTACCAATTAGTCCCTTAACTGCTTCCTGAACAGCAGGAATTCTGGTAGATCCACCAACCAGTATAACTTCATCTATATCAGATTTATCCATTCCAGCATCTTTTAGTGCTTTACGAGCTGGTTCCATAGATTGTTCAATTAAGTCACTAACTAAACTCTCAAACTTAGCTCTTGTTAAATCAACATCTAAGTGTTCAGGTCCTTCATCAGTTTGAGTAATAAATGGCAGGTTAATGTTTGTCTGCTTAACACTGGAAAGCTCAATTTTAGCCTTTTCTGCAGCATCTTTTAAACGCTGAAGTGCCATTTTATCTTTCTTTAAGTCAATTCCAGTTCTATTTTTAAATTCTTCAGCTAAATAGTCAATAATTCTCTGGTCAAAATCATCTCCACCTAAGTGGTTATTACCATTTGTTGCGATAACTTCGAATACTCCATCTCCAATATCAAGAATGGAAACATCAAAAGTACCTCCACCCAGGTCATAAACTAAGATAGTTTCTTCACCTTTATCATCAAGACCATAGGCTAAAGATGCAGCTGTAGGCTCATTAATGATCCTTTCTACTTTTAAACCTGCAATTTTACCGGCATCTTTTGTTGCCTGACGCTGAGCATCACTGAAGTAAGCAGGAACTGTAATAACAGCTTCCTCAACTTCTTCACCTAAATACTCTTCCGCATCTCTTTTTATTTTCTGTAAAATCATAGCAGAAATCTGCTGTGGATTATATTCTTCTCCATTTAGTGTTACCGCATAATCTGTACCCATATGTCTCTTAATTGAAGCAATTGTCTGGTCAGGATTAGTTACAGCCTGACGTTTTGCATGTTCACCGACAATTCTTTCACCCTTTTTAGAATATGCTACAACAGAAGGAGTAGTTCTAGCACCTTCGTTATTTG
>JBHEOV010000015.1:7996-27616 GCA_046260625.1 Halanaerobium sp. | reverse complement strand
CTCTACTTCTGTCTCATCTTCCTGAGCAACTTCAACCTCACTCTCACTTTCTTCACTTGCCATAATATCTTCCTGATTTTCTTCTATAGTCTCCTCAGGTTCTGGTTCTGGCTCTGGTTCAGGTTCGAGCTCTGGTTCAGGTTCAAGCTCTGGTTCAGGTTCAAGCTCTGGTTCTTCAACTTCTTCTACCTCCGGCTCCGGTTCAGGCTCGGGCTCTACTTCTGGTTCTTCTATATTTTCAGTTTCTGTTTCAGGTTCTACTTCAGTTTCTTCTTCAATTACTGGTTCAGTCTCCGGTTCAATTTCAGAAATTTCCTCTTCTACCTCTGCTTCAGATTCCGGTTCTGGCTCCGCTTGTTCTTCCTCAGGCTCAGCTTCAGGTTCTTCTTCAGCTTCCTCTTCTTCAATTTCTTCCTGTTCCTCTTCTGCAGGTTCTTCAATCACTTCTGCATCTTCTTCAGCATTTTCCTCTTCCATAGGTGCAGGCTGATAATCAACCAGCTGAACATAACCATAATCATCTAATTCATTTTCACCCTGTGCACTTCCATGTAGAAAACCAATTGGAAGAAAATAAAGAATTAAGAGATGTAAAACTATTGAGATACTTATATAAAGTATTAATTTTCGATCATCATTGTTATTAGGCATAAATTCACCATCCCATTAACTACCTTCTTTATCTGCAGCTAGTGCCAGCTTTGTGATTCCCACATTACGCATACCATCCATTAGAGATACTACATTTTCATAACGGGTATTTTTATCAGCACTAATTACAATTGTTAAATTTGTATTTTCACCATTTGCTACTTCTGCCTCAGAGATTATTTGATTCAACTCTAAAGATTGATCATCATAATAATAGTTACCCTCTGCATCAATCTGAACTATAAAATTTTCTGTATTCTGTTCAGTTGCAGTAACAGCTTTAGGCAGCTGCATATCTATTCCTTCTGGAGTAGTCCTAAATGTAGTAAAAAGCATAAAAAACACTAAAAGAAAAAATATAACATCAATCATGGGAATTATATTGATTGTACTTTTTTTCTTAAGAGTAGTTTTGAACATCACTGTCACCTCTATTGCTGCTAACAACATCAACAATTTCTACCATACTCAAATTCATCTGATGAGCTTTTCTTTCAACTTTATGCGCAAAATATGAATAAAAGATAGCAGTTGGAATAGCAATTATGAGTCCTAAAGCAGTACTGATTAAAGCTGCTGCAATTCCAGAACTTATCTGAGCAGGATTAGCTGCTCCAGCAGCTGTTCCCAGGATATTAAAACTGCTAATAATTCCGATTACTGTCCCTAAAAGACCAAGCAGAGGTGAAATCATGGCTACAACATCTAAAATAGGCAGATGTCTTTCCATTTTTTTGATTTCATCTTCTCCAACAGCCTGTAATACTTCTCTTAAACGAGAAGCATCTTCACTATTATGAGCTAAAGCTGTAGATAAAAGTTTAGCATTGGTACTTTTCTTACCCTTGAGCTCATTTAGAGCACTTAAAATATCTCCTTCTTCAACCAAAATTTCAATTCTTTTAATTAATCTAAAATTGTTATCGTTATTTCTGTAAAAGAAAATTGCTTTTTCAATAGTTACAGCCAGACTAAATACAGATGCAATTAAAAGCGGTATAGTCATTGGTCCACCAAGTGTTAATAAGTTCCAAATGCGATTTAAATCCAATCCTATCACTCCTCATAAATCTAATAATAAATAATACACTAATTTTTTATTTCAATATAAAGTATAATAATCCTTTAAATTACTATTCAATCCTTTAGAAAAATTAATTTAAATAATGTTCCATTTCCATTACTTTCAACTTCAATCATCCCCTGATGAGCTTCCATTAATTCTTTAACAACTGCCAGCCCAATACCGGTACCCTGATTTTTAGAATTTCTAGACTTATCTGCTCTATAAAATCTTTCAAAAATAAAGGGAAGGTCCTCCTGACTAATTCCAATACCACTGTCTTGAATATTAACAATAAGTTTATTTTTTTCTTTTAGAGCCTCAATTTCAATTTTTCCATTTTCTTGATTATATTTAATTGCATTTTCTATAATATTATTGAAAATTTGAAACAAACTGTTCCGATCAGCTTTAACATAAAAATCTTGCTTGAGTTTTAAGTCAATCGTAATCTTTTTTTCTTTTATAGATTTCTGCTGCTGCCTTATAATTTTTTTAATAATTGGCCTGATATTTAATTGCTCTTCTTTTAAATTGAAAATTTTATTTTGAGCATCAGCAAATTCATTTAATTTTTCAATTAAATTTGTCATTCTCGCTGTTTCTTCCTGCATTTCTCTCAGGTTTTCTTGATCCGCCTTCATTTTCCCGTCTTCAATGGCCTCCAGATAACCTCGGATTGTTGTTAAGGGAGTCCTTAGTTCATGTGCCAGATCAGAAGTGGATTCTTTTCTTATTTTTTCTAATTTAAATAACTTTTTACTCATTAAATTAAATGCATCTATTAGTTCAGATAATTCGTCATCTCCTCTGCTTTTAATATTTTGCTGATAATTTCCCTGAGCAACTTCTAGAGCTCCATTTTTTAATTTAATCAAAGGATTAGTTATTTTCTTTGATAATATAAATGAGAGAAAAATTATTATCAAAATTACAATCAGAGCACTAAAAATAATTGCTTGATAAATATTGTCTTTAAAATAATTATATAATTCTGAATCAAGCTGATTTTCTGCATTCATTTCTTTCCAGTAAAGAGTTAAAACAAGATTCCCATCTACATAAATCTCCTCAGTTTTTGTCCTACCGGGTAATTCATTGGGCTGCTGTCTCATATTCATATGAGAATTATTATTCATTCCCATTCTTCTCATCATCTGTGTCATCTGATTATTTTGAGCAGGATAATAGATAAAATCCCCATTGCTGTCTTCAACCCAGATTGGAATTCTGTTAGTTCTACTGAAATTATCAACTAAATTTTTAACACTATTAAAATCATTATCTTCCAAGTTTTCACTCAGCACTGCAGCCAATTCGCTCATATTTTCTTCCCGCTGTAAATTAATGAATCTATCAAATCTTTCCCCAATAGAAAAATTAATAAAGATACCAACCAGCAGTAAGGAAAGTATAACAAGTATCAAAAAAATAATAAATAATTTTCTGCCCAGTTTTGACATTAAATATCACCTATAAACTTATATCCTGCTCCATAAACTGTAGCTATGTACTGATCCTTATTCAGATCCATTTTTTTGCGTATATTTTTAATATGAGCGTCAATGGTCCGATCAAAACCACTAAATTCTAAACCCATAACTTTATCAGCCAGCTGTTCTCTACTTAGAACCTGGCCGGCATTATTTATCAGAGTCATTAAAATTTTAAATTCAGTACTGGTCAACTGGAAGTCAGAACCATCTTTTTTTACTATCATTTCTTCTGGAAAGATTTTGAATTCTCCATCATTGAGAGAAATTATACTCGCTTTATCTTTATTATTGCTGCGTCTTAAAACAGCTTTAATCCGGACCAGCAATTCTCGCGGGCTAAATGGTTTGCTAAGATAATCATCTGCACCATAATTAAATCCTTCAATTTTATTTTCTTCACTGCTTTTAGCAGTCAGCATAATAATGGGTACTTCAGAGATCTGACGTATTTTTTGACAGACTTCTTCCCCACTTATTTTGGGCAGCATTAAATCTAAGATTATTAAATCAAAATTATTATTTTTGAAAATTTCTAGAGCCTGCAGTCCATTAACAGCCTCAGAAATTTGGTAATCTTCTTTTAAATAACTGCTGATTATTTTTCTTATTTTAGCTTCATCTTCAACAACTAATATTTTTTCCACTGTGCCACCTCAAAATTATAATTAGCTATTTGTATTCCAGATTACTAAATAATCCCTAACTATTATCTATTATATAACTTAACACCTGTATAACACAAGTTAAAATAAGATTAAAAGTAAAAAAATCTGTTTGCCGGAATGGCAAACAGATAAAATTTCTATCTAGGTTTTACAATCAATTTAATTGCTGTTCTTTCCTCACCATCAATCTCGACATCTGTGAAAGCAGGAATACAGATCAAATCAATTCCACTCGGTGCTACAAATCCTCTTGCAATTGCTACTGCCTTTACTCCCTGATTAAGAGCCCCCGCCCCAATGGCCTGTAATTCTGCATTCCCATTTTCTCTAAGAACACCGGCCAGAGCTCCCGCAACTTTGTTAGGACTAGAACTAGATGATACTTTTAAGACATCCATCTTCATCAATTACCTCCTTGATTGAATAATATATTATTTCCCTCTATATAATATATTAGCCATAAATGAAATAAATTCCTGCTTTTTTAGGAAAAAATTATAAATTATTTTTTTTAATCACTTTTATTTGATTAACAAAATTAGTTTGAGCATCTGTTTTTATTAAAACAGCCTCAATTTTTACTTCTCCTGTTCCGACATCATATCTCACCGGTAAAGAATTTTTCATTTTTTCTACCATTTTGTCAGCTTTCATGCCTAAAATTGAATCAACTGCTCCTGTTAAACCCGCGTCACTAAGATATCCACTACCTTCCGGAAAGATCTGAGCATCATTTGTCTGTACATGGGTATGAGTACCAATAACAGCTGTTACCATCCCATCTACAGCTCTGGCAAATGCCATTTTTTCTCCAGTTGCTTCTGCATGAAAATCAACTAAAATAAGATTGGAGTCTTCAATTTCTGGATATAATTCCATAAACTTATGGTAGGGAGAATCATAACCTGGCATATAGACCTGACCAATTAAATTGACAACAGTTATTTTTTTAGAATTAATTTCTAAAGTTTGCCAGCCGCGACCTGGATTATTGTCCGGAAAGTTTAGAGGACGGATCAGATTGGGATCTTCATCTATAAATTTAAAAATATCTTTATTATCCCAGGTATGGTTACCCATAGTAAAAAAGTCTATTCCATATTCATATAATTCTGCAGCTACTTTTTTTGTTATCCCAAAACCTCCGGCTGAATTTTCTCCATTGGCAATTACAAAATCAATATCATATTCCCTTTTAAGATCATCGAGAAAAATTCTGACTGCACGCCTTCCAGCTCTGCCGACTATATCACCAATAAATAAAATGTTCATAAAAACTCTCCTATCTCTATTACTTTTATATAGTTTAATTTATTAAAGGCTCCTCAAAGAGGAGCCCATTAATTTCATAATTAGTTATTTTTATTTAGCATAATCTACTACTCTGGTTTCACGAATAATAACAACTTTGATCTGTCCAGGGTAGTCTAGATTCTTTTCAATTTTCTTAGTAATATCTCTAACCATTTTAGTACTCTGGATATCATTAATCTTATCAGGTTGAACAATAACTCTTATTTCTCTTCCGGCCTGAATCGCATATGCTTTTTCAACACCTTCAAAAGACTGACCAATCTCTTCTAACTCTTCAAGTCTCTTAATATAAGAATCTAGAGTTTCTTTTCTAGCTCCTGGTCTTGCTGCTGAAATTGCATCAGCTGCTGCAACTAAAACTGCTTCTACTGATTTAAATTCAACATCATTATGATGAGCTTCAATTGTATGAAGTACTTTTTCACTTTCACCATGTTTTCTTGCTGTATCAACACCAAGATTAACATGAGTACCTTCCATATCATGATCTATTGCCTTACCAATATCATGAAGAAGTCCTCCACGTCTGGCAAGAGTAACATCAGCACCCAATTCAGCTGCCATAATGCTTGCTAAATAGGATACCTCCATCGAGTGTTGTAATACATTCTGACCATAGCTTGTTCTGAATTTAAGTCTTCCTAATAATTTAACTAATTCAGAATTTAAGCCGTGAACTCCTGTATCAAATGTTGCCTGTTCACCAATTTCTTTAATGTGCTGATCTAATTCTTTTTCAGCCTTTTCGACCATTTCTTCGATTCTGGCTGGATGAATTCGACCATCGATAATTAGCTTTTCTAGAGCAATTCTTGCAATTTCGCGTCTGATTGGATCAAAACCAGATATAACAACTGCTTCAGGAGTATCATCAATAATTAAATCGATTCCTGTTAGACTTTCTAAAGTTCTGATGTTTCTTCCTTCACGTCCGATAATTCTACCCTTCATATCATCATTTGGAAGATTAACAACAGAAACAGTTGATTCTGTAACATGATCAGCCGCCGATCTCTGTATTGCAAGTGAAATAATCTCTCTAGCTTTTTTCTCAGATTCTTCTTTAGCCTCAGCTTCTTTTTCCTTAATCATTTTTGCATATTCATGATCTAACTCAGATTCAACCTTATTTAAAAGATATTCTTTTGCTTCACTTTCTGAAAAGCTGGAAATCATTTCTAATTTTTCTTTTTGCTCTTTTCTGATTTCTTCAATTTCTTTTTCAGCCTCTTCTAAATTCTTATCTCGATCTTTAATGCTCTGTTCTTTACGTTCTAAATTTTCAGCTTTACGATCAAGATTTTCCTCTTTTTTCATCAGTCTATTTTCTAACTTCTGCAGCTCATCTCTTCTTTTTTGACCTTCTTTATTTGCTTCTTCGCGGATCTGATGAGCTTCTTCTTTAGCTTCAAGAACAGTTTCTTTTTTCTTTGCCTTGGCATCTCTTTCTGCATCTTGGAGTATCTTCTCTGCTTCTTCTTCTGCAGACTGCATACGTGCTTTCGCAATATATTTTCTAATTAAATACCCAATTACAATTCCGAGAGGTAGGGCTATTATAAAATAAAACACACCTCCATTAATAATATTCACCCCCTGTCTTATATTCAATTTTTAATTTTATATTTACATTCGCTAATAATATTTTAACTTTTTTCGTACCTTATGTCAAGAAAAGACTATAATCTGGCATATAAAGGAAAAAGCCTGCTGTAAGCAGACTTTTAGTTATTTATCTGTTACCTGGTAAATAAGATCATAATTAAAACCCTTATTTGCCAGATAATTTTTTAATTTATAGCTTGAACTATCTTCTTCAGTTCGCCTGCGCAGCCATTTATCCATTAGATATTGAGCCATCTCCAGTTCTTCCTGATTACTTAAATACTGATTTAAGGCATTGTTAATAATTCTCTGATTAACACCTTTGTTTTTAAGTTCTTTATAGATCAGCTTTCTTCCCCGGGGATGATGTTTTTTTCTTGATCTAATCCACATTTCTGCAAAGCGCTCTTCATTTAGATAATCATTTTCTAACAAAAAGTCAACCACTGCTTTAATTACTGCTTCCGAAAAATCTTTTTTACGCAGACGATCTTCAATTTCTTTAATTGTTCGTTCTCTATAACTCAGTAATTTAAAGGCCTTATTCCTTGCTTGAGAAAATTTTTCTTTATCTATCTGATCCATTAGAAATTATTCCTCTTCCTTTTCTTTTCCTTCTTCACTTTCTTCAACTTCACCATCTTTTAGACCTACTTTAACTCTAATTTTATTATCGATCTCTTCCATAATCTCTGGATTATCCTGCAGAAATTCCTTAGAGTTTTCTCTACCCTGCCCCAGACGAACATCTCCATAGGAATACCAGGATCCTGCCCGATCAATAACTCCGATTTCCTCTCCTAAATCAAGCAGTCCACCAGATTGAGAAATTCCAGTTCCATACATGATATCGAACTGACAGTTTCTAAAAGGAGCAGCCACCTTGTTTTTAACAACTTTTACTTTGGCTGTACTACCAATCATTTTATCTCCATCTTTAATAGTCTGTGATCTTCTCATTTCAATTCTAACTGAAGAATAGAATTTAAGTGCACGACCACCAGGAGTTGTTTCCGGATTACCAAACATTACCCCGATTTTCTCTCTAATCTGGTTAATAAAGATAACTGCTGCCTTAGATTTACTGATTGCTCCTGATAATTTACGCATCGCCTGTGACATCAATCTGGCCTGAAGTCCCATATGAGAATCTCCCATATCTCCTTCTAATTCTGCCTTTGGTACTAGAGCAGCAACCGAGTCAATAACTACCAGATCTACAGCATTACTGCGCACAAGTGCTTCTCCAATTTCTAAAGCTTCTTCTCCACTATCAGGCTGTGAAATTAATAGATTATCAATATTCACTCCCAAATTTTTAGCATATTTAGGGTCAAGTGCATGTTCAGCATCAATAAAAGCTGCAATTCCATCCAGTTTTTGTGCTTCGGCAATTATATGGAGGGCTAAAGTTGTTTTACCAGATGACTCATTTCCATATAATTCAATAATTCTACCCTTTGGAATACCACCAATACCCAGAGCTAAGTCTAAAGGTAAAGAACCTGTAGGGATAGCTTCAACATCTAACTTCTGTGAATCACCGAGTCTCATAATTGAACCTTTACCAAACTGTTTTTCAATCCTCTTAACCGCTTTATCAAGCGCTTTTTCTTTATCACTAGTTGCCAAGTTTATCTTCCTCCCCAAATTTATTTTAACTGCAATTTTTGTCTTTAATTATATTATAGAACAGATGTTTAATTAATGCAAGGTTTAATTTCTATTTAATGGAAAATAATTCAATATATTCTGGACCGCTACTTTTTAATTGACTCTGATAAAGACTAATACTCTCTATTTGGGCATAAATATTTATGAAATCTTTTTGAGAAAACTTCTTTTTTATTTTAAAAGCATCATTTTTATTGCGAGCCAGAGTTAGATGGGGAATATAATCCCTCTGATCACTCTCAAATCCAAATTTAAGCAGTTCTTTTTCTACTTGCTGGTGCATTTTAATCAATTGTTTTTTACCCTTTTTAAGCGCCAGATAAAGAACTTTAGCTGCATCAAGCTCAGGAAAGGCATCAATTCTAGCAAATTGAAGATATTTATCTTTTTCACTGAAATTTACATTTTTTAAAGCGTTTATTAATTTTTCTTTTTCTGTATCTGAAACTTCCCCTATAAATTTAAGTGTTAAATGCCAGTTATCTTTTTTAATCCATTTAAACTGATTATTATATTCACTTTTTAAAAGTTCTACTTTTTTCTCAATTAAATTTTTACTGCGTGAATTAATATTAACTCCAATAAATAATCTCATTTAGAACACCCTTTAATCTATATCAAGTTCAGCCTCAATTCTATCTAAAAGTTCTCTAGCCTGCTGATAATTATCATTGATATGCAGAGCTTTTCGCAATTCAGCTCTAGCAGCTTCTAACATATCTGCCTGATAATAAGCACTGGCTAAATAATAGCGACTTTCTGGATAATCAGGATTTTTTTCTACTGCCAGTGAAAAACGTGATATAGCTCGATAATATTCTTCTCGCTCTAGATGAATCCTTCCTTCAGCCAGATAAGCCTCTACATAGTCAGGATTATATTTTAAAGACTGACTGTAGAAATTTAAGGCTTCATTTAAGTTACCTTTTTCTTTTGCAACTTTTGCCAGTAAATAATATCCAGAATAGGAGTTTGAGTTAATTTCAATTGCCCTTTCCAGTGCAGTTTGAGCCTCATCGTAGTTTTCTAGAGCAATATGACTTTCACCCAGACCAATATAATAAGGAGCAAAATCTTTTTTATGTTTTATTCCTTGATTAAAGACTGCTACAGCTGAATTATAATTATTCAATTCCTGATATAAATTACCAAGGTTTAGATAAAGTGAAGATTGAGATCCGTTTAGTTCTAGAGCAGATTCATAATATTCTACAGCCTGGTTTAAATCATCCTGTTTTTCTTTAATTTTAGCAAGATTTAAATAATCAGCAGCATCTTTTTCAATTATTTCAAGATATAATTCTTCTGCTTTTTCTAATTCCTGGTTTTCTAGATAAGCGTAAGCTAAATCTCTTTTAAAAACATCGCTGCTCAAGCCTAATTCTTCAGCTATTTGAAGATATTTTAAAGCTTCTTTAAAATCTGCACTATCAAATTGGTTATTTTTATTTAAAAATAATTCGGCAACTTTCCAGTTTAAATTTCCACTCTGAAAACCAAGCTCATTCATTCTTTCTAAATAATTTATTGCTTTTGTAGTCTGATTTCTATTAATTGCAGTCATTGTGGAATAATAAAGTACACTAAATTCTAATCCCTCTTCCAATTCTTCACTTTCCAACAGCCCATTAAATTTTTCTTCAGCCAGTGCGTAGTTTTCTGAGTTATAATCATTCAAAGCTTCAGTAAAAATATCAGCTGCTGTTTTCTCTGGAGCAGCATTCCCTTCTTGAGCCAGAGCAAAACTTGAAACAGTAAATAATAAAGAAATGATAATCATCACAAAAATAGTTTTCTTAAACATTTTTTAGCCCCTCACTTTCTTTAATTAATTTATAAATTTCAAAGAGTACAATCTGTGAAGCATAATAGCGATTCATTTCTCGACCATAATTTTTGTTAAGCTTAAAAGTTTTTATTTCACCCTGAAAAGAGATAGCAAGAAACATAGTTCCAGCAGCTTTACCATTATGACCATCAGGACCGGCAGCCCCAGTAGTTGCTGCAGTTATTTGGGCATCAAAGATTTCCGCTGCATTTTTGGCCATCACCTGCACACATTCTCTGCTGACAACTCCATACTGCTCTAAAATTTCAGAATCAATATTTAAAAGTTCTTTTTTTGTCTTTTCAGTGTAAGCAACTATCGAACCCAAAAAATATTTAGAGCTTCCGGGTAATTCAGTTAATCTTTGAGCAATTAAGCCCCCTGTAAAAGATTCAGCAGTAGCTATGCTGCTATTTGAAGAAATTAAAAACTGATGAACTTTCTCCAATATACTCTGCTGATCTTCTCCATAAATATAATCACTAAAATTTATTTTAATTTTTGCTGCAGCTTCTTTTATAATCTCATTCTTTTTTTCAGCCTCCAATTGATTATTCTTGTCAATTTTCAGCCTCAGTTTAACCTCTGCTCTTCCAGCCTGATAACTAACAATTAAATTTGAATTAAACTCTAGATCATCAATCTTAGAAGCCAGTGTTGATTCTCCAATTCCAATAAAATTAAATTCTTTAATTACTAATTTATTTTTAGTTAATTTTTTTAAATCATTTAAAATTTTATTATTAAATAAATATTTTAATTCAGACGGTACTCCTGGCAGTAAATAAAAAATTCTATTTTTTATTTCAATTTTTAAAGCAGGTGCAGTACCTTTTTCATTATCTATAACTTCTGCCCCGGCTGGAATATATGCCTGAGATAAATTATTAGAAGTCATATCTGAATTGTGATTACAGAAAAAATTTTCTAATTTCTTTTCTATTTCTGTTGAATAAATCAATTTCAAATCCATTACTTCTGCAAAAGCTTCTTTAGTCTGATCATCTTTGGTTGGTCCCAGACCTCCAGTTATAAAAATCAACTCAGCCTTCTCAGAAGCATTAGAAATTGTTTCTTTGATATTTTCTTTTTCATCGCCACAAATACAAATATTTTTAGCTTCAAAGCCAAGATTAGTTAAATTTTCTGCTAAAAACTTAGAATTGCTGTCCTGTACAAGCCCGCTAATTAATTCTGATCCAGTTGCTACTATAGCTGTCTTCAATATATACACCTCATATTTAGTATATCATTTTAGAATAAAAAAATCGACCTCTAGGAGGTCGATTGAATTAAAATCTGATTAAAATTATTAAATAAAAACAATTATTATTTTTAAAATAATTAGAGAGCACAGTCCCGCCAGAATATCATCAAGCATTACACCCCAGCCAGATGGCAATTCCTGAACTTTATCAATCACCCAGGGCTTTGTTATATCAAATATTCTAAATAAAACAAAACCACCAATTAAAACTGGAATAGTTGTTGGTAAAGTATAAAATGTAAGCAGCTGACCTGCCATTTCATCAATTACTATTTTGCTGTCGTCTTTAATTCCGGTCTGCTGTTCTTCATAATTGGCAACTGCAATCCCCCCGATGGAAAGAGCAGATATTAAGTAAATATTATTAAGTAATGGAAAGAAAAATACGAGTAATACCATTAATAATGAACCCCAGCTGCCTGGAGCTATAGGAAGATGACCACTATAAAAACCTGTAGCTAAGAAATGATTTATTTTATTGAGCATAATTTCCTCCCGCTTGAGTTAATTAAGAGTAATCGACCTCTGCTCCGGCAAAATAAGTATAACCAGAATAAATAGTAATTAAAACAGTCAGCCAGATTAGAGTCTCTGTAAAAAATAATGGTAAATCCCAAATTTGAGGATTAATAATTAAAGCAATAGCTGTTATTATCTGGATAGTAGTTTTAGTTTTTCCCCAGATATTAGCTGCAATTACTGTACCCTGATCAGCTGCAACAACTCGCATACCTGTAACTGCAAGTTCTCTGGCTACGATAATCAACAGCGGCCAGGTAGATAGCACTCCAATTTCTACAAAAGCTGTAAAAACACCAATAATTAATAGTTTATCTGCCAGTGGGTCCAAAATTTTGCCAAGAGTAGTTATTAAATTA
This sequence comes from Halanaerobium sp., assembly GCA_046260625.1. Classification (GTDB taxonomy): domain Bacteria; phylum Bacillota; class Halanaerobiia; order Halanaerobiales; family Halanaerobiaceae; genus Halanaerobium. The sequence goes on along the minus strand of JBHEOV010000015.1, from coordinate 15,175 downwards.
TGTTTCCTGGCATAATAACCATCAAATTTGTCAGTTAAAGCTGCCAACACAAATACTGCCAGAGCAGCAATGCTGGAGCTTAAAGTATTAATTAAAAGTAAATAGATAATGATTGGAACCAGTAAAATTCTTAAAACTGATAGTTTATTTGGTAAATTCATCTTTTATCTCTCCTATTAAATCATAATGGAAGGCTTCTTTAATAACAGCCTGATAAATTTTTCCGATCTGAAGCTTGTGGTTTTCAATTGGAATGTAAATTTGATTATCAATCTCTGGTGAATCATAACGAGATCTGGCCAGATAATTTTCCTGATCCTGCTCTTCTATAATTACCTCAATTTTGCGACCAATCAGCTCCTTATTTTTAGCCAGTGAAATTTCCTGCTGCAGCTGCATAATCTCTTCTTTTCTTTCTGATTTAACTACTTCAGAAACTCTTTGTTCTAAATTATAGGCTGCAGTTCCTTCTTCTCTGGAAAATTCAAAAACTCCCAGTCTATCAAATTTTAATTTTTTAACAAATTTTTTCAGGCTATTAAAATCTGCTTGATCTTCACCAGGAAAACCGGTAATTAGAGAAGTTCTTATTTTTGCATCGGGGATTTTATTTCTTATCTTATTAATAATATTAGAGATATCTTCTTCTTTTCCTTTGCGATTCATCAATTTTCTTATTTTAGCAGAAGAATGCTGAATTGGTAAATCAAAATAATTACATATTTTTTCTTCTTCAGCAAAAACATCGATTAATTCGTCTGTTATAAATTCAGGATAACTGTATAAAACTCGAATCCATTTAATCCCTTCTACTTCTGTCAATTTTTTTAAAAGAGGTGCCAGTGCAGAGCGGCCATAAATATCAACTCCATACTGAGTTGTATCCTGAGCAATAATTATTAATTCCTTTATTCCACTCTCAGCAATTCTTTCCGCCTCAGACACAATATCAGCAATTGATCTACTTTTTACTCTACCTCTTATCTGAGGAATACTGCAGTAAGTACAATTATTATTGCAGCCTTCAGCAATTTTTAGATAAGCAAAAACATCATTATCCAATTCCCGAGGCAGAGATGCACTGTAATCAAAACCGGCTTTTTCAATACCACCAGTTTCCTTACCTTCCAGACTCTCCTTAATAACTTCAGCTATTTTATCAAAATTAGATGTACCAAGCACTGCATCAATTTCTGGAATATCAGTCTCCAATTCCTCACTGTAACGCTGTGTTAAACAGCCGGTAACTATTACTGATTTACAGTTATACTCTTTTTTATATTCGAGAGCAGCTAAAATAGTTTCAATCGACTCTTCTTTAGCATCCTGAATAAAACCACAGGTATTAATAATAATTACTTCTGCTTCTTTAAAATCAGCTGTATATTCAAATTCTTTGTCTCCTCTTAAAAATCCTTTCATATGCTGACTGTCCACTTCATTTTTAGGACAGCCTAAGGTCATTAAAGAATATTTTATCATTTTAACTCCTTTATAATGTCATAATTTTAAAACAAAATTATATAATTCCAAATTTAAAAGCTCTATAACTACAAAAAAGCCCAGAATGGGCTTTAAAACTTAAATGGTCGGGCTATCCGGATTTGAACCGGAGACCTCTACACCCCCAGTGTAGCGCGCTACCAAGCTGCGCCATAGCCCGTTATCAACAAAAAATATTATATATAAATTAAATCATTTTGTCAAATTAATTTTTGGATATTTATTTTATATAATCCAATTTTTTTAAATATTCCATGGTTCGCTCGGGATAATCAGTAACTACAAAAACCTCCTGCAGAGAAGAACTGTTTTTTGCAATTAATTTAATTCCACTTTGAGTATTATATTTAAGCTGAATATAAGCAGGGGTTCCACTACCCTTTCTTCTATTGATTCTACCCGGTATAATACTCTTAACCAGTTTAGACAGAGCTATATCCTCCAGTAAAGGCAGTATATCTTCAATTATTGTATGTTCCTGTTTTATTTTATTGTGCCTGTACTTATTTGACATTTAAATCACTTCCTAATTATATCCAACATTAATTGATAATCAACCACCACTGATCAAGCTTTTGTTATTCTATCTAAATAGATATGTATAAAAAAAAGAAAGTCGAAGTCGACTTCCCAGTAAATTCAATGGAGCTGATGACCAGACTTGAACTGGTAACCTGCTCATTACAAGTGAGCTGCTCTACCAATTGAGCTACATCAGCACGCTATCAAATTGAAAATGGCAGGGGAGACAGGAATTGAACCTGCAACCAATGGATTTGGAGTCCACTACTCTGCCAGTTGAGCTACTCCCCTAAGAAGAGGCGTTTTTCAATCAAGCAATGACTATTATAATAGAGTTATAGGGTTAGGTCAAATACTCATTATATAAATATTTAACTTTAGAGCCGATTAAAAGTTAATCACTTTTATATACTTAATTATACTTCTATTTTCATTTTTATTTAGCAGGATATTTATTGAAAATATTCTAAAAATTTCGCTTATCCCCTCTCAAAATGTTAGCTATAATACATTTTGTGCATTTTAGTACTATTTTTGATAAAAAACTTGCAATTAGCTTGAGAATATATTATCATTTATATCGTAAAAGGTAAATATAATGAAAATATGAGGTGGTTAAAGAATGGAAAAACATGATTTGATTGTAATTGGGATGGGACCAGCAGGTATGGCTGTAACCGCTATGGCCGCAAATATGGATTTAGATGTTCTGGCAATTGAAAAACACAAAGTTGGGGGAGAATGTTTAAATTATGGCTGTGTTCCCAGTAAGGCTCTATTAAAGGCAGGGGAAGTAACCTCAGTCGCTCAAAATTTAGAAAAATACGGAGTTAAAGCTACTGGAAAGCCTGTTATTGAAGATCCTTTAAAGATTGTAAGAGATAAAGTGGAACATATTAGTGGGGGTAAGACTATGAAAGCCTTTGATCGAGCTGAATTAATTATTGATCAGGGTGAAGCAAAATTTGTGGATAAAAAAGTTGTAGAAGTAGCAGGAGAAAAATATACCGCAGATAAAATTTTTATTGCTACCGGTACAGAACCTTTAATTCCACCAATTCCGGGTTTAAAAGATGTACCGCGTTTGACCAATTTCAATCTTTTTGAGCAAGAAGAAATTCCAGATACATTAACAATAATTGGTGGTGGAGCAATTGGCTCAGAAATGGCTCAGGCTTTTGCTCGTTTAGGATCTGAAGTTAATATGTTTCAAATTGATGATCACCTGATTCCAACTGGTGATGAAGAAGCAGGTAGAGTCCTGGAAAATAAATTTAAAGAAGAAGGAATTGGAGTATTTAACAGTACTGGAATCAATAAAGTGGAAGAAAAAGATGCTAAAATAGTTACTCATACTGATGCAGGTGTATTTGAATCTGATAAAATATTAGTAGCAACAGGAAGAAAGTTAAATTTTGATTCTTTACAATTAGAAAATACTGGTGTTGAATATGGTAAAGGTGGTATTAAAGTTAATAACCAGCTTGAAACCAGTGCAAAAGGTGTATATGCTGTTGGGGATTGTAATGGTAAGGCAATGTTATCTCACGCTGCGATGCACCAGGGTATGATAGCTTTAATGAATGCAATTAACCCAACTCCATTTAAAAAATTCAAAAATGATGACTTTATAGTTCCCTGGTCTGTATTTACTGATCCAGAGGTTGCTCAGGCAGGTCTTACAGAAAAAGAAGCAAATGAAAAAGGACTGGATTATCAAATCGTCAAAGAAAAATATGAAGATTATGGTCGGGCTATTACAGATGGTAAAACTGAGGGTTTTGTCAAAATAATTACTAACAGTAAAGGTAAAATTTTTGGTGCTACTCTTGTTGGTGAAGAGGCAAGCGAGTTGATCCATGAATGGATTTTAGCAATTCAGCATGATCTTTCAATGTTTGACATAATGATGACTCAACATTCATTTCCAACAGTTTCTTTAATGAATAAAAGAGTTGCAGAACAGTGGATGATGAATAAAACTGATTCTGGTATGATACCAAAACTGGCTAAAAAGTTTATATAAAAAAGAAGCAGGCAGCTGCCTGCTTTTTTAATTTCTTTTTTTTATTGCTAAAATTTGAGGTGGTGGCCCAGGCTGATTTAAAAATTCATAGTTTAATACATTAAATTTTTTGTAATCTAAATTAGATGCAAAATCCAGAAGGCTATTTTTTTCTTCTTTTCCTCCCGGATGACCACTATAAATGACTAAAATAATAATTCCATTTTTCTTTAAAAGCTCTATTGATTTTTCAACAGCAGTAATAGTGCTTTTGCTTTTTGTTATAATCTCTTTGTTTCCTCCCGGTAAATATCCCAAATTAAAGATCACACTAGAAACTTTTCTATTTAAATATTTATCTAAATTAGCATGACTGTCCATAATCAACTCAGTTCTAGCTGCTAAATCATTTTCAGCTAATAATTTCTTAGTATTAGCAATAGCTTCTTTTTGAATATCAAATGAATAAACCTTACCTTCAGTTCCTACCAGATCTGCTAAAAACCTTGTATCATGACCATTTCCTGCTGTCGCATCAATAACCAGATCTCCTAAAATAATATTTTCTTTTAATAATAAATGAGAAAACTTGACTGCATTAAAAAAATCTTTCTGCATAATAATCACACTTTCTAAAAATTTTTGTTCGTTTTAAGCTTTAAGATTAAGAAATAACTAAAAAATTATAGTATTTAATACTTAATTTAATTTAAAAGTGAATAATCACCATTAAAATTAATTGACCTCTAACTAAAGTTAATATATACTATTACTTGTGCTTGTGAAAAAGACATCTGCCCTCATCGTCTAGGGGTCCAGGACACCAGGTTTTCATCCTGGCGGCAGGGGTTCGAATCCCCTTGAGGGTACCATTTTAAGAAGTAAGATGTCAGAAGTAGAGCAGGAATTATCAAAACTTCCAATCTCCAACTTCTAACTTCTAACATGGAGGGGTGCCCGAGTGGTTAAAGGGAGCAGACTGTAAATCTGCCGGCGATGCCTACAAAGGTTCAAATCCTTTCCCCTCCACCATTATGAATATTTAAAACACCCGTTTTTAGCGGGTGTTTTTTTAATTAATCTACAAATATTGCTTTAATTCTAATCGACAATATTTTTATTCTCTTAAATTGTTTATTATAACTTCATTATCTTCTAGTAAAAATTCAATTTCAGCGATTCCACCACTTTCAGTCCAGGGACCGTACTGCTCTCCATCAATTGAAGCGGTTACTGCAGAAGAATTACCTATTTTAATATAAAGTTCATTTTCAATTTCAAATTCTCTGTTGTCTCCAGCTTCTAAAATACCACTAAATCTATTAGTTCCGTCAACATCTACTGTTACCCAGACAGTATCATTTGCTGAAATTTCTATATTGTTATCTAAAACAGCTTCCTGATCATCTTCTTCATTTTCAGCTTCTTCTTCATCATCTTCTTCATTTACTGCAGTTTCTTCATCATCTTCTTCATTTACTGCAGCTTCTTCACTGTTGTCTGAACCTGAACCATCATCTTCTGTCTGAGACTCATCTATACTTTCCTGTTGATTATTAAAATCATCAGATACTATAATCTCACTAATCTGATTTTGTTCTTGAGCATCAGGGCCCTCAGGACCATTGAAATTACTTTGATCAATGATTTCTGTATTCTCTTCTGTAAAAATAGAAGAATCAAAAGAATCCAATAGGTTATCATTATCAGCTTCATTGCCTGTAGAATTTAAATCATTATCAGAGGCATCAGTTAAATTATCACTAGAATTTTCTGCAGAAGCATTAATTTCTTCTTCATTTTCAGGCTCTTTTTTTGTATTACTTTTTTCATCAACTTCTAATAACTGTGAATCATCTTTAATATTTTCACCCTGACTCTGCTGCTGATTTAATAATCTAATTTTAGAATTATTAATATACTGATAAGTATATACAACAGCTGCACCTAAAAATAGAATTAATAGAATAATAAAAATAATTTTAAAGGGATTTTTTCGATCTTTATTTTTAGATCCACTGGAAACTTTTGTTCCATCCAAGTAATCTTTCTGCAAATTACTTTCCTTTTCTTCTTTAATATTCAAAACCTCATAATTTTCAAGCAGAGCCTGATAATTAATATCAACTTCTCTTGCATAACCTTTGATAAAAACCTTTAAATATACTTTCCCAGGTAATATATCAAAGTTATTTTCTTCAATAGCTTCAAGATATTTTTTTCTAATTTTGGTTTCTTCCTGTATGTCATCAAGGCTTAGCCCTTTTTCTTCTCTAGCCTTTTTAAGTAGTGTACCAAGTTCAAGTTCCATTTCTTCCAATGTATTGTCCTCCTTTTGTGACACCATTAAATTTATGTAAATAGCTTTTGATTTCAGATTTTAATAAACACTATTTATTATTATAACATACTTTAGTGATTAATTTAATTGTTTTAAGATTATTTTTTATTTTGGTGAATTGCAAGTTGCATTGCACGGTTTTTTTGATTTTTCTAAAATAGCCCGTACCTTCAGTATTTCTAGATATTAAAACTTATTTTTTCTTCAAATAATTCTTTTGAATTCCCATATTCAAACATCTTTCTGGGATAAGTATTTATGAATTCTTGAATCTTTTTAACCAGGTTTCTCGTTATTCCTTTAAAGCTTGTTCCTTTGGGTAAGAATCTCCTGATAAACCTATTAGCAACCTCATTTGAGCCTCTCTGCCAGCTGCAGTATGCATCACAGTAATACAAACTTGTTCTAGGTATACTGCTGCCTGTAAACGATTCTTCTATTCCCTCATAATCTGCAAATTCTGATCCATTGTCTGTTGTGATTGTTTTGAAAGTTTCCCTGAAATTAACTACCCCAAACCGTCTTTCTATACGATCAAGTCCTTTTACTACTGATTCTGCTTTTTTATTGGGTATTTTTTCTATAATTTCTTCCCGTGTTTGCCTTTCAGTTAGCACCAGTAAAAAGGGTTCGCCTTTTTCCTTCAATCCTTCTACTAAATCCATCTCCCAGTGGCCAAATTCTTCTCTTGTGTCAGCCTCTTCAGGCCTGTCTCGAATCGTCCGACCTTCCTTGCGTCGTGTGGTACTTGCGCTTTCTTCAGGTCTGTCTTTTTCAGTTTTATAGTTACCGTGTAGAAGGTCATCCC
>JBHEOV010000015.1:0-7986 GCA_046260625.1 Halanaerobium sp. | reverse complement strand
CTCCAGAAGCTGCAGGTGGAATTGATTTACTAATAAATCCAGCCAGTACAACCAGTGTCAGAATATATGGAATAGCACTGATTAACTCAGACGGAATAAAAGCAAATTCAACTCGTACTGCTACTGCCTCAGCATAACCAAATAACATAGCGGCTCCAAAGGCCTTAATAGGATGCCATTTACCAAAGATCATAGCTGCCAGGGCTATAAAACCACGACCGGCTGACATTTCTCTGACAAAGGCACTACCGTCACCAATTGAAAGATGAGCACCTGCAAGTCCTGCCAAAATTCCACTGATTAAAACACTAACAAATCTCCACTTATTAACATTGATACCAAGAGTATCAGCAGCTGCTGGATGTTCTCCTATTGAACGAATTCTTAAACCCCAGTGGGTTTTAAAGAAAATATACCAGACAATCGGAACTAAAATTAAAGCAATATAGGTAATTGCACTAAACCTTACATTAAAAATTCTTAAAAAAGGTAACCGGGTAACTCTAGGAGAAGTACCTTTAACCCCAAATAAGATCTGCAGCAAAAAGATTGTGATTCCGGATGCAAAAATATTAATACCGGTACCAACAACAATTTGATTAGCTTTAAAAGTAACACAGACAAGCGCCAAAATTGCCGCAAAAGATAGTCCCGCTATCATTGAATATAATACTCCAACCCAGGGATTACCTGTACTGGCACTACCATAAACTGCCGCAAAAGCGCCAATAAGCATCATTCCTTCAAGAGCGATATTTACAACTCCTGATCTCTCAGAAAAAATACCACCGAGAGCAGCCAGTATTAATGGAGTAGCAAAGCGAAAGCTAGCTAGTATTAATGAAAGTGACAGCATTTGTTTTAAAGTTTCCATTATTCAACGCCTCCTTTTGCTTTTCTTTTTGCTAGATATACTTTAAAGACCTGGAGGCTTGCTACAAAGAAGATCACAAGTGCCTGAATAATCATTACTATTTCAGATGGTACACCTGCAAACTGCATTTCCAGACCACCCTGAGCTAAGGCTCCAAATAAGAGACCACCAAGGATAACACCAATAGGATGGGTCTGTCCAATTAAAGCGACTGCAATACCTGTAAAGCCGTGTCCAGCATCCATACCAGCCATAAAACTATAATGAGTACCTAAGGCTTCACCTACACCAGCAAGTCCTGCTACTGCACCACTGATAAACATCGCCAGAATAATTCCTCTACTGGCATTGATTCCTCCGTATTCTGCTCCAGAAGCATTAAATCCAACAGCTCTCATTTCATAACCTAAAGTTGTTTTAAAAAGCAGATACCAGAGAATAACAGCCGCAATCAAAGCCAGCACAAAATTAATATGTAGTCGAATACCGGGCTGATTAAAGATTTCAATAAAAGGTATTTTACCAAAAATAAAGTGTTCAGACATATCTTTAAAACGCAGCAGTTGAGCAGACTCCATAATTCGAGGAGTTGCCTGTCTACCAGTATCCCTAAAATAATTTATACCATAATTTATAGTAAGAGCAATAGCAATATGATTTAACATAATAGTTGCTATAACCTCATGTACATCCATTTTGGCCTTAAGAAAGCCGGGAAGACCTCCCCAGAGACCTCCTGCCAGCATTCCTGCAATAATTGCAAAAGGTAAATGAATAAAAGCAGGTAAAGAGGTAAAATAAAAGCCTACAACACCGGCTGTAAAACCTCCCATTAACAGCTGTCCTTCTGCACCAATATTAAACAAACCAGCTCTAAATGGTAGGGCAACTGCCAGACCAGTTAAAATTACAGGTGTAGAACGCCAGAGAGTATTTAAAACAGCTCTAAAACTGCCAAAGGCACCAACATAAAGAGCTGAATATGCTGTAGCAGGTGATTCTTCAGTTAAAAATATAAAAAATGTACCAACTATTAGAGCAATTATAATAGAAAATAAAGATAAACCAAGATCAGTCATAACTGATTTTACTTTATCACCAAAATTATTCAATATCCTCACCTCCTGCTTCAGCCTGAGAACCAGTCATTAATTTACCAAGTTCAATCTCATCTGTTTCTGAAGCATCTAAAATATCTACAATTTCACCTTCATAAATTACCGCAATTCTATCACTCAATGATAAAACCTCACTTAACTCAGCTGAAATCAATAAAACTCCAGCTCCATTATCTCTTCGATCAATAATCTGTTTATGGATGAATTCTATAGAACCAACATCAACCCCACGAGTGGGCTGAGAAGCTATTAAAAATTCGGGATCATGTGAAAACTCTCTGGCAACAATTAGTTTTTGCTGATTTCCACCAGATAAGTTTTTAGCCAGGGACTCTATACCTCCACCTCGAACATCATATTTTTCTAATAAATCCTGGGTATATTTTGTAACTGCATCATAATTCATAATTCCATTTTTTGAAAACGGCTCTAAATCATGATAGCCTAATATAATATTTTCTTTTAAATCAAAATCCATAACTAAACCTCGTTTTTGTCTATCTTCAGGTATATGAGCAACTTTTTCTCGCTTAATTTCTCTTGCATTATAGTTAGTAATATCCTTACCTCTCAACTTGATCTGACCTGACTTAATATCTCTAAGTCCGGTAATTGCTTCTACAAATTCTGTTTGGCCATTACCTTCTACCCCGGCAACACCCAGAATTTCACCTTTTTTTACAGAAAGTGAAAGATCTTTAACTGCTGGAATATTGCGGTTATCATCTACATTTAAATTTTCAACACTAAAGATTTCCTCACCAGGTTTGGCTTCAGTTTTTTCCACCTCTAATAATACCTGACGACCAACCATTAATTCTGCTACATCTGATTCTGAAACCTCAGCAGTCTCAACAGTGTCAACACTTTTTCCACCTCTTAAAACAGTAATTCTATCCGAAACAGCTTTTACCTCTTTTAGTTTATGAGTTATAAAAATAATAGTCTTCCCCTGATCTCTTAATGAATTAAAAATTCCAAATAATTCCTCTATTTCCTGAGGTGTTAATACAGCTGTAGGTTCATCAAAAATAAGTAGTTCTGCTCCTCTATAAAGTGTTTTTATAATTTCAACTCGCTGCTGCATACCAACAGAGATATCCAAAATTTTAGCATCTGGATCAACAAAAAGTCCATATTTCTTTGAAATTTCTTCTACATTATCCCTGGCAGTTTTTCTATCAAGTGTAAATCCTTTTCGGGGTTCATTACCAAGAATGATATTTTCTGTTACAGTTAAAGGATCAACCAGCATAAAATGCTGATGAACCATTCCGATACCTAATTCAATTGCATCCTGAGGACCATTCAAATCTGTTTTTTGTCCCTCAAAAAAAACCTGACCTCCATCTGGATCGTAGAGGCCATATAAAACATTCATCAAAGTTGTCTTGCCAGCTCCATTTTCACCAACAAGAGCATGAATTTCACCTTTTTTTACAGAAAAATTAACATTATCATTAGCTTTTACACCTGGAAATATTTTAGTGATATTCTGCATATCTAAAATATAATTATCTTCCCTGGCCATTATTATTCCTCCCTGGAAAATTACTCAAAAATTTATTGAGGCTCTGCTGTGAAAGCAGAGCCTCTTAAGTTAAAATTTAATTTATCTTAATTACTCAAGATCTTCGGGTCTGCCTGTTTCTCCCCAGTTTTCCACTTCAATCTCACCGTCAATAATCATCTGCTGTATTTCAGCAATACGATCAGCATGTGGAGCAGTAACTTCCTGTTTCATCTCTCTGATAGTGTTTAATTCTTCTTCTGTTATTGCACCTTCTTCATAAGCCTGCTCTTCTGCAACAGTAATTTCTGTTAAATCTGTCAGGCCAATACCACCATCTGTAAGAGTAAAGTAAAGATTTTCTCCACCCTGGAAGTTATCATTGACTACACTCTCTACAGTATCAAATACTGCATTATCAACTTTCTTTAACATACTGGCAATGACATGTCCTGGAGCAACATGGTTCTGGTTTGAATCTACACCAATTGCATAAATTTCTTCTTCTTCAGCTGCTTCAAAGACTCCTGTACCAGTTCCACCAGCAGCATGATAAATAACATCTGCACCATCATCAATCATACCAAGAGCAATTTCTCTACCTCTTGCTGGATCGCCAAAATCATCAGCATATTGTCTTTGAATTTCAACATCAGGGTTGATATACTTAGCACCCTGATAAAATCCACCTTCAAAACGGTGAATTAAAGCAAAGTCAACTCCACCAACATAACCAATATTATTAGTTTCTGTTGTTAAGGCTGCTAATGCACCTGCAAGGAAAGAACCTTCCCACTCAGCAAAGTTTAGAGTAACAACATTATCCAGTATATCTTCAAATGTTGTATCAACATGAGCAAATTTAGTATCAGGATAATCAGTTGCAACTATCTCCATACTATCTGCCATCTGAAAACCTACACCAATTACAAGATTATAACCTCTTTCTGCAAAACGTCTTAAAGAAGTTTGATCTTCAGAAGGATCTGCAGGTTCAATATAATCAAATTCTATTCCCAATTCTTCTTCTGCTCGCTGTAGACCGCGGTAAGCTGCATCATTAAAAGATAGATCTCCTAAACCACCGGTAGATAAAACAATACCGACTCTAGTGTCCTGAGCAGCTGCTGGAACTGCTGCAAAAACAACCATCATCACAAAGGCAAAAACAATAGCTAAACTTAAAACTTTTTTCAAAATAATGACCCCCTCTTATATTTTTTTAATGGTACCAAAATTTGTGAATTGCAATTATAATATAACATTTTTATACTCTCTTTGCAACAAAAATAACTTCAAATAAAGTTAATTATTCCAAAATTAACTATATTAAAAATTAAATTAATTATCTGCTTCTTAAAACCTTAAATTGGAATTGATCACTTCTAAAATAATTTTTTGAATAGAGAAATAATCTTTCCTGATCATCAAAGTGCATCTGTTCTAAAAGCAGAATCGGACTATATTTTTTTACATTCAATTTTTCCATTAATTTTTCTCTGGCTGTAACCGGAATAATCTCTGTTACTGCATATTTAATCTTAAGATCATATTTGTTTTCTAAAAGATCAAAAAGCGAATGACTGAAATCATCATCAATCTCAATTGGAAAAATATTTGTGTTCAAATAATCAATACAAAAGACAACAGGCTTATTATCTGCAGTTCTAATCCGCTGCAATTTTAAAATTTCTTCATTTTGATCAATGTTCATTTTTAGAGCAAGATGTTGATCAAGTTTTTCTTTTTCAATCTCTAAACCTCTTGTTCCCGGGGTAAATCCTTCATTTTTGATTGTATCGGTTACACTAAATAATTCTTCAATACCTCTCTTAAAACGGGGTATTGGTTTTGAAACGAAGGTTCCTACTCCCTGACTTTTAATTATTTTACCTTCTTTTTCTAAAACTCGAAGTGCTTCTCTTAAACTTGCCCGACTAACATCAAGTTCTTTAGCAAAAGCAGTTTCAGATGGAAGTTTATCTCCCGCCTCATAAATTTCCTGATCGATTAAATTTTCGATATGTTCTTTGATTTTTAAATAAAGCGGTCTTTTATCCTGATTTAATATATTCAATTCTCCTATCCACCCCTCCTTTCTTCAGACGTCTTACCTGTCTGACAACTAACTAAATAGTATCACAATTCAAATTTTTTGTCAAGATTTTAACTATTTTCTGCTTCCTCTTTTTCAGCTTCATCAAAGTCACCATTTAAGATGGCTTCCAGATCATCTTCCTCAACTAAAACTTCCCGCGGCTTACTGCCAGCATAGGGGCCAACAATCCCATCTTCCTCCATACTATCTATTAATCTTGCCGCCCGGGAATGTCCAATATGCAGTCTTCGCTGCAGCATAGAAATTGAAGCTCGATATTTTACAACCAGTTTTACTGCTTCCTCGTACAGCTCATCCTGCTCATCATCAATTGACAGTTCAACTTCTTTAATATCGTCTTTTTCAATTTTATATTCTGCAGTAGCCTGATTTTTAACAAAGGAATTAATTGCAGAAATTTCCTGATCAGTTAAAAATGATCCCTGTATCCGCTGTGGTTTCTGCATACCAACCGGTGCAAAAAGCATATCTCCTTTACCTAATAATTTTTCAGCTCCACCCATATCTAAAATTGTCCGTGAATCAGTGGCTGAAGAAACTGCAAAAGAAATACGGCTGGGAATATTAGCTTTGATCAGTCCGGTAATTACATCCACAGAAGGTCTCTGAGTTGCAATAATTAAATGGATTCCGGCTGCTCTTGACATTTGAGCCAGACGACAGATATTATCTTCCACTTCATTAGCTGCAACCATCATTAAATCAGACAACTCATCAATGATTACTACAATATAAGGCATTTTATCTTCAGGGTCATCAACCTGTTTATTATATGATTCTATGCCTCGGCTTCCGGTTTCAGAAAATAGATCATAGCGATTTTCCATCTCTTCTACTACCAATTTTAAAACATTAGCAGCTTTTTTAGGATCAGTAACCACCGGAGTCAGCAGATGGGGAAGTCCCTGATAAATATTGAGTTCTACCTTTTTCGGATCTACCAGCAGTAATTTAACCTCTTTTGGTGTTGCCCGATATAAAATACTGCTGATTAAAGTGTTGATACAGACACTTTTACCAGAACCAGTTGCTCCGGCCACTAATAAATGAGGCATTTTTGCCAGATTGAAAACTGCAGTGTCTCCATCAATTCCTTTACCTAAAGCAAGTGTCAGTTTATCTTCTGCCTTCTGGAATTCTTCAGAAATAATTACATCTCTAAAAGATACTGTAATATCATTGCCATGTGGAACCTCAATTCCGACAGCTGCCTTGCCAGGTATAGGCGCTTCAATTCTGACATCTTTTGCTGCCAGAGCAAGTGCTATATCATCAGATAAATTAACAATTTTACTGACCTTAACCCCTGTGGCCGGCTGAACTTCATAGCGAGTTATTGTGGGACCATGGTTTACATTAATCACCTTAGCATCTACACCAAAACTACTTAGAGTTTCTTCCAGTAATTCACTCTTATTTGCCAGTTTGACCTTCTTTTTCCCAGAATCATCTAATAATGAAATACCGGGAAGAGTATAGTCACCATGTTTTTCTCCCTGATTTTTAACATCTTTTGACTGATCTTTTGTAATATCAAAGTCTTCAGTTATTTCTTTATCTTCACTTTTAGCCTGATTATTATCATTATCTTGATCATTAGCTGCAGCTTCTTTTTGCTGCTTTTTATTTTCAGCTTCCTGATTCTTTTTTTTCTCTGTCTGACTATTGCTTTGAGCTAAACTGGGACTGATATTATCTATATCAGTTGAATTTTTTTTCGACCTTTGATCTGCCTGATCAGCCTGCTGCTCTGATTGTGATTTGCTTTCTTTTTTCTTTTTAGACTTTTTTAGAGCTCCAGCTTCTTTTATTTTTGCAAAAATATTAAATCGGCCTAAAGATAAATTACTAAAAAAGTTAATTATTTTTCTCTTTAGATTTTCCAAACTCTTTTTAAAGGCTAAAAATTGTTCTTTTGTTTTTCGAAAAATATTATGTAAAAATAGATCAAATAACAGCAGAACTCCAATTAAAAGTAAAGCTGATAGAATTATATAGGCCCCATTAACAGCAAATAACTCTACTAAAAAATAACTGATTGCACCACCAATAATACCTCCAGCTGCATTCTGGGGAGTATTAAGAAAAAAATTGGCGCCTTCATTTAAATTAATAATAGAGATAATTGCAATAAAAGAAATTAATAAACCTAAAAATCTACCTGATAAAGATATCTTTTTTGATCTTATTAACTGAATACCCCAGTAAACAAATAAAAGAGGCAGAATATAGCTGCCGCTCCCCACTAAAAAATAATAGGCAGTGCTGATATAATTGCCTAAAAGACCTGCGGAATTACTAAAAATCGCAAAATAGCTGATCGCAGCAAAGGTAATTAAAAATAGTCCCAGTATTTCATTTTTCC
>JBHEOV010000149.1:0-1682 GCA_046260625.1 Halanaerobium sp. | reverse complement strand
AAATATGACTATCTAAGACAAAAACTGACAGGTGCATGGTGCCTGTCAGTTTTTGTCGTTTTATGATAAAAAAAGTATTGAGTAAGATTAGTCTTTGACAAATCTGATTAACTAAAGTATAATTTAATTTAGCAAATACTTAATTAAATTATAATAAAAATAAAATTGGGGTGAAAAAATGGATAAAAATCAACAAAATACGGTTTTAAGAATTATCAGCTATGCTTTTAATCATCCAAAGAAATTATTGATTACGGCAGCAGCGGTTATCATTTCAACTCTGCTGGGTCTCATGCCACCTCTTTTTATCAGAAGAGGAATAGATCAATACATTGCCCGGGGAGAAATAAATAAGCTTCTGCTGGCAGCAGCACTGATGGTTTTTGTAATTTTAATCAAGGGAGTTTTTGATTTCATCAAAAGTTATTTTGCTGAATACATAGCTCAAAACATTATTCATGATCTGAGGGTTGAATTATATCAGCACTTAAATAGCCTCTCATTTTCCTTTTTCGACAGTTCGGAGACCGGAGATCTGATGTCCCGCCTGACAGCAGATGCAGATACTCTAAGACAGTTTATCAATCGGGGCAGCACCTTTATTACTGCCAATCTGCTGACTATAGCAGCTATTTTTGTGATCAGTTACAGCTGGGATTACAGGCTGGGCTTGATTTATCTTTTAATGCTGCCTTTAATGATCTTAGGAATAGTAGTTTATGCTAAAAGAGTAAGACCGATGTTTAAAAGAGTTCGGAAAAGCTTTGCTCGGCTGACCGGAATGATTAGAGAAAATTTTATTGGGATAGAAGTGATCAAGCTTTTTGGCAGAGAAGACTATGAGCTGCGAAAATTTAAAAAAGAAAATCAGAAGTATTTAAATATTAATCTGGAAGCGGCAAAGGTTTCTGCTTTCTGGATGCCCTATGTCAATTTTTTTATGGGACTTGGAACAGCAGCGGTAATCTGGTATGGAGGCCGGCTTGTTATTTCCGAGCAGATATCTCTCGGAATTCTGGCTGCTTTTATAAGCTATATTTCAATGCTATTGCGGCCGATACGCCAGACCGGAATGTTAATCAGCTTTGGCAGTCAGGCAGCAGCGGCTGCAGAAAGAATTTTTGAAATTTTAGACCGCAGATCTGAAGTTAAAGAAGCAGAAAACCCGGTAGAATTGACAAAAATTGAGGGAGAAGTTGAATATCAAAATCTTAACTTTTCCTATCAAAAGGGAAAAGAAGTTTTAAAAAATATCAATCTAAAGGTAAAGCCGGGTGAGACGGTGGCTGTAGTTGGGCCTACAGGAGCCGGCAAAACAACTCTGCTCCATTTACTACCCCGCTTTTATGATCCAGAGCAGGGGCGGATATTAATTGACGGGCATGATATCCGGGAGCTTAAACTTGACTCACTTAGGCGGGAGATTGGAATAGTTATGCAGCAGAGCTTCTTATTTGCTGCTTCGATCAGAGAAAATATTTCTTACGGTCAGCCGGAAGCCAGTTTTGAGGAGATCAAAAAGGCGGCTCAGGTGGCCCAGATCGATGATTTTATAGAATCTCTGCCCTTGGGTTATGAGACACCGGTTGGCGAAAGAGGAGTCAGCCTCTCGGGCGGCCAGAAACAGCGCCTGGCCATTGCTCGCGTTTTATTAACTGAGCCTTCACTCTTGATATTAGATG
>JBHEOV010000148.1:0-1855 GCA_046260625.1 Halanaerobium sp. | reverse complement strand
GACTATGTAAAGAACATGATTACAGGTGCAGCGCAGATGGATGGAGCTATCTTAGTAGTTTCTGCAGCAGATGGACCAATGCCTCAGACAAGAGAGCATATTCTTTTAGCTCGTCAGGTTGGTGTACCATCAATAGTAGTATTTTTAAACAAAGCAGATATGGTAGACGATGAAGAGTTAATCGAACTTGTAGAAATGGAAGTAAGAGAACTCTTAAGCGAATATGATTTCCCAGGAGACGATATTCCAGTAATAGTAGGATCTGCTTTAAAAGCAGCTGAAAATGGAGATCCTGAAGGAGAATGGGGTAAGAAGATTATTGAGCTGATGGAAGCAGTTGATAGCTATATTCCAGAGCCAGAAAGAGA
Source organism: Halanaerobium sp. (assembly GCA_046260625.1). Taxonomy (GTDB): domain Bacteria; phylum Bacillota; class Halanaerobiia; order Halanaerobiales; family Halanaerobiaceae; genus Halanaerobium. The sequence goes on along the minus strand of JBHEOV010000148.1, from coordinate 1,487 downwards.
TACAGATAAGCCATTCTTAATGCCTGTAGAGGATGTATTCTCAATTACAGGACGTGGAACAGTAGCAACAGGTAGAATTGATAGAGGTCTATTGCATCCACAGGATGAAGTAGAAATTGTAGGAATCAAAGATACAACATCTACAGTAGTAACAGGAGTAGAAATGTTCCGTAAGATGTTAGACGAAGCGCAAGCAGGAGATAACATTGGTGCATTATTAAGAGGTGTAAAAAGAGAAGACATCGAAAGAGGTCAGGTACTGGCGAAGCCAGGAAGTATTACACCACATACAAAGTTCTATGCAGAGGTATATGTATTAAGCAAAGAAGAGGGTGGAAGACACACACCATTCTTTGATGGTTACAGACCACAGTTCTATTTCCGGACAACAGATGTAACTGGAGATATCAGTTTACCAGAAGGAGTAGACATGGTAATGCCTGGAGATAACATTGAAATGACAGGAGAGCTAATTACTCCAATAGCTATGGAAGAAGGACTACGTTTTGCAATCCGTGAAGGTGGTCACACAGTAGGAGCTGGAGTTGTAACTGAAATTCTTGAGTAAGTATAAAAAGCAGAGGAGGCAGTCTCCTCGCTTTTTCTATGCTCCTAACTGAGCTTAAATCGTAAAGATTAAGGAGGTAAGCAAATGGCAAAACATGAAAAAATTAGGATTCGCCTGAAAGCTTTTGAACATGAGCTTCTGGATCAATCAGCAGAAAAGATTGTTGCTACTGCTGAGAGAACTGGTGCAGATGTATCTGGTCCAGTACCTCTACCAACTGAGAAAGAGATATTTACAGTACTTCGCTCACCTCATGTTCATAAAGATGCAAGAGAGCAATTTGAAATGAGAACACATAAAAGGTTGATCGATATTCTCGATCCTACATCAAAAACTGTAGACTCACTGATGAGGCTAGATTTGCCCGCAGGAGTAAATATAGAAATTAAACTTTAATGTCAGGAGGTGTATTAGGCCATGGCGAAAGCTATATTAGGAAAAAAATTAGGTATGACTCAGTATTTTAAAGATAATGGAGAGATGGTACCTGTAACTGTAGTTGAGGCCGGTCCCTGTGTTGTAACACAGATCAAGACTACAGAAAAAGATGGATATAATTCAGTCCAGCTTGGATTTGGAGAAGTTAAAAAGCACAGACTTAATAAACCAGAACTTGGTCAATTTGAAAGCCGTAATATCGAGCCCAAGAAACATTTGAGAGAATTTAAAGGACTTGATATGGAACTGAGTGAAGGTAGTGAAATTAAAGCTGATCTCTTCGAAGTAGGAGAAAAAGTTAATGTTAGCGGTGTTTCCAAAGGTAAAGGATTTGCTGGTAATATTAAAAGATGGAATCAGCATCGAGGACCAATGACACACGGTTCACACTTCCATCGTGCACCAGGTTCAATTGGTGCTGTTGATGCAAGAAGAGTATATAAAGGCTTTAAAATGCCTGGAAGAATGGGGCATAATAGAG
>JBHEOV010000147.1:0-2012 GCA_046260625.1 Halanaerobium sp. | reverse complement strand
TTTTATCTGCAAAACATTGCAGGATTAACTTAAATCTTATTGAATATATAAAGTGAGATTTAATTTTTTAATGAAATGATTGCACTGCGAAAAGTCTAAAATAATCTAAAAATACAAATGAAAAAAATTAAATAATTGGATTAGGACATTTGTCCGGTGATATTTTAGATAATATTATCCTGAAATCACATATTTCAACCTGGAAGGTCCCTTTTAAGTGCATATTTCCGGTTTTGATTTCATTTTCAATGCCCTGACCAGCTGTTTTAAGTTGTAGCCGATCATTTTATACACACTACTGCATTTAGCTTTGAAAAGTCCTGTTACTTTAAGTTTATCAAGACCCTGTGCTCTTTTAAGAGCAGAGAATGTTCCTTCAACTGCAGCTCTTGAGTTTTTGATTTCCTGATATTCTTCATCAGCAAGTTTTGCTCGTAGTTGATCTCTATCATGTCTTTTTTGAGTAAACCGAACAGTCATTGACTTTTTCTGTTCACTAATGGGACACTTTGATCTGAATTCACAGCTTTCACAGTCTTCTTTTTTAAACCACGCAGCATAAGTATCACTATTTTCTAGATACTTATCTCGCTCAGGTTGATAACCCATGGGACAGGAGATAATTCCCTGTTTTTCAGACAGCTCAAAATTAGCAGTAGAATATTTTGGAGTACTACCAGTTAATTCAGTTGGAATAATTTCAGTCTCAGTTTTTAAAGCTGACTTAATAGAAGCAGAACCATAATATGCTCCATCAACCACCAGTTTATCAAGCGGTGCTTTAATATTAATTTCTTCCAGTCGGTCATTTAAAAAATTAACATCACTGTTAATGTTGGCTTCTAAAGAAACATCTGTGATCATCTGAACAGGATTATCAGGAGATGCTGTTTCACTAATATTACAGGAGTATCCCTGATGAGATTTAAAACCCTTTTTACGAAATGTTGCATCTTCATCATTTGGATTCTGCAGACTTGAAGATTCAATATCTGCATCATCTTTTGCTTTAAGCTGAGAACTGGTTTCTATTGACTGTTCTTCTACAACTCTGACAAGGTGGTGATAGACTTTAGTATCATTAATACTGTCATCGTTTTTAAACAGCTGCTTAACAGAATTTAATTTACCCAGAAGATTATTTAGTATATCTTCTTTATCTTGGCTATTTAGATACTCTGAAAAACTATCATCAAGAATCTGAAGAATATTTTTGTGAATCCGATTTCTTTGAGAATCAGATAGCTCTTTAACAAAGTTCTCAAAAACCTTACGCATTAACTGTATTCTGGAAAGATGCTTAATATTGGCTTTTACCATGGTAGAATCCATACGCTGAATATCAGTATCAAGATCAGCAACTTCAATAAATTCAGCAAGTAGTTCATCAAAAATTTCATCGAGAGGATTTTCACCTGTTTCAGCCATGTAATCGACCAGATTTTCACGGAAATCATAGATAGTTCTCATGCCGAGTGTTACCTGGCCGGCTCTTTTTAAGCCGACAGCTTTCATAAAACGGATATCACAGTGAAAAGATTCTAAGAGTTCTTTATCACTGATATCAAAAAGATGTTTTAATATTTCAAGTGAAACAATAATTTTAACAGGGAAACATGGTCTGCCTTCATCTTCAGAATACATGTCAGCAAATTTAGATTCATCGATATTATCAAAGATATGTTTTTTGAATTTGCCAGACCAGCCCTGATTTAGTTCTTCAACCAGAGATTGAGGTAAATTAAAGTCAAAATCACCAAAAGCAACATTTTCATCTTCTTCAAAGGGTTTAAACATGATTATCACTCCATAGCTTTATGATACTCTAATTATATCATATTTAAGCATGGATGCCCAGGTTTCAGGCTTTGTTTTAGTAATGTTTTAGTTAATTCGGTTCGTTTTAGATTATTTTAGACTTTTCGCAGTGCAATCATTTATTATATTTATGTAGCAGCAACAACTTACATTAACATCCATTTAGAAGCAATCGGACTCAGTGCAACTCAAAT
>JBHEOV010000146.1:0-2399 GCA_046260625.1 Halanaerobium sp. | reverse complement strand
AAGAAATTTGATGATGTTATATTTTTAGTTGATGCAGTTTCTGGAATGGCAGGAACTGAAATCAGAGTTGATGAGTGGGGGATTGATATGTGTCTGGCAGGGGTACAGAAAGCTTTTGCCTTACCTGCTGGTTTAACAGTGGCCTCAGTCAGTGAAAAATTATTAAAAAGGGCAGAAGAAGTTGAAAGTAAAAGTTATTATTTTAATTTACCACTTTTATATAAATATCATCAGCGTTCACAGACCAGAACTACTCCTGCAATACCACAAATATTTGCCTTACAGAAACAATTAGATGATATAGTTAATTTTGAAGGCATTGAAAATAGATTTGCCAGACATCAAGAAATGGCTGAATATGTTCAAAATTGGGCCTTAGAATATTTTGATATTTATGCTGAAGAGGGATACTGGTCAAACACTGTTACCTGTATTGAAAATAATAGAGGAATTGATGTAAGTAAATTAATTAATGAGTTGGTAGATAAATATAATATTAGAATTGCCAACGGCTATGGAGATTTAAAAAATAAAGCTTTTAGAATTGGTCATATGGGAGATTTAAGTTTAGCGGATATTAAGGGTTTATTAGCAACTATTGAAAGCATTTTAGATCTGTAGAAAATATTTATATTTTGATGGTTTCTGGAAGGTATGATAATTAATGAAAAGACATAAAAAATTAGTTTTTCTGGCCTTCATGATGATGATCATGCTGGGATTTATAAATAATATGCGGGGAACATTAATTCCTCCCATTAGAGATTTTTTTGCAGTTAATTATTCTCAAATTGGTGTGATGTTGATGGCTGCTACTTTTGGTTTTATGTCATCTACATTTTTTGGAGGTATAGCTGCCAGTCATTTTGGTTTAAAAAAAGTAATTGCTTTTGGTTTTTTGACTTCGGCTTTTAGTATTTTTGCTATGGGCCATATTAATTCATTTTTGTATTTAATAATTTTAATGACCTTTTTGGGAATTGGGCTGGGTTCAGTTGAAATAGGGGCTAATTCTTTAGGCGCAAAGATATTTGTAGAGAAATCTGGAATGATGATGAATATGCTTCATCTGTTCTTTGGAGTTGGAGCCTCAATTGGTCCGCGTTATGCTGGGTGGCTTTTATCTTTAGGATTTGAGTGGCATCAAATATATTTAACAGCTTTAATTTTAATAATTGCTCTGCTGCTATATTTATTTTTCATAAAATTCCCTTTAGAAATCGAAAATAATAAAAAAGATAATGTCCCAGTTAAAAAAATACTCAAGCAGAAAAAAGTCTGGCTTTTTGCCGCAGTTTTAGGATCTGGTGTTGTAGCTGAAATTGCTATTGGCAGCTGGCTTGTTAATTTTTTGCATGTAGAAAGAGCTTTTACTACAGCATCTGCTTCTACTTATTTATCTTTATTTTTTATTGTCTTTACAGTTGGAAGATTGGTGGGGGGTTATTTTACTGAACATTTAGGCTATATAAAGATCTTATTTTATTTTGCTGCTGCAACCTTTCTATTATTTATTACTGGATTGATGGTTGAAGCAAATTATGGTGCTTTTTTCTTTTCAGCAGCTGGTTTTTTCATTTCTATCATGTTTCCCACTATTATGGCTGTAATAATGAATGAATTTAAAAATGGAGTAAGTTCTTATATGGGATTTATTATCACATCAGCTTCTGCGATTAATATGTTTTCCAACTGGTTAATTGGAAAAATAAATGATGTTTTTGGTGTGTTTATTGGTTTTGCTAGTATCAGTATTTTTATTTTATTAATAATGGTTTTCCTTTATTTTTTGAACAGAGAATTAGAATATGATTTTTCTAAATAATTTTCTAATTTAATATTAAATATTTAATAAAAAAGCAGCCAGAATTTCTGGCTGCTTTAATCATTTACTATTTGAATTTATATTTCTAAATAACTTAAATCTTTAACCTGAGTATCAAGTTCATCCAGATGCTTTTTAATTCGAGCCATTATTTCTTGTGAAGGTTTAGAATCAATCTGCATCATCATAATCGCATCGCCACCAATTTTCTGTCTTCCTACCTGCATATTTGCAATATTGATGTTTTCTTCTCCTAAAGTTGAACCAATTTTACCGATAACACCAGGTTTATCCTGATAGCTGACAATAATAAATTCTCCGGTAAGATCAAGATCAATTCTGAGCCCATTTATTTCAATTAATCTAAAGCCTATTGGTAAATAAGTACCTGCAAGACTGTAATGTCCTACATCAGTTTTAAGATTAATTTTAATTATATTTTTTAATTCACCTTCATTCTGAATCTGACTTTCTTTCAGGGAAATACCTCTTTCATGAGCAACATGCATTGCATTTACAAGGTTAATTCGATCATCTAAAATTGGCTCTAAAATAGATTTAACCAGACTTAAAG
>JBHEOV010000145.1:0-2650 GCA_046260625.1 Halanaerobium sp. | reverse complement strand
ATTTTATTTACTGTATCAATCCTGGGCTCACTCTCTCCATTTTCTATTCTAGATATAACAGCTTGTTTAGTTCCAGCTTTTTTAGCCAATTCAGCTTGAGAATATCCTTTCTCTAATCTCAATTCTAATATCTTTTTTCTTAACTCATAAACTGGATCTTCATCTTCAAAAACTTCTTTTAACTCAGGCTTTTCATTTTTCAATTCATCAATAGACTTATTCATATCCTTAATTTTGGTATTTGCCATTTAAAATCAACCTCCTCGAATTAATCTTTTAAATCCTCAAGAACACTCTTCTTTATATTTAAAGCTTTCTGAATTTCTGACTCAGGCAATTGATTTGTCTTTTTTTGAAAACCATGAAGAAGAATATGAATTTCAACAGATTCTAATTTATACTTAATGTTTTCAAGAAATCTTTTATTACATCTTTACCATCAATTTCTAAAAATTTCACCCTATCCATTGCCAAAAGCCATCATTCCTTCACATATTTTCTACAATTCAATTATAACTTTTTAGTTATAAATTGTCAAACTTCTTTCGGCAATTGATAGTGTCAAGTTACTTTGGGAAAATAATTAAAGGCTTCCCTTATTAATAATATTTAAAAGGCTATAGACTCTAAGATTTTATAGGTTCCTCTAACTTTTCCTCTCCTTAAAGCAGGAACAGTTTCTTTTGGCGGGGCATATAAACTTCTTTTCTTTTTCTTAGACATAATTTTTTTGATTTGTATATCAATATCTCTTTCTTTTTTCTTGCTATCCAGCAAATCTCTAATATTCTTCTTATTGCCACCATTATATTTAAATGCTCTTAATCTGGCTATCTGGTCAGCTCCTTGCTTACTCCACCCCAATGGCCTAGAAGACATTCTAGCAGATAATACATGGCTTACATGACCTTCTGCACTACAACCTAAGGCATACTTATCCTTGCTATAGATTTCTATACCATGCCAGTGTGTTAAAATATATTTTTTTACTTCCTTAACAGATTTCAATTTTGTTTCTTTTTCTGTCATAGAAATTATTTCATCTAGAACATCTCTAGTTCTATCATAATCACACCTATTTAAACCATCCCACATCTTATGGCACATCTCTGGAATATGACCTGTAGCCTTAGTTACTGCTTTACTTAAATGATATCTATCCAGCACATATTTTGATTTAGGCAGCCAGTTTAACCCCTCTAAAATCCAGGGAGCTCCATCTCCAGCTAAATATATGTTTTCTATACTATCAATGCAATAATGTTCATCTATATAATCTATTACTTCCAACCATAATTCTTCTGTATTCTTATATAAACCTGCTAAATAATGAGGATTAATAAGCTCCTTGCGGTCATTTAATTCCCTTTTGCCCTCATGGATATATACTAATTTAACTATTGTTTTTTTGCCATCTTGTAATGATATATGATCCTCATCAGCTTCTACATATATCCTCTTTAATTTCTTTTTATTATCAGGCTTATCTTTAACCTCATTATTATCTACTTCTCCCAATTCTCTTATTTTATTCTTTACTGTTTGGCGACTTAACTTAACATTATCAACTGCAAGATCAGCACTTTTTTGATATGAATATTCTTTAGATAATTCTATTAAATTTGCTGTTAAGCCTTTATCTATTCGCTGATATCTTTCAATATTAAATGTATCATCTGTAAGATAACTATATCCTTTGTCACCCTTGGATTCAAAGTATGTTCGTTGATATTTGATTTCTCCAAACTCAGTTATTAATGTTTTTCCCATTCCGCTCTGCTTTATTGTCCAAAGTTTTTTTCTTTCGTCTGAATTTCTTATTTCTTCATCTACTTCTTCTAAAAAATCCTGAATATAATCACGGGCAAAATTATCTAAAATTTTCTTTAACATAGTTATTATATCACTTATATCTTCGACTTCTCTTGTAATTGCTTTTTCAAAAAGAAAATTTAAATTATTAATGAGTTCTTCTTCATTTTCTGTTATAATAGTATTCATAGAAGGCTTCCTCCTTTTATTTTTTGTTGTCTATAAACATCTTATCAAAGAGGAAGCCTTCTTTCTATTTTTTTACTTTATTCTCCCCAAACTTATTTTACACTAACATCAGGCATGATCCCAAGTTAAATAACCTCTTCCCATTGAGAATATAAATGGTTTAGCTCACTATCTAGCTCTTTCTTTTTCTGCTCAAGTTGGTTAAGTTTTTCAATATCACTATTATAACTAGCTGTAATCATCTGAGCTTCAATTTCCTCTTTTTTATTTTCTAACTCGGCTATTTTTGTTTCAAGTTGGTTAACCTTTCTTTCTTGTTTTCTTTTAGCCCGCTGTCTGGCCTTCTGTTCATAATAAAACTTTTCATCTTTGCCAACCTGATTAGCTTCTGTTTCATCAGGTTCAGCCTCCTGATTGGAATAGAGGTCATCTCTTTTCCTGAGATAATAATCATAATCACCAAGAAATTTGATCAATTCTTGATTTTTAATCTCATAGATTTTATTGACAACTTTATTTAAAAAATAACGATCATGTGATACTACCAGGACTGTTCCCTGATAATCATTTAAAGAAGCCTCAAGGATCTCTCTTGAATCAAGGTCAAGATGATTGGTAGGTTCATCCAGGATTAAAAAGTTTGCACTGC
>JBHEOV010000144.1:442-2692 GCA_046260625.1 Halanaerobium sp. | reverse complement strand
CTATAAAGTCGATCCGGAAAAAGAAAAACAGGTGATGCAGGAATTGGAAGAACTGGAAAAGCAGGAGCAAAAAACTGAAGAATCTGATCAAGATGAAAAAGAAGATAATGTCTATGCTTAAAATACTATGAAGTTAAATTTTTAATTGAAATATTAAAATCATTTTAGAAAGAGGTGCCAGATGAATTACCGTCTAGAAGAAGATAGTCTTGGAGAAGTTAGAGTTCCTGAAGATAAATTATATGGTGCTCAGACTGCAAGAGCAGTAGAAAATTTTCCGATTGGTGAAGAAAAAATGCCAGTTGAAATAATTAGAGCCTATGGGATTGTCAAAAAGGCAGCTGTACTTGCCAATCATGAACAGGGCTTGATTGGCAGAGACAAGAGAGATTATATTTTAAGAGCAGCTGAAGAATTAATTGCCGGAGATTTAGATCAGCATTTTCCTATTTCTCTCTGGCAGACAGGTTCGGGAACCCAGACAAATATGAATGTAAATGAGGTTCTGGCAAATCGAATTTCTCAATTAGCAGGAGAAAAGCTGGGCAGCAAAAGCCCGGTTCATCCTAATGATGATGTTAATATGTCACAGTCATCAAATGATACATTTCCAACTGCAATGGCTCTGGCAGCTGTAACAAAGGTAGAAGATTTTCTGCTACCGATTCTGACTGAGTTAAAAGCTGAATTAGATACGAAAGCTGAAGCATATAAAGATTTAGTTAAGGTGGGAAGGACTCATTTAATGGATGCCACACCAATAACCTTAGGTCAGGAATTTGCAGCTTTTGCAGCTCAAGTGGAAGATATTATTGAAATGCTGAAGGACAGTCTTAAATATCTAAAAAAGATTCCGCTGGGTGGAACTGCTGTTGGAACTGGTTTAAATACCAAAGCTGGTTTTGCTGAAAAAGCGGTTAAATATATTAATTTAGAGACAGAGAATAATTTTACAGCAGCAGCTAATAAATCTGCAGGTATTGCTGCTCATGACAGTTTTGTAAATTTAAGTGGAGTCTTAAAAACAGCTGCTTCTTTTTTGATGAAGCTGGCCAATGATAGCCGCTGGTTATCTTCTGGACCCCGTTGTGGAATCGGAGAACTTAAGGTTCCGAAAAATGAGCCAGGAAGTTCAATTATGCCCGGAAAAGTCAACCCGACTCAGGCTGAAGCTCTATTTCAGGCAGCAGCCCAGGTGATGGCCAATGATACAGCTGTCAATATTGGAGGGGGCAGTGGTAATTTTCAGCTTAATGTGGCTAAACCGCTGATTATCCACAATATTCTGCAGTCTATTAGACTGCTGGGAGATGCAGTCAGCTCTTATAATCAGCGCTGCTTAAGAGGAATTACAGCAAATGAGGAACAGATCGAAAATTATCTGGAGCAGTCATTGATGCTGGTTACAGCCCTTAATCCGGTAATTGGTTATGATCAGGCAGCTGAGATTGCTCAAAAAGCTTTTAGAGAAGATTTAAGCTTAAAAGAGGCTGCAGTCAGTTTGGGCCATCTAAGTGCCAAGGAATTTGAGCAGTATATAGATCCCAAAAAAATGACCGAGCCTAATCTTTAAAAAAGTACTGGTGCCGTGCACCACCCGATTTATGTCGAAATATGTTTTGGGATTAATTAAAAATATCATAATATTAGATTCAACGACTAAGTTCTGAGAAATTATCTCAGGACTTTTTTGCTTTTTATATCCATTTTAATCCTAACAGCTGCTGACAAATCTTACCCAAATAAATGCTATAAATTACTAAAAATTATTGGCAATTCTTATGAATTAAGGTATTATAGTATTTATTTACTCTAAAAAAGAGGACTTTTGTCAATGATATTGAATTATACTAAAGAGTAATCTGACAGCAGAAAGAGACTAGCTTAAATATAACGAGCCTAGCTTACCTTCGTAAGACGAGCTTAGAAAGACAGAATACGAAGGGAGCTGAATATTTATGAAAAAGCTTTATGTTGCTCTTACAACAGCTTTAATTACATTTGGTACAGCTATTTCTGTATTAGCTGAAACCAGTCACTGGAGATAAAAGTGGATAAAATTTTTTCTGCTGTCAGATACATAATATGATTGTGAGGTTTTTATAATGAAAAAAACTCTTAAAAATTACTTAAGTTTAATATTTATAATAACTTTTATAAGTGTTTTTTTATTGGGTTATTTTTATCCAATCAATATTGATGCTTTCGAAATTGTTTTTCTTATAGTCTCTTTATTGGTAGTTAATAATA
>JBHEOV010000144.1:0-432 GCA_046260625.1 Halanaerobium sp. | reverse complement strand
CCAATTGTAATCATTGGTTTTGCGGTTTTAAATCCTTTTTGGGCCGCTATATTATCTGCATTAGGTTCAATCGAATTCAGGTTTTTAAAGAGAAATTTTATCTGGTATAAATTTTTGTTTAATAGATCTATTTTATTTTTAGCTGCAGCATTTGCTGGTTTTTCTTTTGATATTGCCAATGTTTATTTAGATAAAGGTTCTTTTCCTTTTTTATCAATTTTACTTGCAAGCATAGTATATTTTTTAATTAATAATACACTTGTCTACATAGTTATTAGAATTGCAGAAAATGATATTAATAATTTATCTCTATTAAGTTATTTTAGAGAACTTTCAAAAAATCTAATCATTTCATATTTTGTTGGACTAATTTTACTTGGATCATACTTGTTTTTTGGCAAATTATTATTTTTACTTGTAATATTATTATTA
>JBHEOV010000143.1:0-2807 GCA_046260625.1 Halanaerobium sp. | reverse complement strand
AGATTTGGGTGGGAAACTCGATATTCCCTCGACTCAGGTCCGCAAAGATCTTTCTTATTACGGCGAGTTTGGCCGGCGTGGGGTCGGTTATAATGTTAATGAACTCAAAAAATCTGTAGGTAAGATTCTGGGAGTTGACCGAATCTGGCCGGCGATTTTAGTTGGGGTCGGTAATTTGGGTAGAGCCCTGGTTAATTACAAAAGCTTTGCTATGATGGGCTTTGAGATTACCCATGTGCTGGATAATGATTTAGATAAGATTGGTAATGTGATTAATGACCGTGAAGTCCAGAGTTCACAGGATATGAAAAAAATTGTAAAAGAAAATGATATTAAGCTTGGTGTTATTACAGTTCCAACTGAGGCGGCTCAGGAAGTAGCCGATCAGATGATTGAAGCAGGAATCAAATCTATCTGGAATTTTGCCCCAACCAGACTTTATGTTCCGGATGAGATTGAGGTTAAAAATGAAGATTTAGCGGTTGGTATTGTTTCTTTAATTTATCATTTAAGCTGGCAGGAAGAAATGGAAGTAAAAGCAAGTGAAAAAAAGGGTGAATAAGTTGTGAGAATTGAAACAGCGGTTTTATCCAGCGGCAGCAAAGGAAATTCTACTTACATTCGCGCCGGCAAATATTCTATTTTAGTTGATGCCGGTTTGAGCGGTAAGGGCCTGGAAGAGCGAATGGCTGCTCTGGATTTAGATCCAGAAAGCCTGGATGCTTTATTGATTACCCACGAACATAAGGATCATATCAGGGGAGTAGGTATTCTATCCCGCCGCTATGATCTTCCAATCTATGCTAATGATGGAACCTGGGCAGAGGCTGAATCTGATCTGGGAAAAATCAAAGCTAAAAATAAAAGAGTTTTTAGCGGAGATTTTGTAATTGGAGAACTTAATTTCTCTTCTTATGCTATCTCCCATGATGCAGCTCAACCAGTGGGCTATGTCTGTCAGGCCGGTGATAAAAAAATTGTGCTGGCAACTGATACAGGTCTGATGAATGATCAGATAATCAATAAAATTAAAGGAGCAGACTTTTTTGTGCTGGAGTCAAACCATGATTTAGAAATGCTGATGACCGGTAAATATCCATATTTTTTGAAAAATAGAATTAAAGGTAATGAGGGACATCTTTCTAATGATGATACTGCAGCTTTATTACCGCAATTAATTAGAGATAATTTTCCCACAGTTGTGCTGGCTCATTTAAGTGAAGAGAACAATAATCCTAAAGTTGCCTACATTACTATTAAAAATGCTCTTAAAGAAGCCAATCTGGAAATTGGCAGAGATTTAAGAATGGGCTGTGCGGATCAGCATAAAACAACTCCACTTTTTAGACTTGATCAAAAAACTAAAAAGAAGGAATCATTTTAATTATGGAGATTAATATTATTACTGTCGGCAGTTTAAAATCATCATTTTTGGAGCCAGGAATTGAAGAATTCAAAAAGCGTTTAAGCCGCTACTGTAATTTAAAGATTGTTGAAGTTGAAGATCAGGCTGTACCTAAAAATTATTCTGAAAAGGATATTGAAGCTCTGCAGGCTCTAGAGGGTGAGCGGATAATAAATAAGATTCCTGAAAGAAGCTATGTTTTTGCCCTTGATGTGAAGGGCAAACCGATGACTTCTACCGGGTTTGCAAAATCTTTAAATAATCTACAGGTTAGAGGTTACAGTTCCTTTACTTTTATTATCGGGGGAGCAACGGGTTTGAGCGATTTTGTTCTGCAGCAGGCAGATTATAGATTTTCTCTCTCTCATATGACTTTTACCCACCAGATGATCCGTTTAATATTACTGGAGCAGATTTATCGAGCCTTCAAAATAAATAATAATGAACCATATCATTTATAATTTTTATAGGTACCTGGTAAAAAAGGCTTTTTTCTACCAGCTACAAGTGAATAAAAAACAAATATTTAAATAGCTTTTAAAAATAAAATGCCAGAAATCGGTTTGAACCGGTCTCTGGCATTTTTAATCTGAAATTTTAAGTTTTATTTTCTTGAATAAAACTCTATTACCAGCTAATCACCAATTTGAAGCTGATAAGATGGTATATCTATTTTTCTCCATTAAACCATAATTAATAACTATTAGCCACGGTTATTAGTCCTCATCAATATTATCAAGTTTAAAGTAAAATTTATAGTTCTTATTTAACGATGTGCAGTTTAAGTTGAGTTTTTTGATAAAAATTATAGAACAAGTTTAATCAAATCAATTAATTTTGAATATTTTTAAAGTAAATTGATTTACAAAGGTAGACCTGATGTAATATAATAAACTATAGAAGATTAATAATCATATTATAAGAGGAGTGTAAGTTTTGAACTGCAAAATTTGTGGAAGTAGTAATTTAGAATCATTAGATATTCAAAATAAATATTATCACTGTCAGGAATGTGAAGTTATTTTTATTGATCCAGCAGAAATTGTGGCTCCGACTGAGGAAAAAGAAAGATATGAGGGCCATGATAATAATCATCAGAATGAAGGCTATGTTAAAATGTTTGAAAATTTTATTGATGATTTAATTCAGCCGAACATAAATTTAAAAGAAATAAATGATGTTTTAGAATTTGGCTGTGGTCCAGGGCCGGTTCTGGCTGATCTTCTTGAAAGCGAAGGGCTTAAAGTTGATCGCTATGACCCGTATTTTTTTCCTGATAAAGTATTTTTAGATAAAAAATATGATTTAATTACATCAACTGAAGTTTTTGAACATTTTTCTGATCCAGTTAAGGAAATGGAACTTTTAACGTCTCATCTGCGAGAAGATTCTTATCTAGCAG
>JBHEOV010000142.1:0-3334 GCA_046260625.1 Halanaerobium sp. | reverse complement strand
TACATCTTCTTCATATAAATAATCGGCATCATCACTGCCCTGACGAAGTTCTTCAGTTAAGGCAACAAATTTCTCATAGTGATCCTGCTCGTCCTGAGCCAGCTTTTTAAAAAGTTGGCGCAGATCTCTGTTTTCGGTTGCCTCTGCATGTTTTAAATAAAACTTTTTTCCTCTTTTTTCAATATCTTTTGCCATTTCCATTACTTCTAATGCATTAAATCTATTTTTCATTATTAATCCCTCCAGATAAAATTTTATATTTATATTTTTAAGCAAAATTAAGCAGCAGTTATTCTACAGTATAATCATCAATATCTATTGCATCCGGATCTTTTTTCTCTTTTTCAACTTCCGGATCACCACTTTGATATTTATTTAAAATACTCTTCAAAACAGGCCACATCAAAACAAAGACTGCAATATCATCAATTTGACCTAAAACTGGAAAAAAATCTCCTACAAGATCAAAAGGAAAAATAAGGTAGGCAACAGGTACCAAAAATAGTGCCTTTTTGCTTATCTTAACATCCGAATCTTTCATCAGCCTAATTATATTTACCACAGTTGCCAGACTTTTACTCATAATTTCCACCTCATTTTTTCTGCTTTCTATTATATATTATACAACATTTTTCATTGAAAAACAAAAAAGGAACAGCTTTTAAACTGCTCCTCTTTGAATCAATATTAAATTAATAATCTAAATTTAGCTTAAAATGCTGGTACAACAGCACCTTCATATTCTTCTAATATAAACTCTCTTACAGCTTCAGACTGAATAATTTCCGCTAAAGTATTAATCTTCTCACTGTCCTGATCACCACTACGAACAGTTATTACATTAACATATGGTGAGTCACTACCTTCCATAATTAAAGCATCCTCTAAAGGATTTAAATCTGCTTCTAAAGCATAATTAGTGTTGATAACTGCTCCTGCTACATCTGGTAGAACTCTTGGCAGTTGAGCTGCTTCCAATTCTTCAAATTTAAGATTTTTTGGATTATCTACAATATCAATCGGGGTTGCATTTAAATTTGTTGGATCATCTAAAGTAATAACATCATTATTATGCAGTAAAATTAAAGCTCTACCTTCATTAGATGGATCATTGGGCAGGGCAATTGAAGCACCATCTGGAATTTCTTCCAGGCTTGTATATTTATCAGAATAAAGACCGATTGGCTCAACATGAACTTTAATTGCAGAAACTAAATCAAGACCGCGGTCAGCATTAAACTGTTCTAAATAAGGTACATGCTGAAAAAAGTTAGCATCAATACTGCCGTCATCTAGAGAAATATTTGGAGTTACATAATCTGTAAACTCAACTATTTCTAATTCAATTCCTTCTGCCTCCAGATCCTCTCTAATAAACTCTAAAATTTCGGAGTGTGGTAGTGGAGTTGCTCCGATCTTAAGCACATGGTCATCAGCCTGAACAGCACCAGCAAATACGAAAATTAAAAGCGCTAAAATTAAAATTGTTTTCTTTAACATAATTATCTCTCCTCTTCTACTTATTATAAATTTATTAAATTAATTCTGACTCTATTTATTTTTGTCAGAAATAATTCCTTAGTCTTACTAAATCATATCTCAAGCTCCAGCTTGAAAATAGTAAATATTTTACTAACTAGGCTTTGTGGTCAAAAAATGAAGCTATTTGATTTCCCAGAAATTGAATCAACTGTACCATTACTACTAAAATAACTATGGTTTCCAGCATAACAGGCAGCTGAAAGCGCTGATATCCATAACGGATTGCGATATCGCCGAGACCACCCCCACCAACAGCTCCTGCCATGGCTGAATAACTAACTAAACTAATCGAAGTCAGAGTCAGACCAAGAATAATTGCCGGCAGTGATTCTGGTAATAAGACTTTAAATACAATCTGTAAGGGACTGGCTCCCATTGACTGGGCTGATTCTACAACTCCATGGTCAATTTCTAAAATAGCATTATCTGTAACTCTGCCCATAAAAGGAATGGCTGCCAGAGAAAGTGGAACAACTGCTGCATTGGTTCCAATCGAAGTTCCGACTATCATTCTGGTAAAGGGAATTACGGCTACCATTAGAATAATAAAGGGAATTGAGCGGCCGATGTTTATTATCCCATCCAGAATAAAATTAAGCGGCTTATTGGGCAGAATATGACCCGGTCTGGTGATCGTAGTTAAAACTCCCAGTGGAATCCCGCCTACTATTGCAAAAAACAGTGACATCCCAACCATATATAAAGTTTCTAAAGTACCGCTGATCATTAAATCATTATAGCGGGCTAAATCAGTAATAAAATCAAACATTGTCCAACACCTCAACTCTTAAATCCTGGCTTTTTAGATAGGCAATACTTTCTTCAATATTTGTTAATTGTCCTTCTAAATCAAGCACCAGGGTACCAAAAGGCACTCCCTGAATCTCATCAATATTTCCATATAAAATATTTGCATCAACTGAATAATGTTTTACCAGATCAGAAATATAGGGATCATGAGTTTTTTCACCAACAAAAGAAATTCTGATTAATTCTCCCGGTCTTTCTGATTTCACATATTTAATAATTCGCTCCGGCAGATTAAAGTCAATAACTGCACTGATAAACTTTTTAGTTAATGGTTTTTGCGGCTTAGAAAAAATATCAATTATCGAACCTTCTTCAATAATCCGACCGGCTTCTAAAACAGCAACTCGATCACAGATATCTTTAATTACTCCCATCTCATGTGTAATTAAAATAATCGTCAGGTTCATCTCATCTCTAATTCTTCCTAAAAGCTCAAGTACAGATTTGGTACTCTCCGGATCAAGAGAAGAAGTTGCCTCATCAGATAATAATAAATCCGGCTCATTTGCCAGAGCTCTGGCAATACCTACACGCTGCTTTTGTCCTCCAGAAAGCTGAGCTGGATAGTGATCTGCTCGATCTGATAAACCTACTAGCTCAATTAATTCTTCTGCCTTTTTGCGTCTCTTCTTTTTGCTGACTCCTGCAATCTCGAGCGGAAAAGCTACATTACCGAGAACTGTCCGGGAAGAGAGGAGATTAAAGTGCTGAAAAATCATTCCTATCTTCTGTCTGGCAGCCCTTAAATTCTGAGAGCTGAGTTCTGTTAAATCAGTACCATTAATATTTATAGTACCTGATGTAGGCTTTTCCAGTAAGTTAAGCATTCGAATCAGAGTACTTTTACCAGCTCCACTGGGTCCAATCATACCAAATATCTCACCATCAGCAACTTCCAGGTTGAGTCCATTAATTGCTTCAATTCTTCCCTGAGCTGCATAATAATGTTTAGTCAAATTTTCAATTTTAATCAATACTAATC
>JBHEOV010000141.1:0-3399 GCA_046260625.1 Halanaerobium sp. | reverse complement strand
CCATATTCCATTATTTTCATTTTTTCTAATTCTAATTTCATTTTTAACCTCCAACTATCATTATGATCTATTTGCAAATTTCTGCTCATACATCTTTCTATCAGCCCGATTATAAACATTTAGTATATTTTGAGAGCTGCAGTTTTGATTACTGCAGTCTGCAGTTTCATGTCCTAAAGCCAGACTTAAGGGGTCAGGCAGATATAATACATTGTTTTTCTGTTCTATATTTGCTAAAATTCTTTCCACTACCAAACTGGCAGTATTATAATCTGTATCCGGCAGAATTACTGCAAACTCATCACCACCGACTCTGGCAACAATATCTTCTGCTCTTAAAGAATCCTTTATTGCTTCTGCTGTTAGTCTAATATATTTATCTCCCATACTGTGCCCATAATTATCATTAATATGTTTTAATTCATTTAAATCTCCCACAATTATACTGATTGGATATTTTCGAGATCCATAAAGCTTTTTGAGCTCCTCATTAAAGTATCTTCTGTTATAAAGTCCTGTCAGTTCATCGTGATTGGATAAATACTCAATTTTTTTCGCCGACCGCTTCTCCTCATCGATATCAATATGGACTCCCACCATTCTGACAACATTTCCTTTTTCATCTCTTGCTGTTACCTTACCGATATCTCTAATCCACTTCCAGCTGCCGGTTTGAGTTTTCAAGCGGTGTTCATTAAAATATTTTTCTGTTTTGCCATTTAAATGTTCTCTGATATCCTTTAGAGCTTGAGCCTTATCATCAGGGTGGACTAGATCCAGCCAGGTATTAAGACTATGATCTAAGTCTGAAAACTGATATCCCAGCATCTGAGCCCAGTTTTTATTGAAGTGAATATATTTTTCTTTTAGATTCCAATCCCAGATACCAATATTAGCACCTTCAACTGCTAATTCGAGCCGCTCTTTTACCTCTTTTAATTCTTCTGCTCTTTTTTTGCTGGCTGTAATATCATCAACTGCAATATAAGTTAGTTTAGGATGTTCTTCATTATTTACAGAAAAAATATGCAAATTACAGTATTTCACCATCTTATTAATTTCAAATTTCACTTCATCTTCCCAGTACTCTTTTTCTAAGATTTTCGTCATTTCTCTTTTTATATCTTTATGATTTTTAAAGATATTAACAGCCTCAAAAACACTTTTATTTATGAAATCATTTTTTGAAATCTCAAATATTTTTTCAAATTTTTTATTCAAATCTATTATTTTTAAATCCTGATCCAGCAGCACAATACCTTCCAGTGAATTAGTAAACAGGTTTTCGAAAATTATCTTTTGATTTTCTAACTCCATAAGCTCACCTCAAAATTCTATTTGACCAATAGTAAAACTGATCTTTTATCTAATATATCTTATAAAAAAATTTCAATTTAGACTGTTTTAAATTTCACTAAAAAGAGATAATTTTAATTTAAATAATAATTAAACATCTTAAATACTACGATCAAGAAAATAATAGTCTTTATTGCCCGGTGGATATTTCTTGTAAATATTCTATTTGGTTTAAGATTTAACCTTTGAAATAAATGATAAAAGAAATCATCTTCCGGACTGCTGTAATTATATCTCTGCTGCAGAAGAGTAAAATAGCATTCCCCAAAATATATTTCATGACCCTTATGCAAAATTATCATTAGAAAGCCTAAATAAAATGGAGCCTGATAGGCAAAAACAAAGGAAAATATTATAAATATTAGATGAGCTGTTATCAAAACATTATCACTGAGAGGTCCCTTTTGATATTTATTATTTCCCAATTTCTCTTCTTTATCCTGATCAACCATCAAATCCACCTCACTTATAGCTCAGAAAATATATCATCTAAATTGTCGGTTCTCTCACCACAGACAAAATTGCTGCAGAGGGAAAATCCACTTTCTCCTGGCTCAGAATTAAACTTTAGCAGCAGCTGTGGATCATATTTAAGGCGCCTGTAATCCAATAGTTGCTCAACCTGAGGCTCATCCAAACTGCCGTAAATATTTATCTCTTTAAAAGGATTTTTTAAATACTTATTAGCTAAAAGCATAAAAATATGATTAATCGGTGAAGAATTTATTGCTCCAGCAAAAGTACTCAGCATCGCTTCTACTTTTTCTCTTAACTCATAGTTATCTAATAAATGGGCAAGTCTGAGCAGATTATAACAGGCAATTGAATTAGCAGCAGGAATGGCACTATCCTCAGTTTTTTTCTGCCGCAGAAAGAGCTCGTTATTTTCCTCGGCAGTAAAATAAAAGCCGCCTGAATCTTGATCCCAAAATCGATCAATCATTTTTTCAACCATTTCTTCTGCCTTAATTAAATATTCAT
This sequence comes from Halanaerobium sp., assembly GCA_046260625.1. Taxonomy (GTDB): domain Bacteria; phylum Bacillota; class Halanaerobiia; order Halanaerobiales; family Halanaerobiaceae; genus Halanaerobium. The sequence continues at coordinate 1,062 of JBHEOV010000141.1, read as the reverse complement.
CTTTTAATGTTGCCTGATACAGCTCTACCAGAGCCCAGATTAAAAAGGCATAATCATTGAGGTTATCAACTTCTGAGTATTTTCCCTGATGATAACTGTGAACTAAATTGCCATTCTGATCTCTCATCTTTTCAAAAATGAAATTAACCGCTTTTTCAGCTAAAACAATATATTCCTGCCTATCAGTTACGAATCCAGCTTTAGCCAGAGCAGCAGCTGTTAGACTATTCCAGTCAGTTAATATTTTTTTATCCTTAGCCGGTCTTATCCTCTTTTTTCTGGCTTTAAAAAGTTTAGCTTTAATATCCGGTATTTTAGCAAAATCTTCTGCCTTTTTGAGGCTTAAAGTTATTTTCTGCTGCTTTTCAATTTTAAATACCTGCTGAAATTGCTGATATTCCTCTTCACTAAGAATATCTGTCAGCTCTTTTTGATTCCAGAAGTAAAATTTCCCTTCAACTTCCTCACTGTCAGCATCTTCTGCAGAATAAAAAGATCCATTTTGATCTCTCATCTCTCTTTTTAAATAAGAGACTGTTTTCTCAATTGTATCTAAATAAATATCTTTTTTGGTAATCTGATAAGCCTCCGCATAGCTGTAAATCAATAAAGCCTGATCGTAGAGCATCTTTTCAAAATGAGGCAGCTCCCACTGGCGATCAGTTGCATAACGGTGAAAGCCTCCTCCAAGTTGATCAAATATCCCTCCGGCCCGCATTGCTTTTAAGCTTTTTTCTGTCATTTCCAGGTACTTAGCTTCAGAACTCTCCTGCCACTGATCTAATAAAAAAAGCAGATAATGCGGCATCGGAAATTTGGGTTCCTGACCAAAACCTGCATATTTATAATCAAAAATCCTGCTTAAAATGTTCAGAGTTGTAGCAAATACTTCCTGATTGAATTTTACTTTTTGCTCACTATCCTGCTGCTTTTGCAGATGATTTACCACATTTTTAGAATGATTTAAAAGCTTTTCCCGGTCATTCATCCAGAGATCATAAATTTGCGGTAATAAACTCAAAAGCCCTTTACGACCATAGCTATCTTCTTTTGGAATATATG
>JBHEOV010000140.1:0-3458 GCA_046260625.1 Halanaerobium sp. | reverse complement strand
GTTGACTTCTACATGATACATGCCACAACATAGGTAGGACTTTCACCTACTATCAGAATAATTTACGGAGCACACAAAAATAATAGCTTTCTATTTTAAATAGAAAGCTATAAATAACAAATAACTTATTTCACTTTGATAATTATCTTTTCTTTATCACTTTGAGAAGTTTTGTAAACTATGATCATTATATTAATCTAAAACTTAAGCAGTTTTGCATTAACTGCAACAATCACTGTACTCATTGACATCAGTACTGCACCAACAGCTGGAGAAATCATAATTCCAAAACCTGCGAGAACTCCAGCTGCCAGTGGGATGGCAAAAGCATTGTAGCCTGTAGCCCAGAATAAATTCTGCAGCATCTTTTTAAATGTCAGGCTGCCAAATTCGATAAGCTTAAGAACATCAAGCGGATCACTTTCAACCAGTATAATGTCTGCTGTTTCAGCAGCTACATCGGTACCGGAGCCGATAGCAATCCCGATATCAGCTTTTGCCAGTGCTGGAGCATCATTGACACCATCACCGGTCATCGCCACAAAAGCACCTTCAGCCTGCAGTTCTTCTACCTTCTGCTGCTTTTGATCAGGCAGTACTTCGGCAAAGAAATCAGTCAGACCGAGTTCATTACTTACATATTCAGCAGTTTTTTGATTATCTCCGGTCAGCATCTTAACTTTAATTCCTCTATCTTTAAGTTTCTGTACAGCCTCATAAGAACTTTTTCTAATCTGATCAGCCAGTCTAATCATCCCAATTAAATTACCTGCTTCTAAAATAAAGACTTCAGTAAATGGACCCTCTTTTAAAGCATTCTGTGGCATTTCAATCTCAATTTCCTCCAAAAAGCCTGGAGAAACTGCCTTCATATCAGTTCCAGCAATCCTTCCGATTACTCCTTTTCCTTTCATGATTTCAAAATTATCAACTTTCAGCAGTTCAACTTGATCTGTTTCAGCTCTTTTTACTATTCCATTTGCAATTGGATGTTCAGATTCCTGTTCTAAAGAAGCTGCTTTCTGCAGAATATCCTGCTCATTATAATCATCAGAAAAACTTTCTACAGCTTCAACTCCAAACTCACCTTCTGTTAAAGTTCCGGTCTTGTCAAATAAAACTGTATCTATTTTGCGAGCATTCTCAAAGGCGGTACGGTTGCGGATCAGCAGTCCATTTTTAGCAGATAAGGTTGTGGAAACAGCTACTACCAGCGGAATTGCAAGTCCTAAAGCGTGAGGACAGGTAATAACCATTACCGTAGCCATCCGCTCAATCGAAAAAGCCAGATCTCCTGTGATATAAAACCAGCTGCCAAAGGTTACTGTACCGGCTGTAATAGCAATTAGGGTCAGCCAGAAAGCGGCTCGATCAGCAAAGTTCTGAGTTTTAGATTTTGCCGCCTGAGATTCTTTAACCATTTCTATCACCTGGGAGAGATAACTCTCATCCCCGGCTTTTTCAATTTTTATTTTAATCGAGCTATCACCATTGACTGAACCACCAATAACTTCTTCATCTTCTTTTCTTTCCACCGGTTCCGATTCTCCGGTTAACATTGATTCATCTATATAAGAACTACCTTCATAAATTACTCCGTCAGCCGGTATTTTTTCTCCCGGTTTAACTAAAACCTGATCTCCTTTTTCTAATTCTTTGATCTTAATTTCTTTAACTTCTCCATTAACAATCTTATGAGCCTGATCCGGCATCAATTTTGCCAGTTCTTCCAGGGCCTGAGAAGCTCCCATTACTGATCTCATCTCAATCCAGTGTCCCAAAAGCATAATCACAATTAAAGTTGACAGCTCCCAGAAGAAAAATCTACCTTCCAGTCCAAAGACAACTGCTGAACTGTAAAAATAAGCTACAGAAATTGCCAGAGCAATTAAAGTCATCATCCCAGGATTCTTATCACTCAGCTCATCTTTTAAACCTGATAAAAAGGGCCAGCCACCATAGAAAAATATTAAAGTTGACAGCAGAAATAACAGATATTGACTGCCTACAAAGTCCAGTGTATAACCAAAAAAGCCCTGAATCATAGGTGAAAGTACTAAAATTGGTACTGTGATAATCAAAGATATTTTAAAGCGTCTTTTGAAATCTTCCAGCATTTTTTGATGATCCATTGTAGTACCTCCTCAATCTGAAACTAATTTCATTATTTATATATACCCCCACTCTGTATCTTAAATACAGTATAACACTCAGGATTGAAGTAGTCAAAAAGCCCTTCTAATTAAGAAGGGCTGCAAATTTAATTATTTATAATTGATATTTTTCACGATGCTTTTCTTGCTCTACTATTTGAAGCTGCTTTATTTTCACTATCTGTTGAGAACTTGCCGGTTTTAAGTAATCTTGATCCATAGAAATTAATAAATCCTGCTAAAATTATTGCCGCACCTCCAAAAATGCTGAGTGAATCAGGTATTTCACTAAAAATAATTATTCCAATAATGACTGAAAAGACTATATTAGTATAAGCATAAATAGATACTTCTCCCGCTTCACTAAAACGATAAGCCTGAGTCACAAAATACTGAGCTATCACAGCAAATGTTCCCAGTGCAAAAAGAGCTAAAACTTGGCTAAGATTTGGAACAACAAATTTACCTGTAAAAAGAAAAGGTAAGGTCGCTAAAGTCGAAAAAGTGCAAAATGAAAGTACAATTGTCTCTGATGACTCACTTTTTCTTAAGTGTCTTAAAAGGGTATATGATATACCAGATAATATTCCAGCACTCAATGCAATTAGAGCAGGTATCATTTCAGAACCAAAACTCGGTTTAATTACAAACAGGGCACCTAAAACTGCAAAGAGTAATGAAAAAAGCTGTGTCTTTTTTATCTTTTCATTTAGAAATAATACAGCAAAAATCATTACAAAAAATGGAGATGTTTTATTCAGAATAACTGCATCTGCCATTTTCATTTGAGCTATCGCATAAAAATAACTGGCAATAGCTAAAAATCCAATAAAACTTCTGACTAAAACTAGTTTGAAATTATTGGCTTTTATTTTCTTTCCATTTCTACTAACCATAAATAATCCAAAAAAGATTCCTACTAAATTTCTAAAGAAAATCTTTTCTGCCAGTGGAATATCACCCAGAAATTTAACCGTTGCTGCCATTAGTGCAAAAAATACTGAAGACAAAATCATGTACATTATACCCTTTTCATCATCATCCACTTTTAACACCTCATTATTTAAATTTATTATCTATCAAATTTTAACTGTCAATCATTATACAAGTATACAGAGATTATGTAAAGGCTTAATTAAGAATTAATTTAAATCTTATATAACATAAAGTTATCCTACATAAGATATTATTATTTTAGTAATCCATATAAATAGTATATAATTGATATAGAAACTTGTGAATTATATTATAAATAACTTTTAATTTCAAATAAGCGGCAAATTTAAAAACTAATTTTTGCTATGC
>JBHEOV010000014.1:28141-28456 GCA_046260625.1 Halanaerobium sp. | reverse complement strand
CATCTGATTTTTTAGGAAGATAACTTGAATAAGCAATCATAATTCCAAAACCTAGACTAAGAGTAAAAAATATCTGTCCATAAGCATCCAGCCAAATATCAAGCTCAAAAATTCGACTAAAATCTGGAGCCAGAAAAGCTCTTACTCCATCCATAGAACCAGGCAGAGTGATTCCTCTAAAGACAATTATTAAAAGCATTGCTGCCAGTAAAGGCATAAAGATTTTACTTGCCTTTTCTATACCCTTTTGGACTCCACCAGCAATAATAAGATAGTTTATTGCCCAGACTCCAATTAAAGCAAAGAATATAGGCC
>JBHEOV010000014.1:0-28119 GCA_046260625.1 Halanaerobium sp. | reverse complement strand
GTACAGACCACCAGCCAACCCATTCAAACTTTTTGCCTACCTTACGAAATGAACTTGGAGCTGAAGTCCTGGTAAAAAACCCAAACCCCATTTCCAGTAATAACAGAGGTATACCGGCTGTCAGCAGAGCAAAAATATACGGGAATAAAAAGGCTCCCCCACCATTTTCATATGCCATATAAGAAAAACGCCAGATGTTTCCAAGTCCAACTGCTGAACCAATTGTTGCTAATACAAAACCAACTCTACTTCCCCATTGTTCACGATTCTGTTCCATTTTTACTTTCCTCCCTCTCTTCTTTCTACTCATTTATTTTTTACCTGATATCTCGGCTCAGCTAATCTTTTTAAAATATACTTAAAATATCATTACATATCATTTAGAACTCAGCTAAATACAATCATAAATTTGACTGCTAAATAGTTTAAATTACTACTTTTAATTATATAATTGTATTCTATTCTCAACTAATCTAATCAGGTTGAATGTATTATAACAAATAATTTGCATGATTTCCAGCTTTTATAATAAAAATTAATTAAATGTATTTTTCTTTGCTTAATCGTTTTCTAATGAAAATAATAAATTTTAAAGTTTTCTGCAGTCAAAACTGCCGCTATTACTTAAAATTTAGCCATTGATGCCTGAGAGCTAATATGATAAAATAAATAAGCAAAAAGTAAATATTATTATTTAAATAACGAGGAGGAAACATTATGGAAAGAGAAAACTGGACTTCCAGACTGGGCTTCATTTTAGCTGCATCAGGATCTGCTATCGGTCTGGGTAATATCTGGCGTTTTCCATTTATAACGGGAACTAATGGAGGCGCTATTTTTATATTAATTTATTTAGCTGCAATTTTATTTATTGGTTATCCAATTTTAGTATCAGAGATGTCTCTGGGAAGAATTACCCAGAGAAATCCAATTGGAGCTTTTAAAAAAATGGCACCGGATTCTGCCTGGCCGCTGGTTGGAGCTCTGGGAGTTTTATCAGGTTTTGTAATTTTAAGCTATTATTCTGTTGTTGCAGGCTGGGGAATGTCTTATATTTTCAAATCATTAAGCTTTACTGCTGAAAGTAATTTCCCCCAAATTTTTGGTGCCCATATCAGCAGTCTGGCTGAGCCAATTATCTGGCACGGTATTTTTATGTTTTTAACAATTGCTGTTATTGGAGCCGGTGTGGTTAATGGGATTCAAAAACTGGTTAAATTTTTAATGCCAATTTTATTTGGAATTATCTTTTTGCTTATCATTCGTTCGGTAACTCTCGATGGAGCTGCAGCCGGACTCAGCTTTTATCTAAAACCTGATTTTTCAGCAATTAATTTCAAGACCTTTGCTGATGCTATCTCACAGGCCTTTTTTACCTTAAGCCTCGGTATGGGAGCTATGATTACCTATGGTAGTTATTTAAGCAAAAAAGAAAGTATCAATGAAAGTGCTGCTTATGTCTTAATTTTTGATACAGCAGTAGCCTTACTGGCAGGATTTGCAATTTTCCCTGCGGTCTTTGCCTTTGGACTCGATCCAGCATCCGGCCCGGGTTTAACTTTTATTACCTTACCGGCAGTTTTTACTCAGATGCCCTTTGGAGTCTTTTTCTCGCTAATCTTCTTTTTACTGCTGACAATTGCTGCCTTAACTTCCTCTATTTCGATGCTGGAAGTTGTTGTAGCATTTTTAGTTGACGAATACGAATGGAAGAGAAAAAAAGCATCTTATTTGATGGGCTTTATTATATTTTTAGTCGGTATTCCACCTCTTTTAGGTTACAGTTCATTTTCTAATTTCAGCTTTTTAGGTATGGATGTACTGGATACCTATGACTGGTTTTCTAACTCAATTTTCTTACCAACTGGTGGAATATTAACCTCAATCTTTGTCGGCCATATCTGGGGTAGTAAAAATGCTGTCAAGGAAGCAAACGAAAATAGTCGTTTCAAAATTGGCAGTATTTATTCTCTACTCTTAAAATATATTGTACCGGCAGCTGTCTTATTTATTATGCTCTTTAATATCTATCAAACAATTTAAAGATCTACTTTAGTAAATTATAGGAGGCTCAATTTTGACAAAAAATAAAGATTTATGTGTCCATTATGATCGCTGTGGAGGTTGTTCAATTCAGGAAGTACCCTATTCTGAGCAGCTGGAAAATAAAAAAAATACTCTTTTAGATATTTTTAAAGAAAATGAAATAGAAGTTGAAAATTTTGAAGAGATTTTAGCAAGTCCGGATATTTATGAATACCGCAATAATATGGAATTTAGTTTTGGAGATTTAAAAAAAGGTGGTAAACTGCAGCTGGGAATGCACCCTCGCGGTAAAAGATATGATGTGATTACAGTTGATCAATGCTTATTAGTTGATCAGGATTTTAGAGATATTTTAAGCACTATTATAGATTACTGCCGGGCAAATGAATTTAAAAAATATCATATTAAATTAAGAGAAGGTTTTTTACGCAATTTGGTAATTAGAAAGGGTATTAACACCGGGGAAGTTGTGGCCAATCTGATTACAACCAGTCAGAACGATCATAATTTTTCTCCCCTAACTGAAGAACTAAAAGCACTTGATTTAAAAGGTGAACTGGTCGGTTTTGTGCAGACAATTAATGATGATTTTTCAGATCAGGTGAGCTGTGATCAAATGAAGATTTATCACGGCCGTAATCATTTTTATGACAAACTGCTTGCTAATAAATTTAAAATTGATTCTCTCTCTTTTTTCCAGACCAATACTAAAGGAGCAGAATTATTATACTCGGAAGCAAAAAAATATATCAGCAGTGCTCAAGATAAGGTAGTTTATGATCTTTACTGTGGAGCTGGAACTATTTCGCAGTCTATTGCTGCTGACGCTGCAAAAATATATGGTATAGAAATTGATCAGGATGCAGCTGAACGGGCAGCTGAAAATGCTGAATTAAATAATGTTAAGAATACAGAATATATTGCTGGAGATGTACTGGAAGAAATAAATAAGATTGGAGAGCAGGCAGAACTAATAATCATAGATCCACCAAGGCCTGGAATCAATCCTAAAGCTTTAGAAAAAATTGCGGCAGCAGAAGCAGCTGAAATCTTATATATTTCCTGTAATCCAAAAAGTCTGGCCCGGGATTTAAAAGAACTGGAAACTCATAACTACAAATTAGAAAAATTTAAAGCTATAGATATGTTTCCCCACACAAAACATCTGGAAGTAATTACACTTTTAAAGAAAGCTTAAGTTTTTAAATCAGAATAACAGAATATAATAATCAAATTAGTTAAAAACTGGCCGCGGCAGCTTAAATCAAAACTGCAGCCGCCAGTTTTCTTTTTTCACGCTTCTTTTGGAAAATTTTAAAGAAAAAATGTATTAAGGCCGATTAATAATAGAATAACTCCACCTACATAATCTGCATATTTTTCTACTAAGGAAATATGTTTAATATGATGAACTATTTTAAAAGCAGCTGCAGTAACTGTAGAGGCAATTAAACCAATAATTAAAGCATCCTGAAAGATCAAAGAATAATCAAGACTAAAAAGCAGCGAAAAACCAGCTCCCAGAGCATCAATACTGACACTAACTCCCAGAACTACGACTGTCCAAAAACTCAGCTGTCTGTAAATACACTCTTCTCCATTTTTATAACCCTCTCGGATTAGAAATATTCCAAGTAAAAAGATCACTGTCCCACTAAAATAATTAGAAATAGTAAAAAAATTTTGATCAATATAATTTCCTGCTAAGCCGCCAAGTAAAGCAAAGAAAAATTGAAAAAACCCAAAAGAAAAAACAACTTCAAACTTTTCTTTTAAATTTGTTCTTGTGCCACAGCCAATTGCCATTGTTACACCAGCTGCATCAAGAGCTAATGCCAGTGCTACCAATAAGATATTAATTTGAAACCCCTCCAGAAAATTTAGTTATTCTTAGTAAGATACATTTTTTAATTATTTACTTACAGTATTATATATTATAAAACATCTCACTTAAAGATTCAATTAGCATCAATATTTTTGTACTGTTGTTTCACTTTAATTAAAATCTCTGCTATAATTAACTTAGTAATTACAAAGGAGGGGAAATTATGGAGCATAACAGTTTGGAAACTGCAAAAGCCGCTATTAAAATGGCTATTTCGACCAGGGGTGAGGAAAAAGAACTCAAAAAAACATTTGCAGCTGAAGACATAAATACCGGGGCAGTTGATTTTGGAGGGGAATTTAATAAATCTGTTCCCGAAATTATTGAAAGAGCAGTTATTGCTGCTAAGAGAGAGAATATAATTGATGAATCTCATGTCGCTCAGGGCGCAGTTGCCGGAGCTGCCCATGATGCAGTCACCCAGATTATGCCCAGAACTATGGGCTTAAATGTAGGTGGAAAAATCGGTGTTGCTCGCAGTGGTGAGCATATTGTTGTTGCTGTATTTTTTGGAGTTGGGATGTTTAATTTAAATGAAGTAACTGTTGGCTTAAGTCACCGTTCACTCCTGGATAATAAATCATAGGTCTTAATCCTAAATTATGAGTCAATATAGTTGACAAAAGCACAATTATAATAGTATAATAAAGAAAATAAAATAACTGGTAGCATGGTAATACGGTAGGAGAATTTGTAGGGAAGCTAAAGCTATTTTTTAAACAAGGGTTTTTTATACCTAATTTTAAACTAAAATAGCTGAGAGCAATTTAACACTCCACCAGGAGTGTTTTTTTATTATCCCCACTACCAGTTAGAAAGGGGAATAAAAAATGAAAAAGAATTTTTCAATTTTAATTATTTTAACCGTTTTTTTGGTCTTAGTCAGCAGTCTAACAGGTGCTCAGGAGTATAGAATAGGTATTTCACAATTTGTTGAACATCCTGCTTTAGATGCAGCTCGAGAAGGTTTTATAGAAGGTCTGGCTGAGGAAGGTTTTAATGAAGAGAATATCGAATTTATTGAGCAGAATGCACAGGCTGATATGGCTACTGCTCAGACTATTGCTCAACAGTTTAAGAATAATGATCTTGATTTAGTACTGGCCATTGCAACTCCAAATGCCCAGGCAGCAGCAAATGTTATTTCAGATACACCTGTATTATTTACTGCTGTTACTGATCCATTGGAAGCTGGTATTGTTGAGAGTATGGAAGTACCTGGAGGAAACTTAACCGGAACTACCGATATGAATCCGGTTGCAGATCAGATTAAATTAATTCAAGAATTTCTACCAGAAATTACTGATCTGGGAATTCTTTATAATCCAGGAGAAGTAAACTCCGTTGTTCAGGTTGATCTGGCAAAAGAGACTGCAGAAAAAATGGGAATTAAGTTACACGAAGGTACAGTCAGCAACAGCAGTGAAGTTAGTTTAGCCGCATCTTCTTTAGTTGGTGATGTTGATGCTATTTATGTGCCAACTGATAATATTATCGTTTCTGCTTTACCGTCTGTTTTAAATATTACCAATCAAAATAATATACCTGTATTTGCTTCTGAAAATGGACAGGTAAGACAGGGAGCAATTGCAACTTTAGGAATAGATTATAAGTTATTAGGTATTCAAACTGGTAAAATGGCTGCAAGAGTACTCAACGGAGCTGATCCTGCAGAAATGGCTGTTGAATCTTCAGATGAGTTAAAACTTTATCTAAATACAAAAGCTGCTGAAAACTTAAGCTTAGAAATACCAGCTGCAGTTTTAGATAGAGCTGATGTAATTTACGAAGAAATCACTCAGGAATAAAGTTTTACAAGTTAATAAAATATGTAGTTTAGAAATGGTGTGAGGTGTGTTATGAATCTAAGTTTTGCAATTACGTCTTTAGAACAGGGTCTGGCTTTTGGAATCATGGCCCTGGGTGTATTTATATCTTTTAGAATTCTTGATTTTGCTGATCTGACTGTTGACGGCAGTCTACCTTTAGGGGCTGCTGTTTCAGCTAGATTATTAACTATGGGAATGAACCCTTTTATTTCTCTGGGGGCAGCTGTCATTGCTGGCGGCTTTGCAGGTGCGATTACTGGCTTTTTAAATACTAAACTTAAAATTGCTCCTCTTTTATCCGGTATTTTAACAATGACCTCTTTATATTCTATTAACCTAAGAGTTATGGGTAGACCAAATATTCCACTGATTGGTAAAGGAACTATTTTCTCTTTTATTAGAGATCTTGGTATTCCCTACCCCTGGAATAGTCTGCTTTTATTAATTGTAGTTATTGTTATTGTTAAATTAATACTTGATGCATTTTTAAATACCCAGATAGGATTTGCTCTTAGAGCCACCGGAGATAACCCGCAGATGATTAGAAGTATGGGAATCAGTACAAATTCAATGAAAATGCTGGGATTAATAATTTCCAATGCTTTAGTTTCATTATCCGGTGCCCTTGTTGGACAGTATCAGGGATTTGCAGACGTAAATATGGGAGTTGGTACAATTGTAGCCGGTCTGGCATCAGTAATTATTGGTGAAGTTGTAATTGGAGAAAGATCAATAATGATTGCAACTATTGGAGTAATTGTTGGTTCAATACTTTACCGTTTTAGTATTTCAATTGCTCTTAATTTAGGTCTGGCAGCATCAGATTTAAAATTATTAACCGCTATTCTGGTTATTATTTTCTTATCAACTCCAAGAATAAAAAAAGCATTGAGGTGATAAAAATGCTGAAAGTCGAAAATTTAGAAAAAATATTTTATAAAGGTACTCCAAATGAAAATATAGCAATCGACAAAATTAATTTGCGAGTCAATGAAGGAGATTTTATTACAATAGTAGGTAGTAATGGAGCAGGTAAATCAACTCTTTTAAATTCTGTAGCTGGAGTTTTTCCAGTTGAAGATGGCACTATCATTTTAGATGATCAGGATATCACAAAAAAATCTGAATATAAATGTGCCCAGGATATTGGGAGAGTTTTTCAAAATCCACTTGCTGGAACTTCGCCTGAGATGACAATTGAAGAAAATCTGTCACTGGCAATTTCTAAATCCAATAATCTTTCTCTGAGATGGGGTTTGAGCAAACACAAAAGAGAAATAATGCGTAAACATTTAGAAAAAATAGATCTCGGATTAGAAAAAAGGTTAACTACTAAAGTTAAGCTGCTCTCAGGTGGTCAGAGGCAGGCTTTAACGCTTTTAATGGCAACAGTAGCAAATCCTCGTCTGCTTTTATTGGATGAGCATACAGCAGCTTTAGATCCTGCAACAGCGATTAAAATTAAGAATTTAACTGCAGAATTAGTCAATGAAAATAATATTACCACTCTAATGATTACTCATAATATGGAAGATGCTATCAAAATGGGTAACCGTCTGATTATGATGGATGGTGGAAAGATTATTTATGATATTCCTGCTGAAGAAAAAGAAGATTTGACAATCGAAAAACTAATGAAAATGTTTGAGATTAAACACGGTGGCAAATTTAATAATGACCGCATGCTGCTCTCAGTTTAACAGAAAATTTTAATCATATATTAAGGCTCCCTGATCAAAAGGGAGCCTTTTTCATATTTTAAAACTTTTATCAAGTTTTAAATCATATTTAATTGTTGCTTAAAACTATTTATAATTCAACTTTAATTTCTTCTGCAGCTTTAAGAGCATATTGATTATCAAAAATACTAAATTCTAATAGCTCATCATTATCTGCAGCTGCTTTTAAGCTGAATTCATTTTGCTTCAGGATTACTTTAAATTTCTTATTCTGGTAATTTAAATTGAATTCAACTTCTTTCCATTCCTGACAGAGAACCGGTTTAAAGGAAAGACCATTTTTATCAATTTTCATTCCAGCAAAACCATTAACAATCAACTGCCAGATTCCACCTGCTGCTGCTGTATGAACACCACCAATAAAGGTTCCACCACTAACAGCCTTATTAGTACTCATCAAGTCAATAAAAGCTGATTTTTCAAAGTAATCATAGGTCTCTTCTGCTCTGCCCAATCTGGCTGCAGCAACAGCATACTGAGATGGACTTAAAGAAGACCCGTGTTGAGTTCTGGGTTCATAATAATCATAATTAGCAGCCAGAACATCTTCTGAAAAAATATCGTGCAGGGTAAATAACTGAATAACATCCGCCTGTTTGATTACCTGAGTAAATACTGCTACTCCATTGGGCCAACCCCAGTATTCTTCTTTATCTATTAATCTATTTTTTAATACTTCTGCTGTAGTATCTTCTAAGTCAAAATAACCATCAAACTGCTCAATTAAATTATTTTGATCAGGCTGAGGCAGATATATTTTTTCTGCTATCTGCTGCCAGGCTGTAATTTCAGATTCACTAAGTTCAATTTTTTCTTTTATTTTTTTTAGCTTTTCAGGATATTCATTTTCCATTTTGTGATAGAAATAAAGAGCTTTTTTAAGAGCAAATTGAGTTTGATAATTAGTAAAAGCATTATTATCTACATTTTCATGATATTCATCAGGACCTAAAAGTCGAATAATCTCATACTGATCCTGATATTGATTATAGTGAACTCTAGAATGTAAAAAACGAGCAACCTCAAATAAGATTTCACTTCCATAATCAACAACAAAATCAATATCTTTTGTTGCCAGATAGTATTTCCAGATTGTATAACTGATATCTGGTGAAACATGAATCTGCCAGTCATTAAAATGGTTTCTTATTTTACGCCCACTGATTACATCCTTAAAGAAAAAAGATGGGCATAATTCTTTGCCGCTTTTACCTGAGATCCAGGCATAAAAAGCTCCGGCATAACCTAAGTCTTGAGCCTTTTTGCGAGCACCATTTAAAGTATAATAGCGGTATTTTAATATGTTTTTTGCAGTTTTAGTTTCTGTAAATAAAAACATGGGTAAATTAAATATTTCCTGGTCCCAAAAAGAAGAACCCTGATAGGCCTGACAGGATAAGCCGCGGGCTCCGATTGGTAAACGCTCGCTGTGTGCAGGTGTGGCAATAATATTATGATATAAGTTAAATCTTACTGCCAGCTGATCTAAAAGATTTCCTTTAATTTTGATATCCATCAGTTCCCATTTTTTATCCCAGACAGACTGATGTTTTTCTTTTAAATTTTTGTAACCTGATTCTAGAGCTGCTGCTGCATCAGCCTGAGCTGCTTTTAGTGGATCTTCAAGGTCATTACTTGAATAAACAATCATATTTCTCTGCAGCTCAATTTTTTCTTTCTCAGCTTCAAGATCAATTAATAAATATATTGACTTTTCTTCATTTTCAACTTTCAAATTTTTGATTTTACCCTTTTTAAATTTAAAAGAAAGAGCTGTTACTAAAGTTATCTTGCTTTCACCTGTATTTGCTTTTAAATATAATATATTTTTATTGGAATCATATTCACCACTAAAGTTTTCAAGATGAGATCCATTTAAATCCCAGAGATCACCATCAATTCCAAGCTTCAATTCAACTTGATTCTGCTCCACATTATTTAACTGATAATTATTTGCAATCAGATGTAAATTATCATAGGATGCAAATCTTTCAGATACAATTTCAAAATCACTTTCATTTTTTAAATGAGAAGTTCTTTTAAATATTCCATATTTATAGTTAAAATCCAATTCAGTAGTTATTTTAGTCTGAGCTGGATAATCTCCAATTTTTTCTCCATCTAATTTCACTTCTGTTGTCAGAGCATTGGGCGCATTAGAAAGCTCTCTCCATTTTCCATCTGCCATATCATAGGTATCTGTTACAATACAGGCCTGATACTCATCTTTTCCCCATTCTTCTAAAGTTCCACGATAACCTAGATATCCGTTACCACACAATAAGTTGCTGCCATAATGAACCAGCTGCTCCTCTTTTAAATTCTCAATTTGTAGATTCCATTCATCTTTTATTTTGAAAAAATCTTGGTGATTCAATTTTATACCTCCCTAAAAATTAATATACTCTTTTAAACAAATCTAAAAAATTTTATTTAAATAGACAAAGAAATTAGGCCATCAAATTAATAATAGTACACCTCTAATCTGATGGCCTGATTTTCTCTAATTTCTAATCAGTTTTATATTTAATTATAATTAAAATAGAATTTATCTATTTATGCTGCTATATTCTATCTCCTTATTATCTCAAACTCAGATTTAACCTTTTACCGCTCCTGCAGTTAATCCAGCCACAATACGTCTCTGGAAAATTAATACCAGGATAACAATCGGAACTGTAACCATAACTGCCGCAGCCATAATTTCTCCAAATGGTTCCTGTCTTGCAAACTCACCCGAGAAGAATTGAATTGCTACCGGTACGGTTCTTGCCCCTGAATCAATTGAGGTAAATGTTAAAGCAAAGAGATACTCATTCCAGGCCTGAATAAATGATAAAAGACCTGTGGTAACTAGAGCCGGAGCAGTAAGCGGTAGTAAAATCATGTGAAAGGTCTGAAAAGGTGTTGCTCCATCTACCTGTGCTGACTGCATAATTTCAACAGGCAAATCTCTAAAGAATGAGGTCAGGACCCAGGTTGTAAAGGGTAGGGTAAATAATAGATATGTAAAAATCATACTTACCCTTGCACTCAGATTTAAAGCTGTAATTACAGCATATAAACCTGATAGAACTGTAACCTGTGGAAACATAGTCATTGCCAGGATTACATATAAGGCAGGTGCCTTACCTTTGAATCTTAATTTTCCTAAAGCAAAAGCTGCAAAAGAACCGGTTATTAGAGCTAATATAGTAGTTGATGTAGCAACTATAGTACTGTTAATTAAACCTCGAACAAAGCCCCCGTTTGCAAAGATTGCTCTATAGTTTCTGGTAAAAATCGATATTTCTCCTGTATCCGGATCTCTAGGAATTAATGTTGCCGGAGTCATACTCAATTGCGCTTCTGATTTTAGAGAAGATACTATTGCCCAGTAAAATGGAAATAATAAATAAATTATAACCAGGGCCAGCATAATATAAAACAATATTTTTTTAGCTATTTTCTTCTGACTTTTTGTCATTTTGTATCAACTCCCAGAGTTTTCATATAAAGAATCGCAAAAGCAAAAATAATGATGAAAATTATAACTCCAATTGCAGATGCCATTCCCATTTGTCTGGCTGAAATCAATTGAAAATAATTAAAACTTGCCATTGAATATCTTTTCTGTGACAGCATAACCTGGAACACATCAAATACTCGCAGAGCATCTAAGGTTCTAAAAATTAAAGCAACAGCCAGTGAAGGTTTCAATAATGGTAAGGTTATATTAAAAAACTGTCTAAATTTACTGGCTCCATCTACTTCAGCAGCCTCATAAAGTTCTTCTGGAATCATCTGCAGGCCTGCTAGAATTAATAAGGCCATAAAAGGTGTAGTTTTCCAGACATCAACTGCTATAATTGCCGGCATCTGTAGAGAAGTACTACTCAAAAAAGCAAAACTACCATCAATCAAACCAAATCGATCTCCCAGCATATTAAATAAACCGGCTCGGGTAGGCTCAAACATCCACTCCCACATTTTTGCAGAAACAACAGTAATTACTGCCCAGGGAACCAACATTACAGCCCTCATTGCTCCACGACCTTTAAATTCACTGTTAACTACTAAAGCAACTAATAAACCCAGCAGAGTTTCAAAGAAAACAGAGAAAAAGGTAAATAATAATGTATTCCAGACCGATCTAATAAAATCTGGCGTTCGAGCCCCAACCACATACCGATTACCGAAAAAACTAAACTGAAATGACGGTCGATGTAAATGGGGATCTCGGGGTAATACCCGGATTGGTCTTTGAAATACTTTTTCTCCACTTGTCTCGTCAATCGCCTGTTCTCCGGTTTCTTCATCGATTACAGGTTCTAATTCTCTAATTGAAATAGACAGCAGTGCTTTGTAATTATCCAGACCAACAAAACTAGTTTCTGAACCTGAAGCAAATTCTTTATCAGTAAAACTGGTATAAAAAACCTGGCCCAGAGGATATAAAGCAATTATAATTAAGACTAAAAATGCTGGTAATAATAATTTCAGAGCTAATTTTTGTTCCTCATTTGCCAGATTTGATGAGCTACTTATTGCCATTTAAATTCCCCCCTTTATAAAGTCTGGAGAGGGTCACCCCTCTCCAGGTGATAAACAATTTTAACTAATTTACTTATGGTTGTGTTGGCTCACCAGTTTCAAAGCCTGTAGTATCCATTAAATCTAATTCTAAATACTCAATAGCTGCCTGTGCATCACTCTCACCGGTTAGTACTGAATGTACTGACTGGAAGAATAATTCAGATACCTGATTATACTGAGGAGCAGTTGCAGTAGAAGGACGAGCTACAGCATTTGTAAATACATCATAAAGACTGCCGAAGAATGGAACTGCTTCCAGAACATCTTCATCTTCATATAATGATTTAATTGTAGGGTTAAAAGATCCCTCAACAGCACGCAGTTTCTGTACTTCTTCTCCAGCTAAGAACATAGCAAGTTTTGCAGCTTCTTCAGGATGTTCACTGTACTTACTTACACCTAAGTTCCAGCCACCCAAAGTTGCAGCAGACTTTCCACTATCTCCAGCAGGTAGAGGTGCTACATCAGTGTTACCTGCAGTTGGCTTGCCTTCTTCATTTGCTAAAGTATAGGCATAAGGCCAGTTACGCATAAATAGAGCATTTCCAGCTTCCCACATTGAACGCGCATCTTCTTCTCCCATTCCAGTTACACCATTGGGAGAAATATCGCCAACCCAGCCGGCAGCCTGATCAATAATTTCAATAGCTTTCTCATTATTAATTGTTATTTCCTGATCTTTATTAACAATCTGTCCTCCACCATTAGAATATACCCATTCTAAAGCGTCACAGGTTAGACCTTCATAAGCATTTCCCTGCCAGACATAACCATAAAAATCTTCATTGCCAGCAGCTCTTTCTTCTTCCATAATATATTTAGCAGTTTCTTCTAATTCATCCCAGGTTTCTGGAACTTCACGATCATATTTTTCTAATAGATCTGTTCTGTAATATAACAGTCCAGCATCTGTAAACCAGGGCATAGCAACTAAACGACCATCAGTTGTTGTGTTGTTTTCAACAATCGCCTGAAAATGATCATCAGCAACTTCTTCTGCACCATAATCATAAAAATCAATAAAGTGCTCAGCTAAATCACCAGGCCAGATTACATCAATCTGATAAACATCAACTTCAGAACTTTCAGCTTCTAAAAACTGTAAGTATAGACCTAATCTATCATTGGCTAAATCAGGAGTTTCTAAAACTTCAACTGTTACATTAGGATTTCTTTCCATATACATTTCAGCTGCTTTGATTGTCAGTTCTTTTTCTATACCAACAGCACCCCCGGCAACAGTAAGTTCGACATCTTCCTGAGCCATTACTACACCACTAAATGCAATCACAAAAACTAAAGCTAAAACTAAAAGCAAATTTTTTCTCATTAATAATTCTCCTCCTTATAAATTGTAAGTTAATTTAAATAAAAATGTTAAGAATTTATCTTAACTACCCCCTATTATTTCCTACCACCCCCTTATCAGTAGTAAGTTCATTTAATTTATTTGTACTTTCTCTAACCACAAGTTGATGTGGAATAAAGACTTTATTATCTTCAATTTTCTCCTGATTAATAATTTTATTCAGCATTTCTATACTTCTTAAACCAAGTTGATATCCTGACTGTTTAATCGTAGTTAAAGCTGGGTCAATATATTTTCCCAGTTCTATTCCATCAAAACCAACTACGGAAATATCTTCAGGGACTTTAATATTCTGTTCTTTTAGATATCGAATAACTCCAACTGCCATTTCATCGTTAAAAGCAAAAATAGCAGTTACATCAGGGAATTTATTGATAATTTTTTTGGCTGCTGAATAACCGCTTTCAAAAGTGAAGTCTCCCTCAATAAATCTATTTGGATTATATTCAATATTACTAAGTCTTAAAGCCAGTTTAACTCCTCTAAGTCTCTCCTGGCTGGCAAGTAAATCCAGATCAGGTCCTTTTATAAAAGCAATATCTCTATGTCCGGCCTGACAGAGGAACTCTACAATATCATAAGCTGCAGCAACATTATCAACAGTTACACAGCTGATTTCTGGATCACTAATATAACCTGAAGCAAAAACTACTGGTATTTGATAATTCTTAACAATGGAAAGCAGATCATTATAATAATTTGTTGTAATTAAAATTATACCATCAATCTTTTTCTGCTTCATAATATTTAAATAATTCTGTTCTTTTTCAAACTCTCCATCAGAATCACCATAAATCAAAGCATAACCTCTTTCTCTAGCTTCTGCTTCAATTCCCTTCAGCAGATTAGCCAGAAATGGCCTTTCCATTCCAGCACCTATAACACCAATTAAGTTACTGGTATTGGTTCTCAATATTCGAGCGGAATCATTAATTTGATAGTCTAATTTCTCAACAGCTTTTTGAACTTTTCTTGCTGTCTCTTCTCTAACTAGTGAACTATCATTTAAAACTCTAGAAACTGTACTTAATGAAACCCCTGCTAGTTTTGCTACATCTTTCATAGTAACATCCATAATTTCCGCTCCCAATAAGTTTTATGAAAAGCATTTCACTATTTAATATATTCAATACTCAAGCAAAAACTCCTGCAAAATAATCAAAAAAATTTGACTATTTTGCCAAAGCACTCTGAAAAGAGACTATTTTTAAGAAAAATACAGTTATTAGCCTTTAATTAATCTTTTCCCGTCCTTAAGTCATTAAATTTTAAATTTTTTTAACTTTCTGCTAATTTAAGCTATGAAAAAAACCTGAAACAATGAGAAGCTTTTCAGGCTTTAACTTAATAAACTCATTTTTATTCCAAGTAAAGTTCTTCAAAGTTATACTTTTCAGTAAAGTTTTTAAATATTTCTTGATTATCAAATTTATCTGATACAAGATAGGGGTCAGCTCCCTGAAAAATAAAGATAAATGGATTATCTTCTTTTATAATATCTCTCACAATTTCAATTGCTCTTTTAGTTTTCTGCTCACCATTCACTAACTTTAAATAGTCTATTAAATTATCCATTCTTTCCTTTTGATAACCAAAATAGTTAGAGTTAGAAGTAGAATAAAAATTATCATAAATAAATTCAAATCTATTATTATAATCAGCAGACATAATAAATAACTGGCTGTTTAAATTTTTAGCATTAAGTCTATTTAAATATTCAGCCCAGCTGTATTTGTTTATTTCCAGGTTAATATTTTCAGCTTTTAATATCTTTTGTAAGTCGTTGGCAATTTGAATATTTATTTTTGAATCATTAATAGCTAATTTAAGTCTTTTTGAAATATGACTAGGGTTAATATCTTCACTATTTTTTAAATTTGAATTAAGATGATTGAGAAATGGTTGAGTATTAGAATCATCTACCAAAAGAATAAAATAATCGAGATTTAAATTATCAATAAAATTATTTTTATTAATAATATAACTTAGGATTTCCTGCAGCTGATTATATTTAATTTCCTGACTTAAACTGCTATTATAATTTAGGCCGGCAAAATAAACACTGTTATCTGCCACTTTTTTAAACTGATAGCCATTATATTCATTTTTGTCTTTTTGATAATCAAAATACTCTTCAGAACTAAGCTGATATAGATCAAATTCTTTTAAGTTTTCTTTAAGATCATTTTCTGCAGCAAAATTAATCTCAATCTGATTTATATAGGGCAGTTCTTCTGCTTGATAATTGTTTTTCCAATAATTATTATTTTTTATTAGAGTTACTTTGTTTTTAGATAAATTATCAAACTTAAAAGGGCCTGTACCAACTGGTCCAGTTGAAAAGTCGAAATTACTATCTATAACTGCCTCAGCTGGTATTACTACTGCTGCCTCTTCGGCCAGATTATAAATAAAAGGAGCATAAGATTCTTTTAATTCAATTTCCAGCTGATATTGATCTTTAACTTTGATTCCTATAATTTCAGTACTTTCACCCTGACGATATTCTTCATAACCCTTAATTTTATTTAATAACTCGGCATAGGGAGATTCGTTATTTGGAGCTGCCAAATATTCAAATGACCTTTTCCAGTCTTTTGCAGTCACTTCTCTCTCATCTAATGGTACTTCTTTACCTCCAATTTTATAAGGATGAAAATAAACAGCTTTTTTTAAATCAAATATAAATAACTTAGAATCATCATTAACTTCCCATGCTTCTGCTAGGCTTGAAATTACTTCTTCCTGCCCATTATAAGTTACTAAAGTATCGAATATTTGTTTATTGATCATTAATTCTGTCTCATTCTCAGCGTAAATAGGATTTAAATTAAAAGGCCTTAATTCTACTTTTACTTTTAAATCTCCACCATCACTAACTGCATTAACAAGAGCTGTATTAAAGATTAAAAGTATAATTAATATAATATAAATTTTAAACTTCATATTTTTATTCCTCCAGAAAATAATACTACAATTATCAGCTATTAATTATATTCTTTAAAAATAAGAAAATCCCTGTCTGATTTTAAAAAAACCAGAACAGGGATTAATGATCATCTATTTAATTATTATTTATTGATCTAATAAATGACAGGCAGCAAAGTGGCCATCTCCATATTCTTTAAATTCAGGTTCTTTAACAGAACATAAATCAAAAGCTTTAGGACAGCGGGGATGGAATCTACAGCCAGAAGGAGGATTTACCGGTGAAGGTACATCTCCTTCTAGAATGATTCGATCTTTTTTCTTTCTCGGATCAGCTTCTGGTATTGCAGATAATAGTGATTGTGTATAGGGATGAATTGGATTTTTAAATAACTCTTTTTTATCTGTTAACTCCACAATTTTACCCAGATACATTACTGCCACCCGATCACTGATATGCTTAACTACACTTAAATCATGAGCAATAAAGAGAAAAGTTAAACCAAATTCTTTCTGTAAATCCTGCAGCAGGTTTATAACCTGAGCCTGAACTGATACATCAAGAGCAGATACCGGCTCATCAGCAATAATTAACTTAGGATCTACTGCTAAGGCTCTAGCTACACCTATCCGCTGACGCTGTCCACCACTAAATTCATGTGGATAACGGTTCATATATTCTTCACCAAGACCTACATTCTCAAGAATTTCTTTAACCTTTTCATTACGTTCTTTTTTGTTTTTTGCAAGTTTATGAATGTCAAGCGGCTCTCCAACAATATCAGTTACTGTCATCCGTGGATTAAGTGAGGCATAGGGATCCTGAAAAATTATCTGCATATCACGTCTGATTTCTCGCATCTCTTTTTTATCAAGGTCCATCACACTTTTACCTTCAAAGATCACCTGTCCTGCTGTTGCTTCCAGCAATCTTAATATTGTTCTACCGGTTGTTGATTTACCACAACCTGATTCTCCTACCAAGCCGAGAGTTTCTCCTTCTTTTACATTAAAAGATATATCATCAACAGCTTTTACATAATCTACTGTTCTTTTAAATATTCCTGCTTTAACCGGGAAATATTTTTTTAGATTTTTAACTTCCAATAAATTCTCAGCCATTATTCTAAAACACCTCGATCCTCATAGATTCTTTCTCCACGTTTTTTAACCTCTTCTAAATATTCATATCTCCAGCAGCGAACCATATGTCCACCATCTGTATCTTCTAAAGGTGGTTCTTCATCATAACATTTACCTTCAGCTAAAGGACAGCGGGTATTAAACTTACACCCTTCTGGAAAATCAAGTGGAGAAGGTACACTTCCTGGAATTGCTTCCAGACGATCTACATCCTTATCTAACTGAGGAATGGAATTCATTAAGCCCCAGGTATATGGATGTTTCGGATCAGCAAATAAGGTATCAACATCTGTGTATTCTACTACCTTACCGGCATACATTACTGCTACTCTATCTGAAACTTCTGCAATTACACCAAGGTCATGGGTAATCATCATAATTGCCATTCCATATCTATCTTTGAGAGAATTCATTAATTCTAAGATCTGAGCCTGAATTGTTACATCTAAAGCTGTTGTCGGTTCATCAGCAATCAATAGCTGTGGATCACAGCTTAAAGACATAGCAATCATTACCCGCTGTCGCATACCACCGGATAACTGATGTGGATATTCGTCTACTCTCTGTTCTGGGAGCGGAATACCCACTTTTGTCAGCATATCTATAGCCTGTTTTCTGGCTTCTTTTTTATTTACCTGCTTATGGAGCATGATTGCTTCCATAATCTGATCTCCTACAGTGTAGACAGGATTTAAAGAAGTCATCGGCTCCTGAAAAATCATTGAAATATCATTACCTCGAATTTTTCTCATTTCTTTTTCAGGGATTTTAGTTAAATCTCTACCTTTAAACTTGATTTCTCCCGCCTCTATCTTTCCCGGAGGAGATTCAACAAGTCTCATTATTGATAAAGAGGTAACACTTTTACCACAGCCGGATTCTCCTACAATACCTAAGGTTTCTCCTGGATAAATTTCAAAATCTACCCCATCAACAGCTTTAACAACACCTTCTTCGACATAAAAATATGTTTTTAAGTTATTAACTTCTACAAGTGCTTCTTTATTCAAAAAATTCACCTACCCTCTTAAATTAAGAATTGATCACAACACTATTTTAATTTCGGGTCTAAAATATCCCGGAATGCGTCACCAAGTAAGTTCCAGGAAAGACTAAAAAGCATAATTGCCATTCCAGGAATTACAACCGTATACCAGTATTTAAGCGCAGATCCCTGACCACCAAGAATCCAGTCACGAGCAAAGGTGATCATCTGTCCCCAGTCAGCATAGCCTTCTGGTGCACCTACTCCTAAGAAACTAAGTGCTGAGGCTGTAATAACCATTGATCCCATCCGCATAAAAGCCTGAATTAAAACAGGGAAAATACAATTTGCAATAATATGTTTAAATATTATCCGAGGATCACTGGCACCTAAAGCAATTGAAGCCTGCACAAACTCCTCACTTTTTATTTCTAATACCTGAGAACGCATTAAACGTGCTGTTCCCATCCAGCCAAAAGTAATTAAAGCAATCATAACATTGTCAAGACCTTTGCCTAAAATAGTTGTTAAAACCATGGCAGCAACTAAAAAAGGAATAGACATAAATACATCAGTAATTCTCATAAAGAATTCATCAATTTTGCCTCCATAATAGGCTGAAAAAGTACCAACAGTTATTCCAATCAGGGAACTTAATCCAACAACTATAACACCAATTCTAAATGCAGTTCTAGTTCCCCAAACCATACCGTAAAATATATCATAAGAGCCCTGAGCAGTTCCAAAAGGATAACCTTCTCGAGGAGGTTGTGGTTCTACCTGCCAACCGGCTCTTGGAATCTCATAAGCATCATCTGGATCAGACGGCGGTGCTAAATAAGGCGCAAATACCGCCACTGCTACAAAAAATATTATTATTATAAGTCCAACTAAAGATAATTTATTCTTAACTAATCTCAACAGAATTTCTTTCCACTCCACTTACTATCACTCCAATCTAATCCGAGGGTCAATAACAGCATATGATACATCAACAATCAGATTTATTAAAATCAATAAGAAACTAAAATACAGTGCAACTCCTAAAATACCAGCATAATCAAGTTGTTGAGCAGCCTGAGCTGCAAACTGGCCGATACCTCTGTAACCAAATACTGATTCGACAATAACTACCCCACCTAAGAGTCCCAGTACCATAGGACCTGCAACTGTAACAACTGGTATCAGAGCATTTCTACGTGCGTGTTTATTGATCACAAACTTTTCAGCCACACCTTTTGCTCTTGCAGTTCTAATATAATCCTTACGTAAAGTTTCTAACATACTTGAGCGTGTAATACGCAAAATATATGACCACCAAACAATTGCTAAAGTAAAAATTGGTCCAATTAAATGTCTGAAAGCATCAAAAACAACACTAATTTCTAGATTTAAAACACCATCCAATACATTTAAACCGGTATATCTAATAAATTCTGATGATCTAACAATTTCTGATGCAGCTGCACCCAATCGTCCTGGTGGGAACCAGCCTAAAACTCCATAAAAAAACATTAGAACAAGTAAACCAAAAACAAAAGTAGGAAATGACCAACCAATAGTAGAAACAATTCTAATTATATGATCAAATTTCTGATTGTGATGGACAGCGGATAGCACCCCAAGCCAGATTCCTCCCATTATAACAGGTATAACAGCAAATACTGCCAGTTCAAAAGTTGCCGGGAGTCTACTCGATATTGCTTCAGTAACAGGCTGTCCGGCAGATTCTGACCAACCAAAATCACCCTGGACTACACCTCCTATCCAGCGTCCATACTGCTCATACCAGGGATCATTAAGACCATATTTTGCAACCAGTTGATCTAAATCTCCACCTTTTAACTGGGCTGGGTCATTAACATAGGTACTTAAACGCTGATAAGGACCAAGCATCATAATCATTGAAAAAACTAAAACTGTTACCCCAAATAAAATAAATGGTAATATTAGAAATCGTCTTATTATATAATTTATCAAATTTTTTGTTCTCCTTTCTATTAATAATAAATATATTTTCACTTAACATAATTACCAGGGAGGTTACCCTCCCTGGCCATTGTTAATATTTATTTTTCAGATACTTACTATTCTAGAGTCTTATCCAGTGAATAGAAATCTATACCAGGACGCATTGCATTTGGATACCAACCTTTAACCCAACTTCTTCTTGTATTTGAACCTGTTGGTTGATCAATCCAGATATCAATAGCATGATCAACTGACATCTGCTGTAATTCCTTATAAATTTCTTCACGTT
Source organism: Halanaerobium sp. (assembly GCA_046260625.1). GTDB lineage: Bacteria > Bacillota > Halanaerobiia > Halanaerobiales > Halanaerobiaceae > Halanaerobium. Next base: position 7,360 of record JBHEOV010000014.1, on the reverse strand, counting down.
TTTCAGGATCAGTTGTTGAAATACCTTCCTCTACAAGATCATCAATTCCAACCTCTTGAGCCCATTCCTGATAAGTTTCTCCACGTCTGCCAGCATAATAACCTTCACTATCTAAGAATGGCTGAACAAAGTTATGTGGATCCGGGAAGTCAGCTAACCAGCCACCAAATGGTGCCGGGATAAGTCCCTGAACTGAATCATCAAGATAATTAGACCACTGTACACCTCGAACATCAACCTCAAATTTAGGATTAATTTGTTCGATGTATGACTTAAGAATATCTCCAGCAACTTTTCTAGCGTCATTTCCACTATTATATACTAATTCCATAGTGAAACCTTTCTCCCATAATTCACCGTCAAATGCCTGACGGAAATGTTCTTCAGCTTTTTCTAAGTCAAGACTATATACATCAGATTCTTCATCATAACCAAGAAGTGGTGATACAATAGGTCCGCGTAACTGAATTGCTTCGCCCATTCTCACTTCATCAAGGAAAGCCTGATAGTTAAATGAATAACTGAATGCTTTTCTTACATCTTCATCAGCAAAGAAATCAGATGGAATACCTTCTCCATCAAGTTCTCCACTTCCTACATAATCATTACCATCCATATTAATATCCCAGTTAAAGAGCATATCTAAGTTCTGTAGTACAGGAATTCCTGTAGTAATATCGACATTCTCTTCATCTTCTAATTGAGACCGATACTGAGTTGGAGCATAAATTATATCAGCATCTCCACGTAATAACATTAATTTACGTGTACTCCACTCATCAATACTTCTAATGATAGCAGTTTTAAAGTTAGCAGGTCCCTGCCAGTAATCATCATTACGGCTTAATACAACACTATCTCCATTTTCCCACTCTTCTAAAATAAAAGGACCTGTTCCCATCATTTTATCAAATAATGGATCTGATTCTTTACCAGGATCATGACTATCTACAATGTCTGCAGCAGTACCATCCCACGCACCCTGCTCAATTGACCATTCTTTATCTAAAATTGATGACCAGGAAGCACCTTTAGCCACAATATTTAAAAATGGTGGGTATGGAGCTGCTAAATGGAATGTTACCTCATTACCATCGATTGTAATTTTTTCATCAAGAGCAGCTAATACTTCTTCGGCCTGCTCATCTGTTAGGTCTGCAACTTCTTCTACATCTGCTACATCTGCAGCAAGATCATCTAAACCAGAAAATCCAGAACCAAATAATGGTTCATATAACATCCAGATAGGACCACCAGAACGGTCAAAAATCATTCCTCTTAAAAATGAATATTTAACATCTTCTGGAGTTAGGTCATTACCATTACTAAATTCTATTCCTTCTCTAATTGGAAAAGTATATTCTGTACCATCTTCAGAAATTAAGCCATTTTCCTGGCTTGGTATTTCTGTAGAAAGTAAAGGTAAAAAGTCCTGTACACTTTCACCATCATAAGTGATTAAAGTTTCATAAACCTGATAGATTACCTCTCCACTTGATGTATCATAAGCATAATGAGGATCTAATGTATCCTGATCACCAATAGTTACATAGGTGAATGAATCAGGATTTTTAACTTCTTCCTGTGCTCCTACTACTGAAAATACTGAAAACACTAAAACTAAAGCTAATAAAATTACTAATTTTTTTTGCATACTCGAAATTCCCTCCTAATTTTTTTTGGTATATCTATACTCGCTAATCTCTAGTCTTTTCTCTTTTTAAATTTACACCCCCTTATCAGATGTATCTGTTTTTTTAAAAAGAAAATTAAATTTGATAATTAGAATCTTATACTTAATACTATCTTAAATTATATAATTATTTTCTAAAAAAATCAAGTTGTATACAACTATATATCGTTTTTCTGATAATAGTCTTTGGTCGATAAAACTCTCCTGACAAAATTATCGGTCTCTTTATATGGTAACTTTTCTTCGAGATTACCATCCCAACCAGCTTCAATCCAGTTTCTAACATTACTTTCGCCAGCATTATAAGCTGCAACAGTTTTAATTAGATCTTTATCAAATTTTTGGTATAAATAGGAAAAGTACCAGCTGCCAAATCTTATATTTAATTCTGGGTCATCTAAATCTTCTAAACTAAAATCTTGATACCCAAGTTCTTCGGCAATCCAGAATGCTGTGGAGGGCATCAACTGCATTAACCCAACAGCTCCCTTAGAAGAAAGTGAATACCGATCAAATCTACTTTCAACATAAATTAAAGCAGCAAGCAGTTCTGATTCTAAAGAAAACTTTTCAGCATATTTATCGATTTCTGACTGATATTTTACAGGTTCAATATTCCTCCTGATTGTCCAGAGATCAAAATCAATATTAAAAGTTATAAATAATATTATTACTAAAAGGAATAAAATGAGTCCTTTATTAACATATTCTCTTAACAACTATATTTTCCTCCCTTTTTTAAGCTTTATTTTTTTCAGCCAGAGAGTGAATAATTATTTCTGCAGTTGCCAGATTAGTTGCCAGAGGAATCTGATGCACATCACAGAGCCTTAAAAGAGCACTCACATCAGGTTCATGTGGCTGTGCTGTCAGGGGATCTCTTAAGAAAATAACACCATCCAGGCGATCTTTAGCAATTTCTGCTCCGATCATCTGATCTCCACCTATAGGACCAGAAGCCATTCGCTCCACCTCAAGACCAGTCTCATCAATCAAACGCTGTCCGGTTGTTCCAGTAGCTATCAGTCTCATCTGGGCCAGAACTTCTCGGTGCTTTTTAGCAAAACTAATCATATCTTCTTTTTTCTCATCATGAGCAATTAAGGCTATCCTAATCAATTTTTTATCTACTCCCTTCAGTACTTTCTTCCAATTTAGATCTATTTTTAATTTTAAATCTTTAATAGTAGAATTATTTTCAATTATTATATCAGCTCTGGCTTTCTTTTTTTCTAGGGACATCTGAGACTTTATTCTTTTTAAAGCTTCTACTTTTGTTAAATCATTCCTCTTTTTTAATCGTTTTATCTGATTTGCTTCCGAACTCGAAATCACCCAGACCTGATCACAAAAGCGAGCCAGACCGGCCTCATATAATAAGGGAGCCATAAAAACAACAATTTCATCATTTTCTAAGTATTGATGAGCCTGTTCTTTCATTTTATAAATAATCAAAGGATGCAGCAGAGATTCTAACTTTTTTCTTTTGACTGAATCAGAAAAAACAAGCTCTCCTAATTTTTCTCGATCAAATTCTCCATCTTCTCTTAAAATTTCTTCACCAAATTCATCAACCACCAGCTGCCAGCCTTTTTCTCCCTTCTGACTAATCTGATGAGAAATCTGATCAGCATCTATTATTTTAGCTCCTTTTTTCTCTAAATATTCAGCAGCTGTTGACTTACCGCTTGCAATACCACCTGTTAAACCAATAATCATCATAATCCACCTTCTCTATCTCTATTTCTGACATTGAGGACAAAAATATGTTGAGCGACCGCTAACTTTAATTTTTTCTATTATACTGCCGCACTCATAGCATTTTTCTCCCTCACGCTGATGAGCCCTCAGCTCCTCCTGAAATGAGCCTTTTTCACCGAAAGCATTTACATAGTCACTAAAACTGGTACCTCCATAAATTATCCCTTTTTTGAGAATCTCACGCATCTTATGATAAACTGCTTCTTTTTCTGCTTCCGTTAAAGTATCAGCAGTCCTGTCAGGTCTAATCCCTGCTCGAAAAAGAATCTCATCTGCATAAATATTGCCAATTCCAGCGATAAAATGCTGGTTTAAAAGCAGAGATTTCATTAAGGCCCTTCTATTTTCAAAAAGTTTTTTAAAATCTTCTACAGTCAGTTCATCACTTAAAGGCTCCGGACCTAAATCAGCAAGCCCTCCCGCCTGCTCCGGGTGGTTTTTATCAATTAAATATACCCGGCCAAATTTACGGATGTTATTAAAACGAATCTCCTGACCATCATTAAGACTGAAAATAACATGAGTATGTTTATCTCTAAACTCCTCAACCTCTTTCACCAGCAGCTTACCGGTCATCCTGAGGTGAATAACCATATTTTTATCATTACTCAGTTCAATTATGATATATTTACCGCGGCGATTAATAGCCTCGATTTTTGAACCAGTTAAAAAGTCAGTAAAGCTTTGAATATCGTCTTCTGGAAAAGCAATCATATTTTCTTCTCTAATTTCAACTGCAGTAACTATCCTGTCTGTAATTAAGGGTCGAAGGCCCTTAACTACAGTCTCTACTTCAGGCAGCTCAGGCATTATCTTTCACCTCATATTCTTTTTTATCTCTCCAGTTTTCTCCAGTCTGTAGATCAACTATTAGTGGTACATCTAACTGAGCTGTATTTTCCATTTTTTCTTTAATTAATTTTGCTGCCTGATCTAAATCAGATTTTTTAACTTCAAATACCAGTTCATCATGAACCTGTAATAAAATATTTAAATCAAGATTAGCATCCTTTAAGGCATCATAAACATCCAGCATAGATTTTTTCATTATATCAGCAGCTGTACCCTGAACCGGAGTGTTGATTGCAGTTCTCTCGGCAAATGAGCGGCGGTGATAGTTGCTGCTGTTGATTTCCGGAATATAGCGGCGGCGGCCAAACATTGTCTCTGCATAACCAGATTCTTTAACTTTTTTAATTGTCTGATCCATATATTCTTTAACTCCAGAAAATCTTGCAAAATATTTATCAATATATTCCTGAGCTTCTTCTACCGGAATATCCAGATCCTGACTGAGACCATAAGCACTCATCCCATAAGCAATTCCAAAATTAATTACCTTTGCATGACGGCGCAGGTTTGGAGATACTTCTTCTGTTTTAACTTCAAAAACCTCAGCCGCTGTTTCTGTATGAATATCAGCTCCAGTATTAAACGCCTCTTTTAATTTTTGATCTCCACTTAAATGAGCAAATACTCTAAGTTCAATCTGCGAATAATCTACAGCCAGCAGCAGCATATCCTTCTCGGAGGGAATAAAGGCTTTGCGGATTTCACGACCTTCTTCAGTTCTGATCGGTATATTCTGCAGGTTAGGATCGGTACTGCTCAGACGACCGGTTGCTGTTACCATTTGATTAAAGGAAGTATGAATTTTTCCTGTTTCCTCGTTAATCAGTGGTGGCAGAGAATCAATATAGGTTGATTTTAATTTAGCCAGCTCTCTGTACTCAGAAATCAAAGGGATAATCTCATGTTTACCTTCCAATTTTTCTAAAACACTGGCATTAGTAGAATAACCTGTTTTAGTTCTTTTTATCACCGGCAGTCCCAGTTTTTCAAACAAAATTTCTCCCAGCTGTTTGGGAGAGTTTAAATTAAACTCTTCTCCTGCCAGCTGATGAGCTTTTTCAGTAATTATCTCAAGCCGCTTACCCAGACGCTCTGAGAGAGAATCAAGCCAGTCTTTATCAACTTTAACTCCATTATATTCCATTAAAGCTAAAACTTTAATTAAGGGCAGCTCAATTCCCTGATAAAGCTTCAACAGGTTATCTTTTTCTAATTTAGGCAGCAGCTTTTCCTTTAATTGAAAGAGTTTAGAAATCTTTACAGCTAATTTATTTTCCTCTTCCAGTTCTGCAAAAGATAAAGTTAGTTCACGACTGAAAACTTCTTCGAGTTCCGGCAGTGAAGATGATGGCTGCAGTAAATAAAAAGCAAGCAGCGGCTCAAAACTAATATTTAAAACATCTATTTTATAATTTAATAAAGCTAAAGAAGCTTCCTTAGCATTAAGCATTAATTTAGCTATCTTTTCTGACTCCAAAATTTCTTTGACATTTTGGTCAATTTCTTCTGCTAATTGATAGGAATATATATTTTCTTCAGCTTCTAAGGAAAATAAAAACTCTTCTATTTTGCCATCAATAGCTCTGCTATCAGCTTCTAAATTTAAAGCTACAGCAATTTCTCCAGCCTCTAAAGCATTTTTCTTAAGCTCAGCCAAATCTTCTTTTTTAAGGCTTTTTATTTCAAGATCTTTAAAGTTGGCCTCTTTTTTGAAATCAAAGCGATCAACTAAAGAACTAAAGCCAAGATTTTCAAACTGCTCTGCAACTTCCTGATCATCATAAAGATCCAGTCGGCACTCTTCAAAATCGATATCAATCGGAACATCTCTTTTTATTTTACCCAGTCTATAACTCATTCGAGCCTGTTCGGCATATTTATGAAGATTCTCTTTTCTTTTTTTACCTGAAACTTTGTCAATGTTAGCTAAGATCTCTTCCATAGTTCCAAATTCTTTTAATAGTTTTAAAGCTGTCTTTTTGCCTATACCGGGCACTCCGGGTATGTTATCAGAGCTATCTCCCATTAAACCCTTGCGGTCAATTAATTTTTCAGGGGGCAGCTCATATTTCTCCATTACCTTATCTAAATCAAATTTAACTAAATCAGAAATTCCTTTTCTGGTATATAAAACATTTACATTCTCAGATACCAGCTGCAGAGCATCACGATCACCGGTCACTATATAAACCTTATAACCTTCTGCGGCCGCTTCTTTAGAAAGAGTCCCCAGCAGATCATCAGCCTCAAAACCCTCCTTGGCAAGCATAGGTATTTTTAATTTTTCTATTGTCTGCTGTAAAAGCGGGATTTGCGGTACCAGCTCCTCTGGCATCTTTTTTCTACCTGCTTTATAATCTTCGTATTCTTCGTGTCTAAAAGTTGGTGCTTTTTTATCAAAAGTTATGATCATCCGATCAGGTTTCCATTCGTCTGTCAGACTAAAAAGCATCCGTACAAAACCAAAAACTGCATTAGTATATTCACCCGCCTCATTTGTCAGCAGGGGTAAAGCATAAAAAGCACGATGGGTTAAACTGTGTCCATCTAATAAAAAAAGTGTCTTTTTCTCCTCATTTTTCTTCTTTGACAAAAAAATCATCTCCCATTTAAAACATCTATTTATAAAAGTTATTTTAATTATTATGCTTGTGATTTTCGTTTAATGGTAAAACAATAATGAATTTTGTTCCTTTTCCTTCTTCACTTTCCACATCTATATCTCCTGTGTAACTATCAACAATCTGTTTTGCTATCGCCAGCCCCAAACCAGAACCCTGATTATTTTTTCGGGTTCGAGATTTATCAGCCTGATAAAAGCGGTCAAAAACAAATGGTAAATCCACACTAGAAATACCCGGGCCATCATCTGCTATTGAAAAATAAAAATTATCTGCTTCAACTTTATCAATTTTCAGCTTGATTTTACCCTTTTTAGAAGTAAATTTAACAGCATTATCCAGAAAAATTCGCAAAAGCTGTTTGAATAAATTTTGATCTCCATAAAAATCTATATCAGCTTCTTCTATAAATTCTAACTTTATATTCTTTTCC
>JBHEOV010000139.1:0-3492 GCA_046260625.1 Halanaerobium sp. | reverse complement strand
GTAATTGTCTGGGAGTACCTGAGGGATTTAAAACTCTCTCCTTAATAGCTGTCGGTTATCCTGGTGAAGAAAAAGGAAAAGTAGAGAGGTTAAGTAAGGATATTGTGCATTATGAAAAATGGTAAGGAGCGATATAAAATTGAACTTCATGCCCACAGTGCTGAAAGCAGCCGCTGTGGTTCAATTGGAGCTGCCGAAACTGTAAAAAAGTATTACGAGTCTGGATATCAGGTGCTGGTTTTAACTGATCATTATTATGCTCGCTTTTTTGATAAGATATCTAATTTAAGCTGGAAAAAGCAACTTCAAAAATATTTAAGAGGTTATTATACTGCCAGCAAAGCTGCTCAGAAATTAGAGTTTAAGGTATTTCTGGGAATTGAAATCAAATTTAATAATGACCCAAATGAATATCTGATATATGGGTTAAATGAGGAATTTTTGCTCAAACATCCCAGGCTGCACCAGCTTTCCTTAGAGGAATTTAAAAATTTAATTTCCGATCATAAAGAAGGGATATTAATTTTTCAGGCACATCCCTTCAGACCAGGGATGGCACCGGAAGCTGTTGAATTATTGGATGGACTGGAAGTTTATAATGGTAACCGCCGCCATGATTCAAAAAATGCCAGGGCCTTTAGTTATGCAGCAGAACATAATTTAAAAATGGTTTCTGGCTCTGATTTTCATGAAGATGAAGATCTGGCGCGGGGTGGAATTGCTGCTGATCAACTTCCTGCAAAAATAAGTGAGCTCTGTTTTTTGCTGAAAAGCGGAGATTATAAATTAATCAAAAACGGTGAGTTCTGAATTCAAAAGTAAATATAAAATTAAAATATTAATGAATAAAAGCAGATAGTTTAATTTTGGATATGATACTTCCAAAGTAGACAGTCTGCTTTTTATTTTGCTTAGACAAATCAGTTGAATTCATAGAGTTCTACAATTTCTCGGGCTGCTTTTTCAATACTTTCAGCCCTGATTTCTGCTTTATAACTGTCAACTTTTTTCTGAGAATGCTCATACATCGGATCATAATACTCTTCTAAAAGTATCTGAGTTAATTTTTTAAATTCTGCCTTTTTTGCAAGATCTAAAAGCTTAAAATAAGAATCTTTACCTGCTTTTTTGATTAAATATTTTTTGATTGCAGTTAATGATTCTAAAACTCTTTCTATAAATTCTTCCTGGTTGCTTTCTATGTCTTTAATATATTCCAGATAAATATTTTCAACTCTTTTCTGCATGGAAGCAGTTACCAGCAGGTCAGCACCAGCTTTCATTTTTTTGTAGAAAAATTCTGGAATAACTGAATGACCAACTCTTCTGCTTTCAGCTTCAACAAAGATTACTCTATTTTCCTTATCTTTTAACTTTAGTTCTTCCCAGAGCAGTGACTCAAAATATTTTTGATTGTAGGGTTCTGCAAGACCGATACTGCCAAAGGCTGAACCTCTGTGATTGGCAATACCTTCTAAATCAATAACTGCTGCCCCCATTTTTTTCATTTCTTTTAAGATATAGGTTTTGCCGACTCCAGTATTCCCGTGTAAAACTGCAATTTCTCCTTTAAACTGGTAATTATCTAATTTATCTAAAATATAATGTCGGTAGCCTTTGTAACCATTTTCCAGTCTATAAACTTCAATCCCTGCTAGATCTGAAAATTCAGCTAAACTTTTACTGCGCAGACCGCCGCGAGAGCAGAATATAATCAGATTATCATATTTTTTTGCCAGTTCATTGACTTCAGCAATTAAATTCGGAATTTTTGGCGAAACTAGCTCAACCCCTTTTAATTTAGCTTTGCGAGGACTCTGCTGTTTATATATGGTACCGATAATTTTTCTCTCCTCATAATTTAGGAGTTCTATATTAACTGCACCGGGAATAGTTGCTTCCTGATATTCTGCTTTAGTTCGGGCATCAATATAGATGCTGTTTTCTAATTTTAAACTTTTTGCATAAGTTATGAGTCTTTCTTTTCTCATTTGTTTACACCCTCTGATAAAATTATTATTAAAAAATTATAAGTTATAATTAGTGATTTAAAATAAAAACCGTCTTGTATATTATTTTAACCTAAATTGAAGAAAAATGAAAACTTATAAAAAAACTATTTTTAGTAATTTGACTACTTGAATTGAAAATAAAAAAGTGTTATAGTTAAAATAGCCAAATGAACAAATGACCATAATATATAATGAGGTGATTATTAAATGTATGATGTTAAAGATGAGAAAGTTGTTTTAGAACACGGCTCAATTAATAAAGGGATTATTGCTGTGGCCAGTGGTAAAGGTGGAGTTGGTAAATCTACAGTTACTGTAAATTTAGCCACTGCTCTGGCTGAATTAGGCTATAAAGTTGGGATTATAGATGCAGATGTAAGAGGTTTTAGTGTACCCAGGATTCTGGGAGTTACAGATAAACCGAAGGCAGTTAGCGAAAATGAAATTATTCCACCTGAAGTTAAAGGGATTAAAACTATTTCAATGGGGTCTTTTGTAGGGGAAAATGAACCTGTAATCTGGAGAGCACCCCTGCTTGGAGGAGCTTTGGAACAGTTCTTTAAAGAAGTACGCTGGGGTGAACTGGACTACATGCTCTTAGATTTACCTCCCGGAACAGGTGATATGGCCTTAAATATAATGCAGAAAATACCTCATTCTGAAGTGTTAGTTGTGACTACTCCTCAGGTTACTGCAACAAAAGTAGCCGGACGGATTGGAGCTATGGCAGAAAAAATGGATCTTGAAGTTTTAGGTGTAGTAGAAAATATGGCCTATTATCAGTGTCCAGAATGTGGTCATAAAGACTATATTTTTGGTGAAGATGGAGGAAAAGATCTGGCTGAATTTATGGAAACTGAACTCTTAGGTCAGCTGCCTTTAGTTTCTGAAGTTCGCCGCCGCAGTGATTCTGGCAATCCAATTGTTTTTGATGAGCCTGAATCTGAGATATCAAAAGAATTTGTTAAAATTGCAGAACGTCTTGCTGAAAGAGAAGGTGGCTTTGATGAAAAAGTCGAGCCGCTTGAATTAAATATGGATCCAAAATAGTAGTGAAAAATATTACTTGTACCAGCTACAAATTAAATTATTTGTAGCTGGTATCAATAAACAAAGTACCAACTAATAAAAAAATGGGGGTTAAAAAAATGAGAATAATTATTCCTGCAGTTGAAGCTGGAAATTTTGGAACAGAGATCCACGAAAATTTTGGTCGAGCTGATTACTTTGCTGTAGTTGACAGTGAAAATGATGAATTAGAATTTATAGAAAATACAGCAGCGGCTCAAAGCAGTGGTGCAGGTGTTGGAGCAGCACAGGTATGTGCTGATCAGAAGGCAGATGTTGTTACAGCTTATCATTTTGGTCCCAAAGCATATAAAGCGCTAACAGCAGCTGGAATTGAAGTTTTAGATTTAACTGATCAAAAATTGCTGAAGGATGCATATCATGATTATCAGGCAGGTAAATTAGCTAAAGC
>JBHEOV010000138.1:0-3572 GCA_046260625.1 Halanaerobium sp. | reverse complement strand
AAGGTTGGATCTCCATTTGTTACTGTTTCACAAGCTAATCCAGAAGCTTCTGCTTCTGCACCACCTAAGATAACAACTAGATTCTCCGCACCGTGCTTATCAGCAAGATCTTTTATTCTCTGCTGATTTTCCAGGTCCATAGCTCCTGCGCTTGTTCACACAAAGCACTCAGTTGTAGTAAATACAACTTCATCTGCACCAGTTGTTTCTAAACATTCTTGAATAGCTGGTCCAGGAATACCATCGCGATCACCTAAAATAGCAATCTTTTTACCTTCTAACATAAGTAACACCTCCTTTTTGTTTGTTATTTTCTTCATTTTCGCAATATTATAATACCATAATCATAATTATATGTCAATCATGATTATAAAAACTATAGCATTAAATTTAATAATCATTAAAAATTTTATTCTTCTTTTTTGCATTTTATTAAAAACTATTGTATTCTTAAATAAAGAAGGTATAACTTTCAATTTTTTTTGAAGGATGTGTAATAATTATGATTGATTTTGATAATAAAGACATTAAGAAGAAACGAACACTCAAAATATTTATTGAAGCAACTCGTGAACTGATTGAAGAAAAAGGCATTGAGCAAGTAACAATACGGGACGTTGCTAAAAAATCCGGTTATAATAGTGCTACTATTTATAACTATTTTGATAACTCCAAACAGCTAATATTTTTTGCCTCACTTGATTTTTTGGGTGAATACAGTCAGGCAATGCCGGATTACATAGCAAAAGCTGATGATGAGATTGATCGATTTATAAAAATGTGGGAATGCTTTTGTAAATATTCTTTTGAAAACCCCAAAATCTATTATGCAATTTTTACAGATAACATTGGAGATAATCCAGAAATTTTAATGAAAAAATATTTTAGTATCTTCCCGGAAAAATTAGATACAGCTCCTAAAGATCTGCTGCCAATGCTTTTAAATCCTGACCTCTCACATCGGGCTGCTATTGCTTCTAAACCGCTAATTGAAAATGATTTTCTCAGCCAGAAAATAGCCCGCCAGATGGATAATATGATTACTTATATTTATCACGGTATGTTAACCTTAATGGTTAATGAGAGAATCGAATATAGTAGCCAAGAGGCCTTGGAAATTATCACCAAGCAAATAAAATCAATTGTAGAAAATGCTATCTGCTGTCATCTAGAATGATTGGGAAAAACCACGGCTTAATGCTGGGATTTTTATTTAATTTCCAATTTATTATATTTTTCACTTTAATCTTATTTAAAAAGCTCTACCCCGCTTTTAAAAGAGGGGTAGAGCTTTAATATTTAAAATTCTACATCAAAAACAGTTTGATCATCAATATCAGTTGTGAGAGCATCTAAAGCTACTCCAACTCTACTATATCTTATTTCCCACTGCTCTTCCTTACTTGTAGAAGGATCTCCTAATGGATAAGGAATAGAAATAGTTGGAACTATTCTATTAGCACCAACAGTCTTTGCTACAGGAATCAAGTTTGCCATCTGAACAACTGTAAAACCAGCTTTTTCAATTTCTTTCACCATTGTTGCACCGCAACGTGTACAGGTACCTCAAGTGGATGTTAAGATTACTGCTTGTACATTGGCTTCCTGTAATTCTTGAGCTATTTCTTTACCCATTCGGGCAGCCTCTTTCTGAGTAGTACCAGTTCCGACTGTTGAATAGAAGTAATCATGTAATTTACCTATCTTACCTTCTTTTTCATATTCACGCATTGCATCAACTGGAACCACTACATTAGGATCAGCATCAGCTGCAGCAGGATCATAACCAGCATGAATAGTTTTAAATTCATTAGCTTCTCTGTTTTCTAATTTCTTCATATCGCTAATATCATATTTACCCCATCTTGTTGCTGAAGCAGACTGGATCTTATCTGGATTATCAACAGGTACAATTCCACCAGAAGTAACTAAAGCAATAGTTGTTTTACTCAAATCTTCTATTGCTGGAGCAATATCTACAAGATCTAATTCAGGTATAGGTAATTCACTTTCAAATTCTTCACCATTAATTTTTTTGAGCAGCATATCAATTGCTCTCTCATATGCCGGAGTCTCATCTTCTAAGAAATATTGATGTCTGATACCACGAGTATAATAACCTTCTTCTTCTGCAGGCAATAATTCTTCTCCGTTGAGAATCTTATTACCAAAATCAGTCATTTTTTTAACATCATCTCTCATTTTTGCAGCACTATGTCCACCCGGGAAGATATAAATATCTTTTTTAAATACCTCAACACCGGGGTTCTCAATATTCATAGATGAAATTACAGGTACATCGAACTCTTCTTTTACTGCTTTACCAATTTCACCACAGGCCATACCATAACGTCCAGCCTGAAATGCAGGTCCAGCAAAGAAAATATCAAATTCTACATCTTCTAAGAAACCAATAATTTTTTCTACAGCTTCTTCAGTCTTACTCCCCATAAAATTATCTCCACAGATAACTGTATGAGTAACATCTGCATCAAGCAGCTGATCATAGAGCATTGCTGCTCCAACTTTTTCTTCTCTGATTTCAGGAGCGTGATCTGCAACATCTTCTCCACCTATCTGACCAAAAAATTGATTTAAATATATAACTGCTTTTTTCATTAATTCCACCTCCCCGGTTTAATATTCCTTCATTGTTTTTGGAGACCAGCCAGCAATTTGATCGCCACAGAACATTGCATTGTTTTCCATAACAATTGAACCGTCTTCTTTAACTGAAGAACCGAGGATTTCATCATCTGCCCAGCCCCCAGAAAGTCCATCTCTGGCAAGTGATTCTAATTCTCCAATTACCTCATCCATTGGAGGTAATTTTATTAATTCAGACACATTTCCTGTGGAAACTAATGCATCTGCTTTTGGATCTAAAGTTACTAATGGCTGTGAGCCACCATCTCTTCCTGTAGCTTCGTTACTGACACCAACTGTTTTAACACCAGCATCTTCTAAAGCTACAATACAGGCAATATAATCAGCATCTGGATTTCCGTATCCTTCCTCTGTTACTACTGCTGCCTCAACACCAAGAGATTTAGCCATCTGAGCCACAAATTGTGCTGAACGCTCTTTCTGATCAAGCGCAACATTTAAGTTTGACATTATCACACCGACAAAATTAATTGTTTTACCGTGTTCTTCATAAAGTCTTGTGATTAATGGAAAGTTCTGAAAATCATATGTTGCCCATTTAGAAGAACAGGGCATAAAACTGCCGGAAATCATTGCTCCATCTAAAATCTCATTAGGATGCATCAAAGTTGGAAGCATTCTGTTTGTATCCCAACCATAATTTAGGTCATTATAACCTTTTTCCTCCATCTGAGATTGAGGCTGCATAACTATTGCAACATTTGGTAGATCTGACAAATCTTCAAATCTTTTTGCTAAAGGCTCAAGCTCATATATATCTTTATCTTCTGGCTCTAAATCTTTAACAGCTTCACCCAAATATTCTGCAAGTCTCATTCCGGCCCATCTTAAGGCATGATTTTTTTTCTGCTGTTCACGCTGTTCAAATTCTTCATCTGTATCAGCAACTAAAACAACATTTTTTA
>JBHEOV010000137.1:0-3829 GCA_046260625.1 Halanaerobium sp. | reverse complement strand
AATTATTTCTGCTTATGAAAAGACAGATAAAATTATCATCAGTAATAAAGATTTTTTTACTTTTATACTAAAACAAGATATAATTTTAGTATAAAAGTAAAAGAGGTGGTTCGATGAATTATCGGCAAAAATTAAATAATTTAATCAATAAAAATGACGGCCTTATTCTAACCAAAGAATTGGAAGAAAAAAATATTCCTAGAGAATATTTATCTATTTTTTTAGAAGAAGATAAGCTTGAGAGAATTAAAAGAGGAGTTTATACAACTCCTGAAACTTTTAATGATGAAATGTATGTTATTCAGCAAAAAAATTCCAGGTTAATTTATTCTCATGAAACAGCCCTTTATCTACATGATTTAAGTGATAGAGATCCCTTAGAATATACAGTAACTGTACCCTATGGTTATCATAATCCTTATTTAAAAGAAGAAAATATAAAAGTTCATACAGTTAAAAAAGAGCTTCATTCACTTGGAGTTATGGAGAAAGAAACAATCTACGGCAGGAAAATTAAAGTATATAATAAAAAAAGAACAATTTGCGATATTTTAAAAGATCGCAATAATATGGATATTTCAATGGTAAATGATGCGATTAAAAAGTATCTAATAGAAAAAGATAAAGATTTGCATTTACTTTTGGATTATGGAGACAGATTAAAGATTAGTAGTGTCTTAAGAAAATATTTGGAGATGTTTGTATGAAAAACTTAATGCAATTAAAAGATTTAATTAAGAGGATTTTTATAAAATAAATTTATTAATATTTTTAATATATATTTGAACATTATTAAAAAATGATTTGTTATAAGAAAGGATGATCGTATGTCAGATTATCAACTACAAAAGACATTTTGTCCTGAGTGTAGAAAGAATGTTGAGTATCAAATTAAAAACTCAGTCGAGGCAAAAGAGGTGCGGGGTCTGGAGTTTGAATATACTGTAGAAAGAGCCTATTGTAATAACTGTGGAGCCGAAATTTTTATTCCGGAACTTCATGATAAAAATCTTCAAAAAATAGATAATGCCTATCGAGAAAAACAGGAGGTATAGAAGTTTCTTTCTAAATCTTTACTTTGATTTAGTGAGAGAAGCTGACTAAATACAATTATCGAGGAGATGATAAAATGGCACGTCAATATACTAAAAATTTAATCCGAGAAGTATTTATTGAAATGTTAAATAAACGCTCACTCGATGAGATTACAGTTAAAGATATTGCTAAAAATTGTGAGATCAATAGAAATACCTTTTATTATCACTATCAGGATATATATGAAATTCTATCAGAAATCTTTGAAAATGAAATTCAAAAAGTTATTGCTGAATATAATGAAACTCTTTCCTGGGAGGAAAGTTTTCTTTTAGCGGTTGAATTTGCTTTAGAAAATAAGAAAGCCATATACCATGTCTATAATTCTATTCGGAGAGAAGAATTAGAAGCTTATATTTACAATATAGCTGGAAAAATTATGACTCGCTATGTTGAGAAAATAAGTGAAGATATTCCAGCAGCTGAGGCTGATAAAAATTTAATTGCTACCTTTTATCAATCGGCGTTAACAGAGATGGTTTTACGCTGGATTGAAGGAGGAATGGAAGAAGATACTAAAATTGTAATCAGGCGAATTGGACAGCTCTTCAATGGAAATATCGCCTTATCTCTTAAAAGAAGTGTTAAATTAGATAATATCTGGCAAAAAGATGATCGGGATTTTTTCTAATCAGACAATTTAATACATATGCCTAAAAATTAGGCAAAAAGGCTGTGGTGTTTAAAATTTAAACACTGCAGTTTTTTTATCTATTGTGAAAAATTTTAAAGAATAATATTATGAATTTAGAGAGCAGGGGAGATAATAAAATTATTTTAACTTAAAGAAAGGAAGTGGCAGAATGGAATTAAAAACTCATGATGACAGACTAAAACTTACAAATGGAAGCATGCATTCATTAGTAGATGCCAGAAAACCTGAAGGAATTGAAGATAAAAAAGCATATTTAGTTGGGGCCGGGATTGCTTCCCTGGCTGCCGGGTGTTTTTTAATTCGTGATGCTCACCTGGATGGCAGTAAAATTACCTTTTTAGAAAAACTGGATGTACCAGGAGGCTCTCTGGATGGTCAGCTTCTGCAAAATAAGGGTTATGTAGCCCGGGGTGGACGTGAAATGGAAAATCACTTTGAAGTTTTATGGGATTTGTTTAGTTCCATACCATCTGCAGAAAATCCCGAGCAGACTGTTTTAGAACATCTTTATTATCAAAACTTAGATGATCCAAACTATAGTAATTGTCGGATTACTCATAACCAGGGTGAGCGTTATGATAATGGTAAATTTAATTTAAGTCAGGATCTGGCAAAAGAATTAATGGAATTTGTTAATATACCGGATGAAAAACTGGAGAATAAAGCAATCAATGATATTTTATCTGAGGAACTTTTAAATAGTGACTACTGGACTTACTGGCGCTCAATGTTTGCTTTTGAGAACTGGCACAGTGCTTTAGAGATGAAATTGTATATGAATCGCTTTATTCACCATATTGGTGGCTTACCTGATTTATCAATGCTGATGTTTTCAGAACATGATCAGTATACTTCATTTGTAAAACCAATGGTTAAATATTTAAAAGATCACGGAGCTAATTTTAAATATGGAGTTACAGTTGATAATGTTGAGTTTTCAATATCCGATGATAAAAAAGTTGCCCAAAGAATAGTTGCCAGAGATAAAGATGATAATGAGCTTTCTATTGATTTATCAGAAGATGATTTAGTCTTTATTACTAATGGTTCAATGACTGAAGATTCCGGTTATGGTGATGATAATACTCCGGCTCCATTTAAAAAAGATACAAAGAAAGAAGGGGTCTGGAATTTATGGAGAAACATAGCAGAACAGTCTGATGAATTTGGAAACCCGGATAAATTCTGCACCAATCCAGAAAAAACAAACTGGGAATCCTGTACCGTGACCTGCCATGATGAACGGGTTCCTGAATATATTGAAAAGATTACTGAACGCTCTCCCTATAATGGTGGTACAGTAACCGGCGGGATTGTGACAGCTCGAGACTCATCCTGGCTTATGAGCTGGACTGTTAACCGACAGCCCCAGTATTATGGTCAGCCGGAAGATGATGTTGTTGTCTGGCTTTATGCATTATTTTCTGATCGTCCGGGAGATTATATCAAAAAACCAATGCGGGACTGTACTGGTAATGAAATTACTAAAGAATGGCTTTATCATCTTGGAGTCCCCGAAGCTGAAATTGATGAATTAGCAGCAAGCTGTTCAGCAATTCCGGTTATGATGCCCTATATAACTTCTCACTTTATGCCGCGTGAGGCTGGAGATCGTCCCTATGTTGTTCCTAATAATGCAGTTAACTTTGCCTTTTTAGGCCAATTTGCTGAAACACTTGATGATCCAGGTCGGGATACTGTATTTACTATTGAATATTCCGGTAGAACAGCTATGGAAGCCGTCTATGTTTTAACTGGAGTGGAAAAGGGAGTTCCGGAAGTGTATGCTTCTAGATATGACATTCGTTATTTACTAAATGCAGTTAATGGATTACTGGATGGAGAAAAGCCAGAGCTTGATTTATCTAAAGAAGAAAAAGTCAGGGTTTTAAATAAGATACAAGGAACAGAAATTGAAAAATTACTGAAAGAATATAATATTATTTAGTAGAATTTAATAATTTAATAATTTAGTTATATCCCGAATCTTAGGATTCGGGATTTTTTATTGTGTGCTCCGTAAATTATTCTGATAGTAGGTGAAAGTCCTACCTATGTTGTGGCATGTATCATGTAGAA
>JBHEOV010000136.1:3428-3867 GCA_046260625.1 Halanaerobium sp. | reverse complement strand
CACAATAACTGCTGCTTATCTACTCGATGAAGAAGGAGTAGAGATTGAAGACGCTCCTCATCCCAAACAGTTAATTAAAATCCCACTGGCTGCAGAAGTTCCAGCAGGCTCTCTACTGCGCCGCGAAAAGGAGAATTAAAATGAAGGATACTCTAAAATTAAGATATGAGGTTGATCCTCAGGAAATAAATTTTATCGATATGATAATTAAAGCTTACGAAGGTGTCGGTACTGTCAATGTAGATCATGATAATCCTGGTCAAATCTGGATTGATGTGACAGCAGGTACTAAAACTGAGGTTAAAGAAATAATGGCTGATTTAGGCCAAAAATTTAAAGTTGAGCTAATTTCTGAAGAATAGATTTAACTGTCCTAAGCAAAAACTACCCTCCTGATCCCTGTTATAGCTGAGTTCTTCTTTTAAATATTTAAAAAAAT
>JBHEOV010000136.1:0-3350 GCA_046260625.1 Halanaerobium sp. | reverse complement strand
GAGGTAATTTATGATGCTGAGCAGAAGTAGATTTTTAATCTCGGTGATGTTACTCCTGATAATGGTGTCTTTTGTCACTCTCGAAAAAGCAGAAGCTCTGAATCTGACTGAATTTGGAAGTAGAGTCATGCAGCAGGGAGACGAAGGAATAGATGTAGCAGTATTACAGCAGAAATTAAAGCAATTAAATTACTATAATGGAAGTATAGATGGACTTTACGGTGGAGCTACAGCAGAAGCGGTAAAAAAATTTCAAAATGATAATGGCTTAAAGGCAGATGGAGTTTTTGGTGAGAGTTCTTTTAAAATAATTCCTGATTTAAAAGCGGAATTAAATCATAACATATCAAGAGATGATATTATCTTACTTGCCAGAATTATTCACGGAGAGGCCAGAGGTGAAGATTTTAGAGGTAAGGTAGCTATTGGTTCTGTAATTTTAAATAGAATTGCTAGTAATCAGTTTCCAGATACAATTAGAGATGTTATCTTACAGAAAGGACAGTTTAGCAGTTTAATGGATGGTCAGGCTAACTATTATCCTGGCGAAGAAGAACTGCAGGCTGCAAGAGCTGCTATATTAGGCTATGATCCAACCTTAGGTTCGATTTATTTTTACAATCCGGATATTGCCACAAATACAGCCTGGATATCACGCCGTAATTTTGTAACCAGAATCGGCGGCCATGTATTTTTGAGGTAAGTTGAAATTAAAGAAGCTTATAATTTAGCAAAAATAAAATATGAAAGCAAAAAAATAGCACCCTAATAGGTGCTATTTTTTTAGAGATCAATATCCAATTTTTGTTATTTGGGTAAAATATTATTTTTGTGCTTCTAATTCCTTCATATTGTCCATACATTCGCCACAGATTGTTCTACCTTTGTATTCGATAGTGTCATCTGCACTGCCGCAGAATATACAGGCGGGTTCATATTTTTTTAGAATTATTTTTTCCTCGTCAACGAAGATTTCCATCGGGTCTTTTTTATTGATATTCATAGTTTTTCTGAGCTCGATTGGAATTACCATTCTACCCAAATCATCAATTTTGCGGACGATACCAGTAGATTTCATGTTAATTCTCCTTTCTTAACAATTTTCGACAAATTATTCTTGTTTATTACATTATACAATTATTTAAACCCATAGTCAATAGCCAAATGTTATTTTCTAAAGTAAAAAATGGATATTTAAGCGAAAAAATTCAAAAAAATTATTAATATCTGCTCCATTTTATGATAAAATAGAAATAGTCAGCCAAAAAGAGGTGTTGTTAATGGAAAAACTAAAAGAAAAGTTTAGAAGAAAACTAGCAGAAAATAATTATAAACTAACCAAACAGCGAGAAATTATTTTGGAAACAATTATGGAAAAAGAAAACTGGCATTTTACTGCCGAAGAATTATTTTCAGCTGTCAGAAAAAAAGATAAGGATATTGGGATGGCCACAATTTACAGAACTTTAGAACTGATGCAGAACTTAGATATTGTGCATGTGCTTGACTTTAATGATGATTCCCGCAAATATGAAATACATTTGGAAGAGGCCCATCATCACCATCTAATCTGTAAGGGCTGTGGTAAACTGGTTGAGTTCAGTGATCAGGATATTGATTATTTTGAAACAGAGCTCGAAAATAAGTATGATTTTGAGATTACAGAACATAAATTAAGATTTTACGGTTACTGCGGGGATTGTAGAGAAAGAAATTAACTTATAAAAGAGGTATTTTTACCTGAATAGAGAATATTATATATAGCAGTAAAGAGAGGTAGGTTGAGCTATGGAAGAGATAAAAAGTTGTTTAAAAGATTTAATTGTTTTTAACAATCTGGATCCAGAAGAATTAGAACTTTTATGTCAAAACTCTTATGCTAAATTTTACGAAGAGGATGAGGTTATCTTTTTCGAAAATGACAGCGTCAAAAAATTATATTTATTAGTTAAGGGTAAGGTTAAACTTTCTATGCTTTCTGCAGAAGGTAAAGAAAAGGTGCTGACAATACTGCAGGAGGGTGATATCTTTGGTGAACTTTCTTTATTTGACGAAGATCCCCATCCTTTAACAGCTGAAGTAGTTGAAGATGCCCGCCTTTTAATTATTCCCTGGAATGAAATGGAGAAGATGATCCAGGAACGGCCATCACTGGCGATTAAGATCATCGAGGCCCTTTCTAAAAAGACAAGGCTTTTAACCAGTCAGGTTAGAGAACTGGTCTTTCAGGATGCTGCCGGCAGACTGGCAAGTTTATTATCCCGTCTGGCAGATGATTTCGGCCGCGAAATTAAAGAAGGGACAGTAATTGACTTAGTTTTAACTCACCAGGAGATTGCCAATTTAATTGGTTCTTCTCGGGTTACAGTGACCAAGTTGCTCAATAAATTTATTGATGATGGTCTGATTAATATCAGAAAAAGAAAGATTATCATTATAGATTTCGAATCACTGGGAGAAAGGCTGCAGACAATATTTTAATTTCAAAGTGGAATTAAAGTATTAGCAGCCTCAAAATACATAATAGACACGCTGGCCCTGAAAACCGGCGTGTTTTGATTTATTTATAAGTAATTTTTAAATTTAAGATTTTATAGGAGGTAGCAGATGAGTATTTTTATACCTGATAGTGAAACAAAATTATATGGTCTGCTCGGTAAAAGCCTGAGCCATTCTATTTCTCCATCCCTGCACAACAATGGTTTTAGAGATTTAGGGATCAATGCAGTTTATTTAATGCTGGAGACTAAGGATCAGGATCTGGAGCAGTATATTAATTCCTTAAAGAATTTAGGCTTTGGCGGCTGGAATGTGACTATTCCGCATAAAGAAAGTATTATTCCCTATTTAAATGGTTTTTCTTCGCTGGCGCGAGCTTCAGGGGCGGTAAATACTGTTTTAAATAGAAGAGGCAGACTGACCGGCTATAATACGGATGTAATCGGTTTTCAGAGACAGATTGAAGAATCTGGAGTCAAAGTTAAGGACAAAAGAGCAGTTGTTATTGGAGCCGGCGGTGCAGCCAGAGCAGTTATTGCAGCTATGGTTCAGCTTGATCTGGCAGATATTACAATTATCAATAGAACAGTAGAAAATGCGGAAGAACTGGCAAAGCTTTTTAGAGAAGAAAATTCTAAGCAAAACTTCGATTTCTGCAGTTTGGATGAGCAGGAATACGGAGAAGTTGTCAAAGCCGCTGATCTGGTAGTTGATACAACTCCAGTTGGGATGTATAGTAATAATCTTAACAAGATAGTAATTAATCCCGATTATTTACACGAAAAACAGCTGGTAATTGATTTAGTCTATAATCCTCTAAAAACTAAAATTTTAAAAGAAGCAGAAAAAAG
>JBHEOV010000135.1:0-4073 GCA_046260625.1 Halanaerobium sp. | reverse complement strand
TTTATTTCTTTTTTACCGTTTCATTTTGGTAGACACTTGCAGATCATATTTATAATCAGATAATTAATTTATAAGTGTTAATCTCTGCTTCAGAAACAGAAATATTCTCAAGCTCAGGTACTGCTTTTTTAAAATGCTCGGTACCCATATGAGCTTCTAATGCATCTTTACTTTTCCATTCCTCAATAAAAGAAAATATTTGCGGATTATCTGTATCCTGGTAAAGCTCATACTTTATATTACCATCTTCTTTTCTTGTCTTCTCAATTAAATCCTTAGTAATAGATTCAACTTCATCAATCTTTTCCTTTTTAATTATAAACTTTGCTACTACTTTAATCATATCTTTCTCCTCCTTTTTGTTCAAAAAAATTTTTAAAATCTATTAAACTTTAAAAAATGTCTCCAAAATATCTTTTTTTATTTAATTAAAATTATTACTATTAATAGATATTTCTCTATCAAAATTTTTTTTCCTTTATATATTTATAATCTTTTTCTTATTCTCTTCACTTCTGGTATGCAATTTCCATTTCTCACATTACAAATTTAACTCTGGTAGTGATTTTGTAAGTTCAAGACTAGTCTCCCAATATCAATCTAAACTTACCAGCAAAAAGTACAGCTGGCTTAGCTCTGTGAGCTGATAAAAGGTCCAGTCCTCTTCCTTTTTCACCTGCTAAAATCAATGCCAATGTTTTTATTTTATTAAGCCACCTTAATAATTAATCTGTTTCAATTTAATACGAAACCTTAAAATTTTCCTCATTATCTCCTATATATTTATCTTCTTCCCAACTTGTTGAATCATACATTATTTTATATTCTGTTCCGTATTTTAAACTAAATTTATTGGTCCATATTCCATTTTCATCTTCAAATAAACTATAAGTTTTGTCATTAGGATTCCAATTATTCATTTCACCTACCAGATGCATTTCATCAAGATTTTTAATTCCGAATTCTTGGGGCTTAATTTCAATTTTTATTTTTCTAAAATTTGAATTTTTATCAGAGGTGGTCAGTCTTGCCATTAATTTTTTATAAGTTTTTTCAGCTATTCCTTTGATATTTTTTAATTCTTTTAATTCATTAAAACCATTGTTTCGTTTTCTATAATTAACAATATTTAAGGCAATTACTTTACCTATTCCATCAACTTTAGTTAATTCTTTCATTTCTGCATTATTAATATTAATCATATTAACCCCCTACAATATGAAATCTCTTAACTTTTCATTTTAGACTTATTAAAAAATCTTTTTTTAATTATAAAAATTGTAAATTGATTTATCTTGGATTTACAATAAATTTAATTGCCGTTCTTTCTTCTTCATTGATTGTAATTTCTGTAAAAGCAGGTACACATACCAGATCTATTCCACTAGGTGCAACAAATCCTCGTGCAATTGCTATAGCTTTTATTCCCTGATTTACCGCTCCAGCACCAACAGCCTGTAGTTCTACAGTGTCCTCTTCCTTTAAGACAGCTGCAAGAGCTCCAGCTACCTTTTTGGCATTTGACTTCGATGCTACTTTTAATGTTTCCATCTTTTATATTTCAACTCCTTTATCAATTATTAGTAATTATGAGCAGTATAATATTTTTCTCCTTCTTTTTTTGCTTTTAAAAATTCATTAAAATAATCGTTAATCACCTCTTTATTTCTATTTTCTAAATGTAGTTGTTCAGTGAGATTTCTTGTTTTTTTAATATCATTAATATCACCTCTTACATTTTTTATAACAGATTTTTTTTCAATAGATCTTTTTTGGAAACTCATGAATTTAACTAAGGATTGAGTAGAAACTTTATCATCTATGCTGCAATTAAATTCTAGAAAGTTTCTCGCTTGTACAATTTTTTCTAATTGATAAACTTTTCTTAGCCTTATAGCTGTTAAAATTTCAGCGAGTATTATGTCAGGATAAAATATTTTACCATTCTTTATTTTTATACTAGGAGAAATAATACCTTTATTTTCCCAAAGTCTTAAAGGTAATTCTGTAAAAAGAGAGGCCCTTTCATCACCACATATTTCAACAACTGTTTTTAGAGCTTCATATAAAGAAACCATAGAATCAACTCACTTTCTTAGGTTGATTTAACTTACTTCTTTAACGTCTATTGAAGGTTTTTTTGACAGTTCTAACTCCTGAAAGAACTGGTTAAATCTACTCATAATTATTCCACTATTCATCATGCTCATATCCTGTAATAATAAATATACCTTATTGTAAGAGGAACAGATAACATCACAATTGCGGAGCATCGCACCTATTTTACCCACTACTTCTGAAAAAGAAATGGGTAATATAACATCACTAAAATCTAGTTTAATCATTACAAATTCCTTTTTTAATCTTTTTACATGTCTACTTTCCAGATCATATATTTTTTTAAAAACATTAATATCACAAATCATTGCACCTGAGATTTTATCCTCTTCAAAAATTATTTCTTCTTCTATTTTAGCAGTCACTTCTCGACTCAATTTGATCTTATGATATTCATTTTTCAATTCCTGTCCCGGTAAAACATCCAGCTCTTCTTTTAGGATCTGCTCACATTTTTTGTAACTGTTCATTGCTTCAGCTATCCGCCCCAGTTTAACCAGGGCTTTAATATAAAGTAAATAAAAGTTTTCTCGATAAGGATCATGTTCTATCCCACGGTGCAGGTAATTAACTGTATCCCGATATTTTTGAGCATTATATAATTTATCACTTAGAACCTCAATCAAAGTTAAATATTTTTCTCTTAATTCTTCTCGTTGAATTTCGGTCCAGCCTTCATAGCGCAGAGTTAGTAAAAAATCTCCCCGATAAAGTTTAAAAAGCTGGTCCAATTCTTCTCTACTTAGCTCCTTTTTAGAATTCAACAGATCAGTTTTTTTATCAAAATAATTCCAGTCACACCAGATTTGATAGTCATTATTAATTGAATATCCACCACTGACAGATTCGACAATATCTCTTGGAATTCCATCCTTTGCTAGAGAGCGTCTCAACAAATAAACCGTATTATATAATTTATTTTTTCCATCATCTAGATTTGATTCTGGCCAGAAGATATCTACCAGTTCTTCTGCAGCTACTTTTCTTTCCTTTACCAGTAAAAGATACACTAATAAATATAAAGCTCTTTTAGATATCCAGCTACTTCCATCAACCTTTTCCCCCTGATATTCCAGATAAAATGAACCCAGACCATAAAAACTAATCTTCTCCTCGTTCATTAAACTCCCCCCTAAGATACATGTCAGTACAAAGATAATTCTGTAAAAAAAGAGGCCCTTTCATCACATATTTTTAAGCTTTTAGGTCATTTTTCTGATAAGCGTTTATATAAATATTTTTTTAATTTAAAATAAAAATAGCCCAGGCAGAGAGGCTCTACTTTCAATGAGTAGAACCTCCCCGCCTGGGCTTTTATACCTTAGGTGTAATATATATTTATATATTAATATCTGTACCGCTCGGTCCAGCCAGCAATTTAAAGCTGCGGAACCCTAGGTACACTTCCCTCATAGTCGAACAATTTATGGTGTTCGGTAGAGACTTGTGAGCCTTATTCCCACGATTATATGAGGTACATATTAATTTTTAACTCTATATGTTTAACTTAACACATAGTATCTTTAAAATCAAGATGAATAATTTTGAAATATCTGAATCTTTTTTGCTAGGATTCATTTGATTCCCTTAATTAGTTAAGAATCTACGGATAAACCTGTTAGCTACTTCATTTGATCCTCTCTGCCAGCTCCATTATCTGATTCAGGATAGCTCTTGGATTTTGAATAAACTCTGGATAAGAAAATTCTAAAAGTTCATCCTGCAGCTCAGCCTGGAGTTTATCAGTCTGCAGCTTAATTTCAATTGCTCCGATCTTAAAACCTTCAATTTCCTGGACCTGATCTAAATTATTATTATTCAGCTTCAGCTTGATATCTTCTTTTAATCTTTTTCTTATTCTCTTCAGCCGTGATTTCCCAGATTTTTGACTTAATAGTATTCCCACTGGATATATCAATTTCATTAAAATCATCTGGACTTACATGAGGAAATAC
>JBHEOV010000134.1:0-4092 GCA_046260625.1 Halanaerobium sp. | reverse complement strand
GCGGAAAAGTTAAACCAATTGCCAAAGTTAGAGGTCCACATCGAGCTCAGGATAAAATAATAGAGCTTGTTAGAGAAAAAATTAGTAATGATAAAAATGTCTGGCTCGGTTTTGCCCACGGAAATCGTGAAGAAGATCTGGAAAATACTAAAACAAAACTCATTAAAGAAATGAAAGCTGCTAATAATTTTAATCTTAAAATTTATGACAGCCGGATCAGTGCCACCCTGGGCTGTCATGTGGGACCCACAGTTTATGCAGTTATTGTGCTTAAAGGTGATTTTTTAGTCTAAACAGGAGAAAGTGCAAACTCCTTGTAAATAGGGAGTCTGCACTTTTTTCTAGGCTAAATCAAAAATAATCATTTAGCTTTTTTACATTTAATTAAGCTTTTTAAACTTTGATCCCGCTGATTAAATAGGAGTTATAATCTATATCCTTAATTTCAATATTTTTTATATCTCTCTGCTCCAGCATTGATTTAAGCTCCTGACTTGGAATTCTGTGATGAAGTGGGGGGCCTTCTTCTCTCTTTTCAGGATCCCATTCTATAAATACCACTCGCGATCCTTTTTTTAAAAAGCCAAAATAATTATTTAAAAACTTTTCTTTTTCCTCTACTTCGTGAAAAAGATAGGCAAAAAGCATGAAATCAGCATTTTGATGCAAATTTGCATCATTTTCTTCACTTTTACAGATTTCTATTCTATCTGTAAGTCCAGCCTGTTGAGCCCGATGTTTTAAATCTAATAACATATCAATTTCAACATCAACTGAATATACTTTTCCACTCTCTCCAACTATTTCGGCAGCTGGAAGTGAAAAAAATCCATTGCCTGCACCTATATCAATAAATATATCTCCTTCTCTTAACTTTAACTCTGACAGCATTTCAGCCGGTTTTAAACTTTTAAGCCGTTTTTTTGAGAATAATTTCTTCTTTTTAGATGGACTAAACCTCTTACCTGTCATAAGATCACTCCTGTTCTCTTAAATAATTGCTTTTTAATTTATTATGCAGCTATAATTTAAATCAAAATATTTTAAGTGTTATTTTTTGCTTTCTACGATTATTATAACTGAAATTTTAATTTTAAAAAGTAAAAGGCCCTACATCTTTAAAGATTGTAAGGCCTTTTACTTATTAATTTATATTATTTACTTAAGTTTCTTGTTTCTTACCGTTTGCGGTTCCAAAAATTGGAACCGCAAACGGTAGCTGCACACTATTTAAATAATGATTTTCCTGATTTTAGCTGAAAACATTTCTGAAACTAAAACCAGCGATAAAATCATCATAAATATTATTATTGCATCAGGCCATTTAAGTCCTAAAATTGCTTCATTTAACTGGAGGCCAATTCCACCCGCTCCTACAAGACCGACAACTGTTGATTCGCGAATATTAATATCCCATCTGTAAACTGCAGTTCCCACAAAAGTTGGAAAAACCTGAGGCACAACTGAAAAAATCAGAGTAGAAAATTTTGAAGCCCCGGTAGCTGTAACAGCTTCTACCTGGCTTTTATCAATTTCTTCTATACTTTCATAAAGTAATTTGGAAACAAAACCGACTGATCTTAAAGAAATGGCTATAATCCCGGCTAAAACACCCGGTCCCAGAATAATTACTAAAATGATGGCCCAGATTAAAGAACTGACTGAACGAGAAGTTACAATTATCAAAAGAGCCAGCTGCCTTAAAAGTGGATGAGGTGAGGTGTTTTCGGCCGCCAGAAAAGCAACAAATAAAGAGAATATAATCGCAGCCATAGTTCCCAGAGTAGCAATTGTAATTGTATCCCAGATCGGCCTTAAAAGTTCTATAAAATGAGGCCAGTTTGGTGGAAACATCCGCATTAATAATTTAGAGGCCTGTTCAGCTCCATCATAAACAAAGGGCCACATTGTACGGGCTGAGATAATATTCCAGCAGTAAATAAAAAGCCAGATTCCTGCTGCCCAGAATAATAATTCTTTGATAACTCTGAGACTGCTTTTTAACTGCCAGTCATAATCTTGATTAAACATTTAAAAACTCCTTTCAATTTTATATTTACTGATTAACTTTTTTTCTGATAAAAGAAGAAAATAATTCTCCCAGCATTACAATCGCAATCATCACTATTAAAATTGCAGAAGCAGAATCAAACTCATAGCGATCAAAGGCTGCATTTAAAGTTGTTCCAATTCCTCCAGCTCCGACAACTCCAATTACAGCTGAGGCTCTAAAATTAATATCCATTCTGTAAACTGCAAGTCCAATAAAACGGGGCAGAATCTGTGGCAAAACAGAATATGTCATCAGCTGCGGCCAGGAAGCTCCGGTTGCTTTGACAGCTTCTACCTGGCTCCAGTCAATATCTTCTATTTCTTCTGCCAGCAGCTTGGCCAGAAAACCAATACTGCTAAAACTTAAGGTTAAAACACCTGCCATCGGTCCAAAACCAATAATCACCACAAAAAAGATAGCAATAACTACTTCCTGAAAACTCCTGGAGATAACTATCACTGCTCGTGACAAATAATAAATTGGTTTAGGTGAAATATTTTCAGCCGCTCCAAAAGCAAAGGGAATGGAGAGTATTATTCCAAAAACTGTTGCTATATAAGTCATAGTCAGACTTTCTAAAATTCCATCAACAATCGAATCCCAGCGTGAAATAAAATCTGGTTTCAAAAAATCACCAAAATATTTCTGACTTCTGCTCAAGCCAAGTAAAATTCTCTGGGGATCGATTCTTAAAGAAACAAAGGTAAAAATTAAATATGATGCCAGCAGAAAATAGATAATAAATCTTTTGTTTTTGCTCTTAATTAGATGAGGACGCTGCCAGATGTAATCCTCGCTGTTCTTTGTCAGCAATGACATTACCTCCTTCTTCTAAATTCTTAGTTTTTTTATTTTTCTCTTCATCATCAAAATTATCCCAGTCTTCTTCTCCATAAATTGTGGTTAAAGTCTTTTTATTTAATTCAGCTGGACTGCCGTCAAATACAATTTCACCTTTACGCATTCCAATTATTCGACTAACATAGTCCCGGGCCAGTAAAACGTCGTGTATATTAATTAATGCTGCCAGGTCTCTCTCTTTAGCCATTTCTGTTATTAAGCGCATAATCTGACGGGCTGTTTTTGGATCAAGGCTGGCTGTCGGCTCATCAACTAAAAGTAAATCGGGATCCTGCATTAAGGCTCTGGCAATTCCAACCCGCTGCCTCTGTCCCCCTGATAAATGATCAGCCCTTTTATTAACATGATCTTTTAAACCAAGTCTTTCTAAAAGCTGATAGGCCTGATTTACATCTTTTTGAGGAAAATTTCTGAGCCAGGCTTTCCAGAAAGATAAATAACCAAGTCTGCCCGAAAGAACATTTTCCATGACTGTTAATCTTTCTACAAGTGCATATTCCTGAAAAATCATGCCCATTTTTCTTCTTTCTTTTTTCAATTCTTTTTTATTCAGCTGATTGAGATTCTTATCCTGCAGAATAATTTCGCCAGAGCTTGCCTCGACCAGACGGTTAATACAGCGAATCAAAGTAGATTTACCGGCACCTGAAGGTCCAATTACAGCTGTAATTTCTCCTTTATTTAGTTCAAAATTAACTCCCTGCAGAGCAATATCTCCACCTGGATATTCTTTGTGTAAGTTCTTAATTTTAAGCATTTTTCCACCTCTCTCTTTGATATATAGATACCGGATACCTGAACATTTCATTCAGATACCCGGTAACATTTAAAAGCAAAAGCAATCATCATTTGATTGCCTCTGCCACCCCAGCAATATTAAAGTAATCTATTTTAATTTAAAAACCAGTTGATTTCTATTTATATTCTACATCATTTGCTTTATCAATAGTTCTGATAACATCCCAGTAAGTCTTATAGTCAATTGGTATAAACTTCTCATCGTTAAACTCAGCTGCTAAACTTGTTCCTGACCAGTCAAAAGTAAAGAATGCTTCTTTAACTTTCTGAGCCAGTCCTGGATGCATATTATTTACATAACCATAAGAAGTTGTTGGGAAAGTCTGAGACTTATAAATTGTTTTAATCTCTGAGATATCAATTGCTCCATTATCAGCCAT
>JBHEOV010000133.1:0-4121 GCA_046260625.1 Halanaerobium sp. | reverse complement strand
CTTTTTAAATAGAGCAGCACATCAAAGGCATCTCCTACCTTTAAATCAATTTTAGACTGATAATTAAATTCTAAAAAATTTTCTCTGGCTTTTAAAGCCCGCTTGGGATCTATTTCGACTGCTGTGATCTCTGCCACCTCTGGACTGTATTTTGCCAGTAAGAGTGTAGAAAAGCCATGAGCAGTCCCAATTTCTAAAATTCGCTCTGGTTTTTTTAGCTTGAGCTGCAGTTTTAATAAATCAGCAGCATCCCGGTCGATAATTGGGATATGCTTTTCCTTACAGTTTTTTTCAACTTCAGCGAATTCGGGCTCTATATATTTACTTTCAGAAAATCTGCTGTTGATATCGGTAATTTTCATAATTTACTTCCTTTATTATAGAAGACACTAATTTTTCTTTTATCTAAATATATTTTGCAAAAGCTTTTTTAAAACTAATTTAATTCTCGCTGTTTTCTAAGATGCTCTTCATAGCTTTCTGTAAAAACATGACTGCCGTCTTCTCTGGCAAAATAAAATAGATAATCACTTGCAGCAGGGTTAATTGCGGCTTCTACTGCCTGATCACCGGGACTTGCTATTGGTGTCGGCGGCAGCCGCTCTATTTGATAGGTGTTATAAGGTGAATCAACTTCTAAATCAGCATAAAGCACCCTTGCTGTTCTCTCAGGCAGGGCATACTGAACTGTAGCATCCAGCTGCAGCGGCATTCCCCGTTTCAGGCGGTTATAGATCACCGAAGCAATTAATTTGTTTTCTGCTTCCACTTTACCCTCTTCTTCAATCAAGGAAGCAATTATTAAAAGCTGATAGGCAGAGTAATCACCTGCTGCTGCCGCCTCTTTTAAAATCGGCAGTCGCTCTTTGATAAAATAATCTATTAAAGACTCTGCTATATCCTCTTCCTGATAACTCATCGGAAAATTATAGGTTGTCGGAATAATAAATCCCTCAGCCGAGTATAATTCTGTTGATTCAAAGAGTTCCTCGTTTAAATCTCTTTCTATCTCAATTTTTGCAAATTCTTTCTTGATTGCTGTTTCCAGCTGCTCCCTCTCATATTCTGGCAGCTCTAAGCCAGCAAATCTATTTAAAATTTCTCTCAGGGTAAAGCCTTCAGGGATTGTGACCTTAAATTTTTCTTCATCTCCCCGCTGTAATTTTTCTATAATTTCTAGAAGAGTATTCGAAGTTGAAAAGCGGTAATAACCGGCCCGCAGATTATCTACTTCTTTAAAACGAAGCAGCAGGTAAAAAACTGTTGACGATTTAATCACACCTTTTTCCTGCAGCAGATTAGAAATCGCTCTACCGCTCATCCCGGGGTCAATCTCAATCATAATATCGCTGGGATTAACTGTATTTATAGGCTGCATTAAAGAATAAGCCCTCAGCGAAAAGCTGAGTATAATAATAAAGATTAAAAATAAAAAAGCTGTTTTTTTCAACTTGATACTCTTCCTCTCTAAAAGTAAATTAAATTTTTTACTCCATATCTTCTAGATATGCAGCCTGTACTTTTTCGAATTCTTCTTTTTCTTCCACCGGAATGATAATCTCTTCTTCACCCTCATTTAAAATCTTGACTACAGTTGCATCAGCATTTTCTCCGGCTCTAGCATCAATAATAATCAGGTACTTTACTCCATCAATTACCAGATCATCTTCTATTATAAAACGGCTCTCACCTGTGCCATCTGATAAAACCAGTTCCTTTTCTTCTTCATCAATCCAAAACTTACCATCACTCATTTTTATTACCCCTTTCCTTATTATGAATTATTTTTTCTGTAACTGTTAGAAATTACATGATTTGAACCAGGTGGCTACTATTGCTGATCAAGATAGGACTGCAAAATTAAAGAAGCAGCCAGCTTATCAATAACTTTTTTCCTACCACTGCGGCTGACATCAGCCTCCAGCAGAATATTTTTAGCCTGACTTGTTGTCAGACGCTCATCCTGAATTATTATCGGAAGCTCAAGATTATTTTCTAAAAAATTAATAAAAGCCTGAGTTATTTCTGCCCTCTTACCTCTTGTTCCATCCATATTATAGGGCATTCCAACTACAATTTTTTCTACTTCATATTTACTTATGTATTCTTTTATTTCTTCCAGTAACTCCTGATGTCCATGCATCTTAAGAGTTGTCAGCGGCTGAGCCGTCCAGCCCAAGGCATCACTAACTGCTACCCCAACTCTTTTATTTCCATAATCCAATCCTAAAATTCTCAAATCTTTTGCCTCCAATTTTCTTTCTTCAATAAAATATTATATAATCATTTAGCTAAATAAGCAAATTTTTGAGCTAAATCAGTCGGGTTTATTATTAAGCCAAAAAAACATAATTTTTTAAACTTCTAAAAAAAATAGACAGCTGAAAAAGTTCCAGCTGCCCTTAATCATTATACTTCTAGTTATCAAGATAACTGCGCAGTAATTCTTCTATTAATTCATCGCGATCAATAGTTCTAATCATAGTCCTTGCTTCTTTATAACTTGTTATATAAGCAGGATCTCCAGAAAGTAAATATCCGACAATTTGACTAATTGGATTATATCCTTTTTCTTCCAGGGCCTTAGACACTTTGCCCAGTACAAATGCTGCTTCACTTAATTCTTCTTTATCAATCTTAAACCGCATCGTTTTATCGCTAAAATCTTCTTCGGCCATCTATATCACATCCCATATTTTGATTTGCCTTATACTATAGTATTTCTGCAGTCAGCTCTAAATTCCTTGTTTTTATTAGTAATTTTTCTTCATAAAGCTGAAATTTATCTTAAATAAATCACTTCTAAACAGTTAGCCTGCAATTTCTCTAACAATTTTTTCTACTTCTGCCAGGGCTTCAGCAGTCTTATCTGGTTTGGAACCTCCTGCCTGGGCCATATCAGGACGTCCACCACCACCACCACCGGCAATTCTCGCTACCCGGCCGATAATATCTCCAGCTTTAAATCCTTTTTTAATCAAATCTTCAGTGACTGAAGCTACAAAAATAACTTTATCTGCACCTTTGCTGGCCAGCACAATCAGAGCCGAATCAAGTTTATCTTTCAGCTGGTCATTTAAATTTCTTAAGGCTGAATTATCCAGATCCTCAAGTTCTGCTGTCAGCAGATTAACTCCCTTAATTTGCTGCAGCTGATCGATCAGCTCATCTTTTTTAGAACCGGCTAATTTCTGCTTTAAGCTATCCAATTCTTTTTTCAATTCTTTCTGCTCATCCTGCAGCTGCTTAACCCGCTGCAAAAGATTATCTGGTTCAGTTTTTAGTTCAGCAGCTGTCTGCTCTAAAAGATCAAGCTTAGAATTAAAATAGTCTAGAGCATATTCACCGGTTACTGCTTCAATTCTTCTGACTCCAGCCGCAATTCCACTTTCGGAAACAATTTTAAAAGCTCCAATATCACCAGTTGCCTCAACATGAGTTCCTCCACATAATTCAAGACTGAAATCACCCATTTTGACAACTCGAACTTCTTCACCATATTTTTCACCAAATAGTGCAGTTGCTCCCATCTCTTTTGCTTCATTTATAGCTTTAACTTCAGTTTCCACCTGATAATTTTCCATAACTGCCTGATTTACTTTTCTTTCTATCTCCTCTAATTCTTCTGCAGTTAGAGCAGAAAAATGAGTAAAATCAAAGCGCAGTCGATCCGGGGCTACCAGCGAACCGGACTGATTTACATGCTCACCTAAAACTTCTTTTAGAGCTTTGTGCAGCAGATGAGTGGCTGAGTGATGGCGGGCAGTTGCCTGACGCCGGTTGTGATAGACAACAGCTTCAACTTCTGTTTTGTTTTTAAGCTCACCAGTTTTAACTTCTGCTTCGTGTACAAAAACTTCAGCCTTTTTGACTGTATTTATTACCTCAGCTTCAAAATCATCAGTTTTAATTACACCTTTATCTCCTAGCTGACCTCCACTTTCTGCATAAAATGGAGTTTTACTGAGAATTATTTCTCCCTTATCTCCTGCCTTCAGCTCAGCAACCTGCTGCTGATCTTTAAGCAGAGCAATAACTTCTGTTTTTTCTTTTAAAGAATGATAGCCAGTAAAATTATCTGCTTCAATCTGATCTTTAAAACCTGCATAAAGCTTTTCTAC
>JBHEOV010000132.1:3654-4160 GCA_046260625.1 Halanaerobium sp. | reverse complement strand
GCAAATATTTCCCTATAAAAAGGCTGCATTGCTTTAATTACTTCCTGATCTAAAGGAGTTGTCGCTGCATGATCCAGATAAATATCATTCATTTTAATTAGCCTCTATTTGTTCTTTTTCAGCTTTTTCTTCTCTTTTTTTCTCTTCTATTGCCCTATCTCGAAGATTAGCAAGAGTCATATTTTCTATTACACCATTAATTGCCTCTGCTAATTCTTCCCAGAGACCATGGATTACACACTTATCAATATAATTGCAGAAATCATCTTCAATTACACAATCTACAGGAGCAATTGGCCCCTCTAAAGTGGTAATTATATCAGCAACACTGATATCTTCAGCTTCATGATTCAGCATATAACCTCCGTGTGCACCTCTGACACTCTTTACTAACTCAGCCTTTCTTAAAGTTGCAAATAATTGTTCTAAATATTGCTCAGAAATATTTTGTCTCTCAGAAATTTCTCTAATTGGAATAGCTTTTCCTTCTTCATGTTCTGCTAAGT
>JBHEOV010000132.1:0-3644 GCA_046260625.1 Halanaerobium sp. | reverse complement strand
TTTCACTACCTTAATACTATAATCTGCAGCTGTTTTTTCCTGTAAAAGATCTTCAAGTCTATCTTTAATATCTGTTGAAATTATGGCTTTTACAGCTGCTCCCTGATTATTATATTCAGTATTTATAATATCTGCCTTCAGAGCCTCTAATTGCCCCAGTACTATTCCAATCTTATCAAAAGAACTTTTAACCTCAATTAAATAAAATTCATTTAAAGTTTCTATCCCAGCTTCTTTTATTGCCAGCCTTGCTGTATCACCATAAGCTCTAATCAAGCCACCAATCCCTAATTTTGTGCCGCCAAAATATCTGGTAACAATAATTACCGTATTTAAAAGATTTTCTCCTTTAATGGCTTCTAAAACCGGTGGGCCAGAAGATCCTGAAGGCTCTCCATTATCATCAAAATACTCAACTGGATCCTGATCTAATTGATTGCTTTCAACTCGAAAAGCTGAAACATTATGACTGGCATCTGAATACTTTGCTTTAATTTCTAAAATTCTATCTTCAGCTTCTTCTCTATTTTTAACTGAAAAAATGCTGCCATAAAATTTACTATCTTTTACCTGATGTCTGACTTCCATATTTTTTGCCGGTCTTTTTTTCAGTTTAGACATTAACTATCATCCTTTGTCTGCTCCCTATTTTTTAGATAATCTAAAAACTGGGCGGTCTTTTTTTCTCTTCCCATTTTACCGGGTTCATAGAAATTAATGCCCTGCATTTCTGCTGGCAGATAATTTTGTTCTACATAATTTTTAGGATAACTGTGGGGATATTTATAATCTAAACCATGTCCCAGCTCTGAGGCACCAGCGTAATGACTGTCTTTTAGATGGGCTGGCACATCTCCAGCTTTATTGTTCTCTACATACTCTACTGCGCTGTTAATTGCTTTAACAACTGAATTACTTTTAGGAGCAGTCGCAATATAAATTACTGCTTCAGCCAGTGGGATTTTGGCTTCCGGAAAACCAATTTGCTCAACAGCTCTGGCTGCAGATTCAGCAATTATTAAAGCTGTTGGATCTGCCATCCCAACATCTTCAGCTGCATGAACTACAACTCTGCGGGCAATAAACTTTGGATCTTCTCCACTAACGATCATTCGAGCCAGCCAGTAGATTGCTGCGTCCGGATCTGAACCTCTCATGCTTTTTATAAAAGCAGAAATTATATCATAGTGATTATCGCCTGAGCGGTCATAATTCAATATTTTTTTCTGCATTGAATCTTCAATAATTTCCTTATTCAGCTTAATTATACCATCTTTATCAGCTGGGGTTGTTAAGACTGCAAGTTCTAAAGTATTCAATGCTACCCGAGCATCTCCATCTGCAAGTTCAGCGATAAATTCCAAATCTTTATCTAAAATTTCAACATTCAATTTTCCAAGTCCCCGCTCCTGATCTTCAAGAGACTTTTTTAAAATCGAATATATCTGTTTGCTGTTCAATTTTTCCAGTCTAAAAATTCTAGAACGTGATAAAAGTGGGGAATTAACCTCAAAATAAGGATTTTCTGTTGTAGCCCCAATCATAATTACTGTGCCATTTTCTACAGAAGGTAATAGTGCATCCTGCTGTGACTTATTAAAGCGGTGTATTTCATCAATAAAAAGAATAGTTTTATTATCATATAAATTACGGTTGGATTTTGCTTTTTTGATTACTTCTCTAATATCTTTGACTCCAGAAGTTACAGCATTTAATTTTATAAATTCAGCTTCTGTTTGATTGGCAATCACCTGAGCCAGACTTGTTTTTCCTGTTCCAGGTGGTCCGTAAAAGATAAGTGACTGCAGACGATCAGCTTTAATAGCTCTGCTTAAAAGTTTATTTTCTCCAACTATTTCTTCCTGACCATAGAATTCATCCAGACTGCGGGGGCGCATTCTAAAAGCAAGAGGGCGATCATTTTTAGTTTTTTTAGTATTTTTATTTTCAAAAAGGTTCATAATTTCACCTCTATTTTTTTGTCTGAATAATTTCCTTTTCGGTAATTATAATATCAACTGGCACATCATGCTCTTCTATTGGAATTGAATCTACAATAAAACGCTCATAACAAAAACCGACTTTGAGAGCACCATTAGCATGTTTAGCTAAAAAACTATCATAATAGCCACCACCATAACCAATTCTATGACCACTTTTTGTAAAACAGGCTCCAGGAACAATTATTAGGTCAAGATCTTTTGGAACAGCTTCATTTCTTATTTTAGCAACAGGCTCCTGCACTCCATAAACCCCATCTTTCAAATCTGAATCAAGATCATTAATCCGGGCTGTTCCCAAATCAATAGTATTTTTTCTGGTGAATGGTAAATATAATAAATAACCCTGATCTAATAATTCTTCTATCAAATCAAAGGTTTCAATTTCTTTACGCATTGAAGCATAGGCCATAATTTTTTTAATATTTTCTAATTGAGGAAGCTTTAAAAAATGGTTATTAATTTTTTTGCTCCAACTGCTAATCTTATTCTGAGAAATTTGAGATCTTTCTTTTAGATATTTTTTTCGCAGCTCTTCTTTTTTTTGCATAAAAATCACCCCAATTTTAAAATTGAATTCTAAATCTATAATAGCAGAAAATTCATTCTGCTGCAAAACAGAAATTATTCCGCCTAAAATTTAATTTTTCAGAAAAATATAGCTCAGCTAATAAAAAAACTAACCTGAGATAGGTTAGCTAAAAGTTCATCCGCCGTGCCGGTTGATTTGGAATTTTGATCCCTGTCTGCCAAGTGGGTGCCCTCCTACCTGGTTTATAGGTCCATTAAAGGCTTCTACGCCGCAGGTAGAGTTCCAGGCTCCCTATGTCTAAGTGTTGGTCAAAATGTTTAATCATTATCGAACACGGCAGATGATATTTACTTTTCTATAAATAATATTAACATATATGCCTTAAATCTGCAAGCAAAAAATTCCTGTGCTGTCACTAAGAACGAATAGAAATTCCTAACTCCTGCAGCTGCTTTTTATCAACTTTAGAAGGCGCATTTGTTAAAGGTGAAGTTGCCCTTTGTGTTTTAGGAAAGGCGATTACATCTCTAATTGAATCAGTTCGACCAACAATCATCATTAGACGGTCAAGACCAAATGCAATTCCACCATGTGGTGGTGTTCCATAATCAAATGCTTCCAACAGATAACCAAACTTTTCCTGCTGCTCTTCCTGACTGATAGATAGAGCAGAAAAAACTTTTTCCTGCAATTCGTGGTTATTAATTCTAATACTTCCTCCACCTAATTCTTCTCCATTTAAAACAAGATCATAAGCCTTTGATTTCACTGAAGCAGGATCAGAATCTAACTTTTCTATATCTTCTTCTTTAGGAGCAGTAAAAGGATGATGGAGTGCATTTAAACGATCTTCAGCTTCATCATATTCAAATAATGGGAAATCTACTATCCAGACAAATTCGTAAACTTCAGCTGGTATTAAATTATTCTCTTTAGCAATTTTTAAACGCAAATTACCCAGAGCTGCAGCTACAACAGAAGCTTTATCAGCAACAATTAAAAGTAAATCTCCTGTTTCAGCTCCCATTACATTTTTAATGGCTTCAATTTCTGCTTCAGATAAAAACTTAGCAATCGGAGACTTTAGTTCATCTTCCCTTAAAGCCATCCAG
>JBHEOV010000131.1:0-4335 GCA_046260625.1 Halanaerobium sp. | reverse complement strand
GTATATGGTTAATCATTTGTCTGCTCCTTATTTAAAAATTTATATCACCTTTAAAGTATTTATTCGAGGAATTTGCTTCATTACCTGCTTATAAAACAAAATGTGAGCAGAAAATTGCCCACATTGATCATCAATATTTTACTCTTTTTTTGATTATTAATCTTAATGATAAAAG
Source organism: Halanaerobium sp. (assembly GCA_046260625.1). Taxonomy (GTDB): domain Bacteria; phylum Bacillota; class Halanaerobiia; order Halanaerobiales; family Halanaerobiaceae; genus Halanaerobium. The sequence continues at coordinate 4,160 of JBHEOV010000131.1, read as the reverse complement.
CATTTCTATTCCACCGATTATAAAATATAGAACATGCAAAATATTAATATTCCTCATCATTATAGACTGAACCACTATCCAGCCAACAAGAGCCAAACCCATAAAATGACTGATGTAAAGGCTGTAATCATAATTTTTATATAAAAAAACCGCTGCTAAAAGATTTCCCAGTCCAATAATTACAAATAAAATTGCCCACATTGATCATTAATATTTTACTCTTTTACTGATTATTAATCTCAGTGATAAAAGCATTTCTATTTTGCTGACTCATTAATTCTCTCTTTAACCAAATCAGGTATTTCCCCTTCAAATTCTGAAGCTAAAATATCCATGTAGATTTCATCATATTTTTCTCCAGCTATAATATGTGCTTCTCTTCTAATACCAATCTCTTTAAATCCACATTTATGATAACAATTAATTGCTCTTTTATTAAAAACATAAGCCTTAAGCTCCACATTATTTAAATTTAAGAGATTAAAGGCATAATCCAATAAAAGTTTCATGGCTTCAGTTCCATAGCCCTGATTCCAAAATTCCTTATTACCAATAAAAATACCTACTTCTCCAATTCGATTAATTAAGTCCACATTCATCAGACCGCAGTTTCCTAAGAGTTTGTTATCTTCTTTATTAACTATTGCATAATTATAGCCATCCTGACTCAGATTTTTTAAAGCTTCTTTTTCCTGCTCTAAAGTATAAGTCTTATGAGGCATAGACAGATTAACTGTGATTTCAAGATCATTTAACCATTCAGTATATTTTTCTGCATCCTCAAGATTTATTGGTGATAAATAAATTCTTTCTCCCTCTATCTTATTAAAATAGCGCATAAACAAATTCCTCCAAAAAACTAGTTATATTTTAACTCTTCAATTTTTCTATAATCTTATTTTATATTTACTGCTGTCCCATAGGCTAAAATTTCTGCAGCTCCCCCCATTACCTGAGAAGTAGTAAAGCGAATATTAACCACTGCATCTGCATTTAATTTTTTTGAGCGCTTAAAATCAGGGGGATCGAATTCAGCTCTCTATACTGATCTCCATGAGGACTGCCGTAAAGATCATCAACTTTAAATCCGGCTGCTTTTAGATAATCTTCGAGCTCTGATTTGCAGAGTGGATATAATTCTATATCATTTTTCGATAAAATCTGATCAGCAAAGTGATTAATCAACTTTGTTTTAAAATGAATTATACTTCTATTTTCATCATATTCATAATCTCTCTCAAAGCGGACTGTATCATCCTGACTGTAAATTGTAGGCAAACCATCTAAATTCAATTCTAAAATCCGATAATAATTTACTATCTGAATAAATAACTTTCCCTCAGCTTTTAATAATTCTGCCGCCAGCTCTAAAAATTCTTTGATTTCTTCTTTTTTGAGATGGACAAGTACATTACCAATAATATAGATTCCATCAAAGCTCTGAGCATTAAATTTTTCTTTAAGATGCAGCATTCCCAATCGGTAAAAATCAACTTCTGCTTTTAATTTCTGCATTTTTGATTCCGCCAGTGAAACCATTTCTGCATCAAGATCAATTGCTTTGACCTGATAACCCATTTCCGCCAGGGCCAGCGCATAACTTCCCGTCCCACAGCCGACATCTAAAAGTTTAATATTTTCTCTTTCAGCTTTTAAGTCTTTATAATAATTATCTATTAATTTAAGTTTATCCTGGTTAAGAGGAAAAATCTTATCATAATTTTTACTGAACTCAGAATAAAATTCCATTTTGATCATCTCCTCTTATAATTATAATTAAATCACTTATTAGTTGAATTAGCTGTTTATCAAAAAAATCCTGCTTTTAAATAAAAAAAGCACCTCTTCTGTAATCAAACAGAAAAGATGCTTTGAAATTAATTTATATTATTTTATTTTTTAGGAGCTTTGTGACATAACCACCAGTCATAGCATTCAATTTCCCCATTTTCAATCTGCTCCCGGCGTTTTTCTATATGTGATTTATTACTTGCTGGATGTAGTATTACATGATCATTCATAATTTCATTATTAGGCCAGTTTGCAGGGATAGCTACATTTTCTTCCTCTGCTTTTTTAAAGCCTTTGATCATTCTTAAAATTTCATCCATATTTCTACCGAGTTCAGCTGGATAATAAAGGATAGCTCTAATTGTTCCCTCAGGGTCAACAATAAAGACAGCTCTTACTGTCTGAGTTTTGCTTGCTGTATGCAGCAGTCCAATTTCTCTGGCTACATTACCAGTTCCATCTGCTATAATTGGAAATTCAATGGTTTCACCAATTTCATCTTTAATCCATTCTTCCCATTTAAGGTGACTAAAAACCTGATCAATACTGAGCCCTATAAGCTCTGTATCTAATTCTCTAAATTCATCATATCTTTTCTGAAAAGATACAAATTCAGTTGTACAAACCGGGGTGAAATCTGCAGGATGACTGAATAATACAAACCATTTTCCTGCATACTCTTCTGGTAATTTCATATCTCCCTTAGTTGTTGTAACCTCTAGTTCTGGAAATTTGTCGCCAATTAAAGGCATTGATTTTCTTTCTTCCATTATTAACTCACTCCTTATATTTATTAGTAATAATTACTGTTATCAATTATATATAAATAAAAAAGTTTTGTCAAGAATAATGCCTGATTTAATTAAAAAAACCTCTCTCAGCTGCAAACTAAAAGAGGCTTTTTTAGAATAAAACAAATTTTATATTCTTAACCATTAATTTTTCCTCCAACATAACCACCATTCTGAACACTCAACTTCTCCCTTTTTGATTAGTTCTTCTCGCTTATCAACATGTGACTTATTTTTTTCAGGATGCTTAATCAACTTATAATCAAATACCTGACTTTCCGACCAGTTGAGCTGAAATTTTTTCTTTTTAGCCAATTTAATCACTCCCTTGTTTTGATTAATATTAATTATTATTTAAATTATAATAAAGTTGAGTTGATTTGTCAAGTATATAACAAAAAAAGAACAGCCCAAAGGACTGCTCTCCAGTATCTTAAAAAATCAAATATTTAATTATTCATCGATTTCTGTCAGTACAACCCCAATTAAGCCGGGACCAGTATGAACTACCATCACCGGACTAATTTCACTAAAATATGTCTCTTTTACCTGGGCCAGTTCTTTAACCTTATCTAAAAGTCCACGCCCCTCTTCTTCTGCTGCAGCATTCATTACATCAACTATATATTCCTTGCCCTCCTGTAACCTATCTTTAATTATAGAATACATTTTATTTAGTGAACGACTGCGACCTCTAACTTTATCAAAAGTGAAATATTCTCCCTCATCATCAATAGAAATGATTGGTTTAATATTTAAAAACTCCGCAATTGTTCCAGATACCTTACCAATTCTACCACCTTTTTTGAGATATTTAAGAGTTTCTACCACAAAAAAGACTTCAATTTTATCTTTTTTAGCTTCAACCTTTTCGATAATCTCAGCAAAACTCAATTCCTCTTTTGCAACTAAATTATTAGCATAAAGCACAAGTCTTCCCAGTCCTTTAGAAAGCATTTTAGAATTAATTACTTCAACCTCTATTCCTTCAATCTGATTGGCAACCATCATACAGTTACTGTAAGTGGCAGAGAGTCCTTCAGAAATATGAATAGAAATGATGTGGGTATAACCTTCATCTTTTAGCTCATTATAAACATCCGTAATCTCCTGCGGAGAAGGCATAGAGGTAGTTGGTATTTCACGCTCAAAACTTTCATATACCTCTGCTGGAGTAATATCAACTCGATCATGAAACTGCTTATCACTGTAAATAACCTTCAATGGAATTGACTTTATACCATACTTTTCCAGATCAGCCTTTGTTAAATCAGAAGTACTGTCGGTTACAACTGCAATTTTTTCATTCATAATTTATTCTCCTTTATTTTTAAACGACTTTAGAATAATTCAATCATCTGCCAGGTTATCAAAATATCCCTGGATTAAAATAATTGGTGTTCCCTTATCTCCACTACCGCTGACTAAATCACATAAACTTCCCAATAAATCTGTTAACCTTCTGGGGGTTGTTCCCTGTGCTTTAAGATTGCCAGTTAAATCAGCTTCTTTTTCTTTAATTTCATCTTTCATAGCTACTAAAAGTTCTTCTCCCTTTAAATCTTTGAGCTTATTATC
>JBHEOV010000130.1:0-4401 GCA_046260625.1 Halanaerobium sp. | reverse complement strand
GTAATTAGATCAAGGCCGCCGGCAGCTTTAGGAAATCATTATAAGGCAAATAAGTAGCTGGCTATAATATCATAAGGAGGGAACAGCAAATGTTTAAGAAAAGAAAGGTGTATTTTTTGTTGATTTTATCATGTCTAATTTTTCTCTCTGTTTTCCAGGTTAGTGCCGCTGCTGTTATTGTAAATGAATCAGAATTAAGTAATTATTTTTACAGGATAGGTGTATTAGAAGATCAAAACATTGATCTGGATGCTGAAGTGGGCTGGAATGAATTTAATCAGCTTTTAAAAAAAGCACTTCCCGGCCGTGAAATTGATCTTGATTTAGTCTGGGAAAAAGAAGCCAGTTTTTTGCAGGCTGCAGCTCAGATAATTAAAGTGATTGATCAGGAAGAGTTTGTTGATACTTATAGTGATCAACTTTCTCAATCAGAAAAAATTTATCAAACTGCTCGGATAATTGGTTTAATTGAAAGAGAAGATTACGAAGAGGACTTAGATTATGAGAGTAGTTTAAATCTGCTCTTAAAGGCAAGAACTGAGCTGGGATATTATACTCCTTATCTAGGTCATATTAATGCTGAAAATATTTATCGTGAAAGCCGTGCTAAATATGAATCAATAGATATGAATTATTTTCAAAAAGAAGCGCCTCAGCTTTTTGAATTGGGTGTTAAAGCACTGAAGGAAATTCCAGGAGGAAAATTTACCGGTTATAATATTAAAGACGATAATGAAAATCCTCTATTTAATAGCTCTCAAATGATAAGATATGATCACGGCAGTTTAGGCCATTTATTACAGATGATATCTCTATTAAGAAGAGAAGATTTTGATGCTCGCTGGGATATTCAGAGCAGAATTTCCTCTTATGTCCACCACAGTGATGAATGGGGAGAACCTAATCCTGAATCTGTGATAGAAGAAATTGCTGAAAATCGAGTTGTAGTTGGTTCTGCATCTTATGATATTTTAATAGAATTTGCGGATATGGAAGAACTAAGTGAATTTAAAGAAATGATTGATAACTTTGCCAGACGCAAAGTCCAAGCTACAGATGGTTTAATCAGGAGTCCATATTATGCACCAGTATATGCTTCAATAACTGACCTTGCTGGTTATGAAAAAGTTATTGGAATGAAGGTTTATGCAGATGATTTTTATCTACAGTCTTATATTTTAAAAGAGCACGCTGTTGAAGTGATTGAAGAAATAGAAAATATAAGTTCTGAAATAAATGGTAATTTCGAAATAGTATCTGCTGAATACTTTGTTAATCCAGAATTCGTAAACTATCTCGAAGATAATTTAGAATAGATAGATTAAAATAAACCAGGCGGAAATTCACCTGCTTTTCCCTTGCAACACTAAAAAGCCTGTGTTATAATAAATTCTAGCGCGAAGATTTATGTCTTCAGCCCGATTTTGAGACATAAAATAATCGGTGTTACAATAATTATGTATGCAAGAGAGGTGATATAGATGCGTGAAGGAATCCACCCAGACGTTAAAGAAACCACAATAACCTGTGCCTGCGGCGAGGTTTATACAACTAAGTCAACTAAAGAAGATATCAGGGTTGAAGTTTGTTCTAGCTGTCATCCATTCTATACAGGAAAACAGCGTAAAGCCAAAAAAGGTGGTCGTGTCGAAAGATTTAATAAAAAATATGGGATTTCAGACGAAAGCTCAGAAGAAGATACTGAGTAGAACGGAAAAGAAATCTTTTTTTCTGCTGCAGGGCTTAATTGCTCTGCTTTTTTTTTAGAAAAATTTTCATTTGCTGACTATCAAATAGTAAGCTTTTGAACGAAAATTTTAGAGAATCAAGATCAGTATAATAATGATGAGGTGGAATAATTGTATAAAATCACAAAAAGTGGCTGGTTAGAAGTGATTACAGGTCCAATGTACTGCGGGAAAAGTGAAGAACTGATCCGTCGTCTCCGCAGAGTAAAAATTGCCAAACAGAAGGTGAAAGTTTTTAAACCTGTTTTAGACGATCGTTACAGTAAAAAAGATGTTGTTTCTCACAGTGGAAACAGTATAGACGCAGTTCCGGTTGATCATCCTGAAGAAATCTTAAAGCGAATCGATGCTTCAGTTGATGTAGTTGGAATTGATGAAGCTCAATTTTTCCATGAAGATATAGTAGAAATTTGTGAAGATCTGGCTGATCAAGGTGTAAGAGTTATTATTGCTGGTTTGGATAGGAATTTCCGCAATCAACCATTTGGACCAATGCCTGAATTAATGGCTAGAGCTGAATATGTTGATAAACTGCATGCTATCTGTATCCAGTGTGGAGAACCTGCAAGTAGAACCCAGCGTTTAATTGATGGGGAACCCGCAGCAATTGATGATCCTGTAATTTTAGTTGGAGCATCTGAGGTTTATGAAGCGCGCTGTAGAAGCTGCCATGCCATCAAAGAGGAATAATCTACTGCTAACTTTAAAGATAATATGAGGTGAGATATAAATGTTTGATTTAGAGAATTTAGAAGAAAAACTGGATAAACTGGTTGATAATTATAAAAAATTAAATTCAAAACTAAGTGATCCGGAAGTAATCAATGATAGTGAAAGATATCAAAAATTAATTAAAAAACATGCAAAACTGAAAAAAATCGTCGAGAAATATAATGAATATAAAGAAGCAAAGGCCGGTATCGAAGAAGCAGAAGAAATGATGGAGCTTGAAGATGATCCAGATATGCAGGCACTGTTTGAAGAAGAAATTGCAGAACTGCAGCCTAAAAAAGAAAAATTGGAAGAAAAGCTGCCAATTATGCTGCTGCCTGATGATCCTAATGATGAGAAAAACGTTATTGTAGAAATTAGAGCTGGTGCCGGGGGAGATGAGGCTGGACTTTTTGCCGCCGATTTATACAGAATGTATTCTCGCTACGCTGAAAATAGAGGCTGGAAAGTAGAAATCATGAACGCTAATGAGTCTGGTTCTGGAGGTTTTAAAGAAATTATCTTCACCATTGAAGGTACAGATATCTTTAAACACCTAAAATACGAAAGTGGAGTCCACAGGGTTCAGCGTGTACCTTCAACTGAGTCCAGCGGTCGGATCCATACTTCAACTGCTACAGTAGCGGTTTTACCGGAGGCGGAGGAAGTAGATGTAGAAATCAATACTAATGACTTAACTATTGATACCTTCCGTTCCAGTGGACCCGGTGGTCAGAGTGTAAATACAACTGACTCAGCTATTAGAATTACCCATGAACCAACCGGACTTACAGTTTCCTGTCAGGACGAAAAGTCCCAGCATAAAAATAAGGCTAAGGCAATGAGGATTTTACGGGCTCGCCTGCAGGAGCAAAAAGAAAAAGAAAAGCAGAAGGAAAGAGCAGAAGCACGTAAGTCACAGGTAGGTACAGGTGACCGCAGTGAAAAAATTAGAACCTATAATTTCCCTCAGGGAAGAATAAGTGATCACCGGATTAATCTGACCATACATCAGCTGGATAAGGTTTTAGATGGAGAAATGGATCCGGTTATTGAAGCTTTAATTGAGGAGGATAATGTCAAGAGATTGGAGAAGATTTAAGATGAATATCAAAGAACTTCTTAATCGCAGTGATCAGTTTCTGGCTGAAAGAGGGATTGAAAGCTCTCGTCTGGATGCAGAAGTGCTGATGGCTGATCTGCTTGATATGGAAAGAATTAATCTTTATGTTAAATATGATTATCCTTTAAAAAGTACTGAGATTGATAGTTATCGCCAGATGATCAAAAAAAGAGCTCAGCGAATTCCTGTAGCTTATATTACTGAAAAAAAGGAATTTATGTCCTTAGAATTTGAAGTAACAGAAGGGGTTTTAATTCCCCGCCCTGATACCGAGAATTTAGTGGAGCAGGTTATAGAATACTGCCGTCAAAATGAGCTGCAGCAGCCGCAAATAATTGATGTGGGCACCGGGAGTGGAGCGATAGCGGTCAGCCTGGCTCATTATCTAGCTGAGGCCAAAGTTGTAGGGGTTGATCTTTCTACTCAGGCCTTAAAAATTGCGAAGCAGAATATGGAAAAACATGAATTAAGTCAGCGGCTGAGTATTTTAAAAAGTGATCTGCTCAAAGAATTTATTAAAAGAGAGATTAGGGGAATCGATATTATAGTCTCCAACCCTCCCTATATTTCTAAATCGGAGATGGAGGAGCTGCCGCCTGAGGTTAAAAAAGAACCCAAAACTGCTCTGGAGGCAGGAGAAGATGGTCTCGATTATTATCGCCGGCTGCTGCCTGAGGCCGAAAAAGTGCTCAAAAATGGGGGCAAAATATTTTTGGAAATAGGGTATAGTCAGGCTGAAGCTGTTAAAAATCTTTTTGGCGAAAACTGGTCAGATATTGAAGTTAAAAAAGATTATTCAGAAAATGACAGGATTGTTTC
>JBHEOV010000013.1:18527-31740 GCA_046260625.1 Halanaerobium sp. | reverse complement strand
ATCGAGATCAGCTTCTAAATAATCATTTCTTTCAAATATTCTGCCGATAACTTTTAACTGCGGCTCTATAGCAGGGGCAAAAAAGACAGTATAATAAATATTCATTATCCCACAGGCTCTGCCGTGACTGCTGACATCCACTAAAGAAAAACTTGTCAGATGGCCGCCATTAGTTCCGCCTACCATAATTGAATAAGCACCTAAATCTGTGGCCAGACCTAAAGCCTCTCGGGCTTCAGTATTGTGTAAATCATCAATTACTTTCGGCGTGTTTTTAACTATCAGCTCTACTGCTGTTGAAGCTATCTCTTTTTCTAACTCATAATTATCCTGATCAATTCCATAAAAAACTTCCAGGCAGTGAGCTAAACCATCAAAGGCACCATCAACTGTAACTTTTAGAGGCATTGTTTCGCTTATTTTATAATCAAAAACTGATTTATCAGGAATTATAGCCTCATCAACAATTAATTTTTTCTGTCCGCTTACTAGATCTGTGACATTAGAATATTTTGTTAGATGAGCCCCGGAACTCGAGGCGGTTTGAATAGCAATGGTCGGAGTTAAATGTTCTCGGCTGTGCTCTAAAGCTTCTGTGACAATATCCGTTCCAAAATAGGTGTCTATATCTGGACTGTAATGGCCAAGTGAAGCCAGTACATTGGCAGCTTTAACTGCATCAATTGTACTTCCTCCCCCAATCACAACTATAGAGTCAGGTTCAAAAGTATGAATATATCCTGCCAGGCGATAGACATCTTCCCTGGGAGCATTTGCTTCTGCTCCCGGCAGCACTCGATTGCCGGCTATTTTTATCTTATTTTTCTTAAATGATTTTTTAACTTCTTTGACAGCAGTTTCCAGGTAAGTATCATTAGAGATTATTAAAGCATTCTCTCCATATTCTGCAGCATATTCTCCTACTTTATTCAAAATTCCAAGACCCAGAGCATATTCATCTCCTTTAAAATCAAATAAAAGTCCTTTCGCCTTTTCTTTTAAATCCATTTTAAACCACCTTTCAGAGAAGCTTTTAAATAAGTAATAATTCTAACTTACAACATTCTGCGGCTCATCAGCCAGCCAGGCTTCAATATTATTAAAGACTATCTCAGCTCTTTTAATAAAAGCTTCCTCAGTCGCAAAGGCTGTATGGGGAGTTAAAATAGTATTTTTAGCATTTAAAAGTGGGTGATCTCCTGGAATTGGTGGTTCCATTTCAAAAACATCGATACCTGCTCCAGCAATCTCTTCTTTGTTTAAAGCCTCAGCCAGAGCCTCACTATTGACTACAGGACCGCGGGCTGTATTAATTAAAATTGCATCTTTTTTCATCAGAGCAATTTTTTCTGCATCAATTAAATCAACCGTTGACTCTTTGAGAGGTACATGCAGACTAATAATATCACTTTTCTGCATCAACTCATCTAATTCTAAATATTCTACTCCAAGCTCTTCCCCGGCCTGATCTTTTTTATGATTATCAACTAAAATATTACAGCCAAAGGCAGCTGCTATTCGGGCAGTCTTCTGACCGATTGAGCCAAAACCGACAACGCCAAAGTTTTTCCCAGACAGCTCATTTCCAATGAGACCGGCTCTGGTTTTACCAGCTCTTACCGCCTGATCAGAATTTTTAATCTTTCTCATCAAGTCAATTGTCAGCCCAAAAACTAATTCTGAAACAGCCTGATTGGCATAACCGGAGGAATTAGAAACTAAAATATCATTTTCCCGACAGGCCTCCATTGCAATATGATCAAATCCTGTAAAAGCAACCGAAATCATCTTTAAATTTTCTGCCGCCTTAATCACTTCTGCAGGTAAAGGCTGATTGGCAATGATTAAAATCTCAGCTTCTTTAGCTCTTTTAATCATCTCTGCCTCATCTTCTGCCCGGTTGGAATAAGCTATCAATTCGTGACCCTCAGCTTCCAGCCGCTGCCTGTATTCCTCAATTTTAATCATCGAAATATTAATCGGCTCAATCATCACAAGCTTCATTTAGCATACCCCCAAATATATTTTTATTTTAGAAAATTAATAAATCTTAAGAGCTTATAAATGATATTTTAAGCTCCTTTTTCTGCCTTAATCTTCTCATACGCATCATTTATTTTTTTGAATTCCTCTTCCGCAAAATCCACAAACTCTTCCGGCAGCCCCTTACCAATTACATTGTCCGGATGAAAGTCTTTTGCCTTCTGGCGGTACTGGCGCTTAACTTCTTTAAAATCTGACTCAGGTGAACATTCTAAAATTCTATAGTATTTTTCTAAATCAGCTGTATCAACATACTGAGATCTAATGTTCTCATACTGACTGTCATTTAGATTGAATATTTTTTTAGCTTTCTTAATGTATTCTTCTTCTTTATGATGAAAATCATTGTCTGCTACTGCAACTTTCATCAAGAGATCAAACATTCCTAAAACCAGAGTCTGTTCATTTTTGAAATTATCATAAAACTGCTGTGCATATTCTTCAAAAGAATTATTTTTCTTTTTTGCTTCATCGAAAACTCTAATTGCCAGTTTGCGGGCTTCCCCCTGCAGCTTGAGTTCGTTTTTAATAAAACGATCAATTGTATTAACCTCTGCTCTGCTGACTGTTCCATCAGCCTGAGCAAATTTTGCCAGCATCGAAAAGATACTGGTAAAAAAGATTGTCTGTTTTTCTTCCTGCTGATTTAAATTACCTCTCTGCTGTTGTCCAAATTGACTCGCATCTGAACTCTTCTGATCAAAGTGATTACCAATAGCTGCTCCAATTACCGCACCTAAAGGACCTCCAAAAGAAAAGCCAACTGTTCCTCCAAGAATTTTTCCCATCCAGGCCATAATTTTAACCTCCAATTAAATTAATTAACTCTTAACCTTATACCCGATCTTAAACAAATAAGTTACAACTAACAACAGTATAACAGCCAGACTGCCGATGATCACTGCTGAAAAAGCAGGTGCAACATCAGACTGACCAACAAAAGAGAAGCGAACTGCATCTACCATATAAAAAACCGGATTGAATAATGATACCTCACTCCAGATTCCCGGCAGCCCCTTAACTGAATAGAAAACTCCACTCAAAAAAGTTAAAGGTGTAATAAAGAAATTAGAAAAAATTGAAACATGATCAAACTTTTCTGCCCATAAGCCAGCAACGATCCCAAAAAGTGAAAAAATAGAAGACACTAAAATTGCAAAAAATACTGCTAAAAAAGGATGAGCAACCGCTCCTCCATAAAAAAAAGTAGCCACTAAATAAGTTACACTGCCAACTACAAGTCCTCTGACCATTCCTCCAATCATAAAACCTAAAGTAAGTTCAATATAGGAAAAAGGGGCCAGCAGGAAATCAATGATAATCCCATTATACTTAGCTCCAATTAAAGAGGAAGAGGTATTAGCAAAGGAATTCTGAATCAAACTCATCATAATTAAACCAGGAACAATAAAATCTATATAAGGAATTCCATAACCTGCAACCTCCCGATTCTGAAAGGAATAGGAAAAGATAATTAAATATAAGCCGGTTGAAATTAGAGGTGCAAAGATAGTCTGAATCGCTACCTTAGAAAATCTTGCAACCTCTCTTTTAACCAGACTAAAGAAAGTGATGTTATTAATTATCATCACCTCCTAAATTAGTCAGCTTAATAAAGACATCTTCCAGCTTTGCACTTTCAATATCAATATCGACAATATCTAAATTTAAAAAACTAATCTTTTTAAGAATTCTATCTAAATCTTTTTTTGCAGTTTCTATTTCAATCTCTCTTTTGTTATCATTTAATTTAAAATCAATTTCTACTAACTCTTCTTCCAGCCCGTGAGCTGGATCAGCAAACTTGATTTTAATAATTTTTTTATCTATAGAATTAATCAGACTTTCTTTGCTGTCAACCTTAACTATCTTCCCTTTATTCATAATTGCAATCCGATCACAGAGAGCTTCTGCTTCTTCTAAATAATGAGTAGTTAAAATAATTGTTTTCCCCTCTTTATTAAGATTAATTACATATTGCCAGAGACTGTTTCTCAGCTCAACATCAACTCCGGCAGTCGGCTCATCTAAAACAATTATCTCTGGATCATGGACCAGGGCTTTAGCAATCAGAAGTCTCCTCTTCATTCCACCTGATAACTGGCGGGGTCCTATTTCTGCTTTATCAGTCAGGCTTAAAGCCTCCAGCAGCTCATCAATTTTTTTGCTGTTATCTTTAATCCCAAAATAACCTGAGTGCATCTCCAGTGTTTCCCGCACAGTAAAATAAGGATCAAAGGTTATCTCCTGAGGTACAATCCCCAGTGATTTTTTAGTCTCCCTGTAATTTTTAATTATATCCTTACCTAAGACTGTAACACTTCCCGAATCCTTATGCACCAGGCCACCTAAAATACCAATCAAAGTACTTTTACCAGCCCCATTAGGACCAAGTAGGCCGAAAAACTCACCTTTTTTGATCTCTAAATTGATATCAGCTAAAGCCTGTAAATCACCATAACTTTTATTTATCTCTCTAATTTTTATTGCTGTAGACATTTTTTCCTCCTTATATCTCCCAAAAATAGGGAGCTTATATTCTTATCTTTTAACTTTTATTTTAAACAGTTTCTCTCAACCTGTCCCTTGATAGTTTTAAAAAATTAAATCTGCCTGCAGCAATTATTAAAACTTAAAAAAACCCCCTTACTGTCAGAACAGATTATATTACTTAATCTGGACTCCGTAAGGGGATTATATCATTAAGTTAACCATATTTAAACTAAATTATGATTATCATTTTTAAATTTCATTGCTGAAATTTTCACCTAAAATCATAAATGCAGCTGTATTATTGGCAAAGCATTCTCCCTGATTAGGACATCCTGGAAACTTACTCTTCAATATCTAACACCTCCATACCAGGCTATACTCATTTTAGCTGCTGTAATGTAGTGCTCCGCTTGTTAAATCTAAAGCAGCTTCGTGTACTGACTCGGATGTAGTTGGATGAGCATAAATTGTTTCTGCAAGTTGATCAGCAGTTAAATTAAGATTTACTGCCAGAGTTAATTGAGCTATTAAATCACTGGATTCAATTCCGATTAAAGCTGCACCTATAATTTTACCACTTTCTTTTTCAGCAATAATTTTAACCTTACCTTCTCTTTCTCCCATAGCCATTACCTTACCATTAGCAGCAAAGGGAAAACTACCAACTTTATAATCTATTCCTTCTGCTTGAGCTTCTTCTTCACTTAAACCAACTGTTCCAATTTCAGGAGAACTAAAGATTGCTCCCGGTACTGCCTGATAATTCATTTCTCGCTCCTGCCCCATAATATTCTCCACAGCAACTACTCCCTGATGTGAAGCAACATGAGCCAGCAAAATTTTATCTGTTACATCACCGACAGCATAAACCCCTTCAACATTAGTCTCCATTTTAGAATTAACTTTAACAGCTCGGCGCCCCTCAGTAATTTCAACTCCGACTTTTTCTAAGTTCAGGCCAGCAGTATATGGTCTGCGCCCAACAGCCATTAATACCTTTTCAGCTTCCACAGATTGTTTTTTATCTTTATTTAAGTAGATAACCTCATAACCTTCCGCCTTCTTCTTTATTTCTTTAACTTCCGAAGAAGTTTTAACAGTTATCTGACGACGTTTAGCTGAGCGATTTAATTCAGCTGCAATATCCGAATCAACACCACTCACCAGCTGCTCTAAATATTCAAGAACAGTTACCTCTACTCCAAAGTTACGGAAAATAAAGGCAAACTCCATCCCGATAACCCCTCCTCCAACGATTACCATCGACTTTGGTAATTCTTTTAAATCCAAAACTGCCCGGCTATTTAAAATCCCCTCTAAATCTGCACCTGGAATTGGCAGTTTAGAAGCCTGAGAACCACTTGCAATTATTATGTTTTCTGCTTCTACTTCCATCGTTTCTGTGCCGGTCTCAATTTTAAGTTTTTTAGAATCAATAAATGAAGCCTTTCCAGCTATCATCTCTACCTTATTTTTGTTCAGCAGATAATCAATTCCTCCCACCAATCTCTTAACTATTTTATCTTTTCTTTTAACAACTGCTGGAAAATCAACTGCTGCAGACTCAACTTTAAGACCAAAACTTGAGGCATTTTGAATATCAGCAAAAAGTTCAGCTGAGCGCACAAAAGCTTTAGTTGGTATACAGCCCCAATTTAAACAGGTGCCTCCAAGTGCTTCTTTTTCTATCAGCAGAGTCTCAGCTCCCAGCTGACCTGCTCTCAGTGCCGCAACATAACCTCCCGGTCCACTGCCAATAATTACAATTTTATACTTTTTATTACCCATTTTTTCAACTCCTATAATTATTTCTCTTCAAATTATTATATGATTTTTTCTTCAGCTATTATTTTAAAAAAGGTTTAATAAAAAATCATTAACTAAAATCACTCTATATTTTAAATTATATTAAATACTTAAATTGCAATAAAAGGCCTCACTCATTTATTTTTTTAGGTGAGGCTCTTTTTCTTCTTTAGCTTTTAAATTTAGCTGTTTAAGAGTTAAATTTAGAGAGTCATTCCCCCGTCAACTGCTACAGCCTGACCTGTAACATGAGGAGCCTGAGCAAAATAAACGGCTAAATCTCCCATATCTTCAGCTGTTTGAGCTTCTCCCTGTGGAATTAATGATTCTTGATTCCGCTTCCAGGATTCTTCCATTGTTTCTTCTTCACCTTTCCATTTAGCTGCAAGTCCTTTATCTCCATACCACATCTGAGTACCAATTATACCGGGACAAATTGCATTAACAGTAATTTTAGTCTTAGCAAGCTCTTTAGCAAGCGCATTTGTAAAACCGACTACTGCAAACTTCGAAGCACTATAGTGGGCAAGATCAGGGAAACCAGTTTTTCCAGCAATAGAAGCAGTATTTATAATTCTTCCCCATTTCTGTTTTTTTAAATATGGAATTTCTGCTTTAGAGCAGAGAAAAACTCCTTTTGCATTAACATCAAGTACATGATCCCAGTCTTTTTCACTTAATTCTTCAACTGATTTAATAGAAATTACACCAGCATTATTTACTGCAATATCAAGTCCACCAAGTTTATCAACTGTTTCTTCGACCATCTTCTCAACTTGTTTCCATTTAGTTACATCAACTTCAACTGCAATTGCCTTTCTGCCTATAGCTCTAATATCTTCTGCAACTTTTTCTGCATTTTCTTTATTTATATCAGCAACAGCAATATTACATCCTGCTTCTGCAAGTTTTTTTGCAATTCCTTCTCCAAGACCCTGGCCACCTCCAGTAACTAAGGCAACTTTACCCTCCAGCTTCATAAATATTCTCCTTTCAAAAATCATAATTTTATTTTTGAATTTTAATTAAAACATTTCATTGCTTCTTTTTATTTTGCTGGACTTACCAAAATCTTAATATGCTGATCTTTATTAGCAACTAGCTCTTCAAATGCTTCTCCTACAACATCTTCTAATTTAATCTCCTTAGTAATCATCTTCGGCGCATCAATTCTACCATCTTCTACCAGAGAAATAACAGCTGGAAAAACACCTCTATTATAAGCTAAAGTTCCAATGATTTCTTTTTCAGATAATACTAGATTATTAAGATGGAATTTAATCGGCTCTTCCCAGATACTTGTAACTACAACTCTGCCGCTTTTTTCTACTGACTTAACTGCAGTTTCAAAACCAGCCTGGACACCAGTAGTTTCAAAAGCAGCGTTAAGCCCTTTATTATCTGTTAATTTCATTACCTCTTCTACCACATCTACTTCAGTCGGATCGAACACCAGATCAGCTCCGAATTCTAGAGCATATTCTTTACGCGCTTCTTTTAATTCAACAGAAATTATTTTTCTGGCTCCAGCAGATTTCAAGGCCAGAATAGTTGATAAGCCAATGGGACCAGCCCCTGTAACTAGAGCAGTTTCACCCTGCATAAATTTAGCTCGATGCAGAGAATGGACGGCAACCGCAAGCGGCTCAATCAACGCTCCCTCTTTAGTGCTTAGATTTTCCGGGAGCTTATAAACAAATTCAGCTGGAAAGGTAGTATATTCTGAGAGGCCTCCACCTCCACCGGCTAAACCATGAAAACCTAACTGATCACATAATTGATAATCCCCTCTTTTACATTTTTCACATTCCCCACAGGCCCGGATTGGTTCTAAAACAACCTTATCTCCTACTTCTAAATGATCTACACCGTCTGCTTTTTCTACTACTTCACCTGCAAACTCATGTCCTAAGATTACTGGTGCTTCTGCTTTAGTGATTGGATGAGCATCCTCAACTGGAATAAAAATGGGCCCAACCAGATATTCATGTAAATCAGAACCACAAATACCGCACCATTCAACTTTGATTTTAACTTCTCCTGCTTTTACTTCCGGGATTTCTACATCTTCGACTCTAATATCTTTTGGCCCATACCATCTTGCCGCTCTCATAGTTTTAGTCATTTAATTACCTCCAGTTTAAGTCTCCTTCCGGGCCAGACCTGTCTAAAAAGATAAATAAGGATTTTCTATATACTCAGCAAATTTTTGCATAAATTGAGCTGCTGTTGCTCCATCAATAGCTCTGTGATCAACACCCAACGTGAAATTAATTACTTTAGCAGTCTTGAGCTCACCCTCTGAATCTAAATACAATTTTTCTTTAATTGTGCCAACTGCTAAAATAGCAGCCTGAGGTGGATTTAAAATTGCTGTAAATTCATCAATTCCAAACATACCTAAATTAGTAATTGTAAAAGTTCCTCCCTGCATTTCATCAGGACTCAGCTTATTTTCCTTTGTTCTTACAATTAAATCCCTGCTTTTAACTGCCAGTTCTTCTAAACTATGCTGATCTGCATTTTTAAGTACAGGCACCAATAACCCATCTTCTACAGCCACTGCCAGCCCTAAATTAATATCTGCTGCAGCTTCAAATTCTCCATCATCAGTCTTTATAGAATTTATTTTCTTGTAATTTTTAATAGCTTTAGCTGTAATAAATGAGATTACATCATTTAAGGAAACATGCTCACTGCTCTTTTTAAATGTTTCTTTAAGTTCCAGTAAAGCCCCGACCTCAATTTCTTTTTTAAGATAAATATGAGGTGCTTTCCAGCTTTCTGTCAGTCTTTCTCCAATTATTTTGCGCATCGAAGAGCTGCCTTTTTTCTTAACTGGAGCAGATTTTTCTTCTTTTTTTTCATCTTTTTCTAGATACTCTTTGATATCAGAAACACTGATCTTATTTTTAGCGAGAGTTTCTGCCACCACATTTAAATCCACATCATTATCAGCAGCAAATTTCCTGGTTTTAGGAGCAGCCATAACTTTAGTGCGGCTGCCTGCTTTTTTATCTTTTGCCGGCTCTTTTTTCTCAACCTTCTTCTCCTGTTCAGCTTCTTTTGCTTCAGTTTTTGCTTCTACTTTTTCTGCAGTAGCACCACTCTCTTCTTCATAGCCTACCAGCCTGGCTACCGGAGTTTTAACTTTTACTGTTTCACCTTCGTGAACTAAAATTTCTAAAATTTCACCATCATCATTTGCTTCTACATCATTAGTTAATTTTTCTGTCTCAACCGCAAAAATCAAATCCCCACTTTCAAAACTATCGCCTTCCTCAACATACCATTCTACTATAGTTCCTTCTTCCATTGTTAAACCTAATTTCGGCATTAATAATTCTTTTGCCATCTAATTTTCCTCCTCTTTAACAACACTTCCTACAATTAGAGCGCCTCTTTTTGGATAACGTTTTTTGAATTCTGCTTCTAAATTTTTAAACCATTCAAAATCTGCTTTATTTTTAAAATAAGGAGGCACAAAAAGTGTTGATTCTATTTTAACTTGCCCAAAATCATGCATCAGTTCTTTAAATTCATTCCAGGTATAAAAATGTCCTTCAGAAAAGATTGAATCTTTTTCTAAAGTTTCAGCAGTTCTTTTATAGGCCCAGGTACTCTCTTTATTTAAAACACCAATTACAAATTTGCCTCCAGGTTTTAACAGTCTCCACATTTCAGCCATAGCTTTTTTTTGCTCTTTTTCATTTTTGAAAAATTCAATCATTGAATTTGAATAAACTATATCAAAATAATTATCACTCAAGGGAACTCCTTCTAAAATATCCCCCTGAATAAAATTAATTTTTAAGCCTTTTTCTTCAGCAATCTTTTGCCCTGCCTCTAACATGCCTGCTGTTAAATCAAAGCCCACAGTTTCTTCTGCCTGCTCAGCAAATTTTCGCAGAAAAAAGCCGGTTCCACATCCAACTTCAATTATTTTTTTACCGCTGCAGTCACCAATATGAGCTGCCAGACAGTTATATTCATTTTCTCCAACATAATTCCCTCTTACAGTCTGATACCAGTCTGCATATTTTTCTGCTAAATCATCTAAATTCATTTACTTCACCTCCAGCATATTTTTGCTGTCAGCAAGCCTTAATACTTCTTCATATTCTAAAAAATCTGCCGGAGCACAGCTTAACTGCATACTCAATTTGTCATTCTTTTTTATAACCAACTCTCTTTCTCCATCCAGAGCTATAATTCGTTTTTTATGAGGAAATTCAATTATCTCCTCCTGTTTTACCTTTCTCCACTCTGCAATTGGAATATTTTTAATGACACCAGGTGCTATAGCTGCCTTAACTGATTTTCCATTTTTCCCAACTCTTAAAAATACACCTCCATCATCTTTTGCTTTAACTTCTATCAGCCTGCCGGCTATAGAAACCATCCCGATATCATGAGAAGTACTTCTTGTGACAAATATTTCTTCGAGTAATTCGGTATGCCAGAGAGCACGACTGCCGATATATGATTCATTAACTAATACTGCATCAATTAATGCAATATCTATTATTTCTTCATTTTTAATAATGTTAATACATTTAATTGGACTTTTAACTTTTTTACGATCTTCTTTAGAAAACTTGGTATATAAACCGGCAGCTAAACCGAGCATTGTGCTTTCTGCCATTACTGGAAAAACATTATTTGTTCCTGTAGATAGTGATAAAATTGGAGTCTTTTTTAAAGCCTTAACCACAACTCTATTTGTTCCATCTCCTCCTAAAACAATTATCACATCAACATTTTTCTTTTCCATTAAACAGGCAGCATTAAAAGAATCTTCAGCTGTACTTGTAATCGGCATCTTCAGAACATCTACTTCCAATTTAAAATTTTCTTTTTCTTCACCCCAGAGACCGTTTACAGCCTCACTGCCTATTCCAAAAGAATCAGGCATTATATAGACCTTATCCAGTTTAAGATTATTGAGCGCAAGTAAAATACGCCTGACTATATTTACTTTTTCAGCATTATCAAAAACAGAGCCATGAGCTACTAGCCTCCGGATATCACGTCCGGAGGCTGGATTAGCAATTATTCCAACTGAGTTAATATTTTCACTCACCTTAAACCATCTCTTTTACAGCAGCAATAATCTTTTCTGGATCAGGTAGATATGCTTTTTCTAACACACTGCTGAAAGGAACTGGTGCATCTGGAGCACATACTCTCTTAATCGGCTGCTCTAAATAAAATAATCCTTCTTCTGCAACTACTGCAGCAATTTCCGAAGCTACTGAGCCTCTTTTTGTCTCTTCTGTCGCAATTAATAGTTTACCTGTTTTTTCTACTGATTTTAAAACAGCTTCTTTATCAAAAGGAACCAGAGTTCTGGGATCAATAACTTCAACATCAATACCCTCTTCTGCCAGCTTTTCAGCAGCTGTAAGTGCATAACTTACTAAAATACCGGTAGCTACAATCGTTAAATCACTACCTTCTCTTTTTACTTCTGCTTTACCAAAGGGAACTAAAAAGTCCTCTTCTTCAGGCACATCACCAGTATGGTTATATAAAACCTTGTGTTCAAAGAAAATTACCGGATTATCATCCCTGATTGCTGATTTTAATAAACCTTTAGCATCAGCTGGATTTGATGGATAAACTACTTTTAAACCAGGTATATGAGTAAACCAGGCTTCAGTTCTTTCTGAGTGCTGGGCTGCAGCTCCAATGCCAGCTCCATCTGGAACTCTTATTACCAGCGGTACGTGTGCCTGTCCTCCGGTCATATAACACATTTTTGCAGCCTGATTAAAAATCTCATCCATCGGTACACCCATAAAACCGGCAAACATTATTTCTGCTACAGGTCTACTACCTGTCATAGCTGCTCCAACAGCACTACCAACAATAGCAGTTTCAGTAATTGGTGTATCTCTAACTCTATCTTCACCAAATCTTTCTACCAGATTACCGGTTACACCAAAACAACCTCCAAATACTCCTACATCTTCACCCATAATAAAGACTGAGTTATCTCTTTCCATTTCCTCGGCCATTGCTTCTCTTAAGGCTTCAGCATAACTTAATTTTTTCATTATTCAGCACCCCCATAAAAAACATCTGTAGTAACTTCTGAAAGATCTGGTTCAGGGCTATCCTGAGCAAACTGGAGGGCCTCATTTACCTTCTCTTTTACGTCAGATCTTAGACTTTCATACTCTTGCTCATCAATTACTTCCTGATCCTTAAGTATTTTAACAAATCTAGGAATAGGATCTTTTTTCTTCCACTGCTCTAATTCTTCATCTGAACGATATACTGTTGGGTCTCCTTCAAAATGACCTCTCCATCTATATGTCTTACATTCTACTAAGCTGGGTCCTCCACCCTGACGTGCTTTTTTAACAGCTTCGGTAACAGCTTCATTAACTGCCATTACATCATTTCCATCAACTGTAACACCAGAGATACCATAGGAAACCGCTCTATCAGAGACATCCTTTATGTTCTGACCTTTTCTGCCTTCTGTCTTATACTGCGGCATAGAAATTCCATACATATTATTTTCACAGACAAAAACTACCGGTAGATTCCAGACTGAAGCCATATTTAATGCTTCATGAAAAGTTCCTCGATTAGAAGCTCCATCACCAAAAAAGCAGACAGTAACTGAATCTTTACCTAAAATTTGAGCTGTAATTCCTGAACCTGCAGCTATCGGTAGTCCAGCACCAACAATACCATTAGCACCTAAAATACCAAGACTAACATCAGCAATATGCATTGAGCCGCCCTTACCTTTATTATAACCGGTAGCTTTACCAAAAATTTCAGCCATCATCTTTTTGATATCTCCACCTCTGGCTAATAAGTGGCCGTGACCGCGGTGAGTACTTGTAATATAGTC
>JBHEOV010000013.1:459-18427 GCA_046260625.1 Halanaerobium sp. | reverse complement strand
TTTTCTGTTAAAGCACCACAGGCACCAACAGCAACTGCTTCTTCTCCTAAATAGAGGTGTACAAAGCCTGGAATTTCTCCCTCTGCAAAATGTTTTTGAACTGTAGTTTCAAATTCTCGAATAACCAGCATATCTTCCAATAATTGTTTTAATTTTTCTTTGCTTTCTTTCAATTTTATCCCTCCCTGAATACTTTTAAAAAATAATAAACAAATAAGCCCCCTTTCTTTAATAAAAATATAATTAAAGTTTGCTCTTGAAAATTACTGCCAGAATAAGCACGGCTAAAAATTAACATCTTTCTTACTATTCAGTATATTAATAATGCATATACCATGCCATTCAAATTTATAAAAATATTTTTATAAGCAAATAACCATTTAACTGTTGTCCTGACAGGGTTTAAAAAATATAAATAAAATTATTTATAAAAAATATTATTTGATATACTTTGTGAATTTAATAATATTTGTTGCAGAATAGAACATTTAGTTGATAATTATTTCTAAATAAATGCCATGAATAGTCATTAATTTAAGGATCATAAAAAAATATGCCATTTTAGAACAGTCTGATTAACTGTTCCAAAATGACACATTGATTAGAAAAATAGTATTTTTTTTAATATTTTCCGGCTTAAATATTCAATTTATTGGTTTTATTGCTAATTTATATTGATTGTCTTTCTTCAATTTTATAATATTAATGATTTTCAGCATCAGTTTGTGAATTTATATACTCTATTTGCTGAAAAGTTTAATCAATTTATCTTACCGGACAGGCTCCTGTTTCACAGGAAGCGTCATCTATTTCTCTTTCTAAATACTCAGTTTCATACTTAGAAACCAGGGAAGGATTAAACCTTGCCATCTCTTCTACCCGCTGATTATATTCTTCTTCTGTAATTTCTTCATAAGGCATTAAATCATAGAAGTTATCACTGTAGGAAATAAAGGAAATACCGACAACACTATTCCAGTTCTCCCATAACCATTCTTCTACAGCTTCCCATTCATCATCGCGCACATGAACAGTGATCGAAGCATTATGATCAACATAGTTTTCCATAAACATCTTATATGTTTCCAGCTGCTCAATTGCATCTACATCCCCTTTGACTTCTCCTTCAGGAGCTTTAACCGGGAATTCTACAACTAAAGTTTCTGGATTTTCTGGATCCTGACCAACTTCCGGATGCATTGGATAGTCTAATTCTTCGCAAACTCGGGCCAGCGGATCAGAAGCGGAAATACGAACCCGACGTAAATAATGAGCACTGTGAGAATAATGAAGTCCACTGGAAACTGTAGGCATCTGAGTCTGTGTTCCCTCAGGTTTAACAGTTGTGATCAGCTGCGGCTCATTATCTCCTACATCTTTAGCAATCTCTCTAGCAGCCTGATGAGCAACTTCTCTCAGTTCCTCAAGCAGCTGAGCTTCCTGAGCTTCGTCCAATCCAGCAGCATTTTTCATATCCTGCCAGCCAGTTACAGAAGTACCAATTAATCTATCTCGTTTATTAATCTGATCCCATTCTGGTAATTCAAATTCAATCAGAGCCATTCTGTAACCTGCTCTGGCTGAAAGTTCCTGTGCTTCAAACATCGCTTCTTTATCAAGATTACCTTCCTGATCAACAAAAGACATTACATTTAAAGAAGTTAAATTACAGACCCCTCTGGAATCAAGTAAGATTTCAGCACAGGGATTAACTCCCATAAAGTTATCACGGCGGCGGCTTCCCTCAACTGCATTGATAAATCCAGGTTCACCACTAAAGCGCATCTGTTTAACATGCCACTTTAACTGCTCCCGAGTCGGCTTACCCTCGTAGAAAATACTGTTATTGCTCATCTGACGGTGAGATATTTCCTTATTAATTACCCATTCATCATCTTCTTTGACATATAAGTTACTCTTAGCCTGAGCAATTTCCTTATCATCTTCACTAAAAAGACAGATCTGGGATGAGCGTCTAACTCCACCGGAGACAACATTTTCAGCAATGATATTAGAAATGTCCATTGCGTCAATAGCTTTTAGTTTCACCCGCTTGATTTCATCTAAAGCCCGATCCGGCTTTTCGGAAAGCAATTTATCAATTTTTGTAAACATCCGCTTTAAGCTCTGATGACCGGAAGCTGTTCCCCCAAAGGTTTTAAGTTTTTCACCCTTTGGACGCACAGAATCATAATTAAATATAATTCTCTTTAAAGGTCGATAAGCATGATCAACTAAAAATTTAAAGTAGTATTCCAGCGACTGAATCCAGCCTTCTTTGGAATCACCTACATTAACTGTTACTACATCATCTTCATCAAAATCAAAATCTGTATATTCTCTTCTTTCATCACTGTCTACCGGCTCATAATATTTATGAATAACTTCGACATCTGTTCTGATCTTCGGCAGCTGCTCAACATCACGCGGCAGTACGCGAAATCCAACTCCTGACACATTATCCACAGCTTTCACTGCAGTGCAGACTATATCTTTCCCCATTTGGGGATCTTGCGCTTCGAATAAGTACTCAACTCTTATTCTACTCCATTTAAGGATAGTCGTTAAACCTTTTATTCTACAATTTTCCATTTAAAACCATAAGCTATTTTCTCTTTAGCTTTATATATTTCAGTCATATAACTTCTATCTCCTGAAAAATCAGTGTTCTTTCTAATCCATCTACATGCCTGGCTTAAACTCAAAAAAACTTTTATTACTTGATCGCTATCTTTATCAATAAGTTTAATAGCCTTTCGTGATGGTTGATTTTCTATATTCTTCTTTCTTATTTCAGGATTACTTTGCCTTTGTTTTCCAATCTTTCTTAGTTTCTCAATTGTCTTTTTGGAATGTTTTTCCCCATAGAATGGATTTTTTTCTCCACTAATTCGTCCATCACTAAGTTTTTTGCTTATTAGTTTTCTAGTTTTATCACTATGCTTTTTCCCATAGAATGGATTTTTCTTTCCGTCATATTTACCCTTCATTGATCTACTGAGGTGTAATTTATGTTTTTTACTTAATTTTTTATTTTTGTTAGGCGATGTGCGACCTTTAGAAGCTTTACTAATATTTATACAATGCTCTTTAGAAAAAATTCTACCTGTAAGTGCATCAGATATTTTTTGTCTATGTTCTTCTGAAAAGTCAACACCCGCAAGGCCTTCTCCACCTTCAGTTACATTATAACCATTAGGCACTTTTGTATTTAGTTTTTCAATATACATTTTTTCTAATTTATATAATTCTGCATTAAGCTCATTAATAGTATTACATTGTATTTTTTCAATAATTTCAAACTTAAATTTTTGTGTTCCATATTTTCTCATGGCATCATATAGAACTTTTTCATATCCATTTCTACAAAAAGACTTATGAGATTTCCAATATTTAGTTGGCTTTTTGACTGTTTTTCCAATATATAATTTTTTATTAATCGAATTGCTAATTTTGTAAATAACTCCATTATACATATATTCACTTCCTTTGTTAAAAGAAAGAGTAGAATAACTTGGCACGGTATTACCATCTATCCCAATGGGACAACAGGTTTTCTTAGTCAGTTTATTATTTATTCACTGATACCGTTAGCACTATTAAAGTAAATAGTACACCCCTGAGTATAGGGTTCACAAGATTTTTCATTATCACATTACTGTAATAAGCGGCTACTAATTAACCGATCATCAGCAAATAAAATATATCCTGATAAGCTTTAAAACTATCAATAACTGTAAAGGAACAGTTATAGTTGCTCATTCCATATTTTTTAGATGACTCTGTAGAAGCAGTCCAGAGTGTACGTCCAGCTAAAAAGTTCTTCAAATTATATACATTATCATAAAGTTTTTCAGCTTCTTTTTTGGTAGTCTTAGCCAGTGAGCAGTTATATTCCACAGCTCTCTTTACTGTTTCCCACCAGTACTCCCGACGCTGTTCGTCCTCCAGCCAGCGAGAATATGTTCTGTAATAAATAAACTCTCCCAGCTCAGTTGGAAAAGGATTGGGCTGGTGTTTATATTTACTCAAAAAATCGTTTGTTAAAAGTGGATTTTCTCTTTCTTTTTTTCTGTGTAATCTTGACTGCTGTCTTTTATTCCTGTATAAAATATAGGCTTTAGCTGTTGCAACATAAGCTGCCTTCATCAATTTTTCTTCCACTAAATCCTGAATTTCTTCTACCTTTGGTACTCGATCCTGATTATAAAACTCTGTAATTAGATCTGACTCTACATCTAGAGCTACCTGTTCTGCATCATCCTCGGTCGCATCTTCTCCCGATTCGACCATTGCTCTATAAATTGCCTTAGTAATCTTATCCCGACTGTAAGCGACTTCTCTCTCATCACGTTTAATTACCGTCATGTCGGATTTACTCAAAATAAAAACCTCCTTATAATTTTTGTGCATTTATATTATTTATTTGTCTATTTATATCCTGAATAATAATTATAGCATAAAACTAATGATTTATAAATTAATTTTTCAGTCAAAATATCTAATAGCTAAACAGGAATTCAGATTAAATCTATTATGATAGAGATGACTAACTCTCTAAAACATTTATCAGAGCCTCAGCTGGAGCAGGTGCAAACTGTTTTCCTTTATTATCTTTTATCTCTGCCAGAGCATGGTTAAATGAAAGAGGCTCTCGGTAAGTTCTTTTAGAGCGCATTGCATCCCAGGCATCTGCTGCACAGATTATTTGAGATTCAAGTGGTATTTGCTGAGTTTCAAGTCCATCCGGATAACCCTCACCATCCCAGCGTTCATGATGATGGCGAACATGCTTTGCAATGTGTTTTAAAGAATTAGAATCACTTAAAACACTACTGCCTAAAACTGGATGTTCCTTTATTACCTCATATTCACTATCTGTCAACTTCCCTTTTTTATTTAAAATTTCCAGGGGGATCAACATTTTCCCAAGATCATGAACCAGACCCGCCCAGTAAATATCATCTATTACTTTTTGAGATAGCTCCATTTCTTCTGCAATTTCTACTGCTAGCTCGGCTACACTTTCCGAGTGACCTCTAGTATATAAATCATACATTTCCAGCATCTTAACAGTAGCAGAGATAATTTCTCTGGTAAAATTATTCTGCAGCCTATTATATTCTTTTAATTTATAAAAAGAAGAAGCTATATTGTAAAAAGCAGCAAATATTTTCTTAGAATTATGACTAAATTTTTTACTGCTCCCTGCTCTAATATCAAGTGTAATCCCAGCTTTTTTTATTCCATTTAATTCTAAATCTAGATACATTATTTCTTTAATTTTATTTAAACTTTCCTCTTTTAGACTATCAAAATCATTCTGCTGCATATGATTTTTATTTCTTGCTTTAAGTTCTTTAATATCCATAATTTCAATTTCCTGATCCTGATTATAAAAAGCTTCATTTTCAATCTTATTCTCATTTAATTTTTCGAGGTCATAACCAATACAATCTACAAAATTTACATATTTTTCTCCAAAAGTATAAATGCTGCCTGTATCAGCCTCAGGCACTATAGAAACCGCCTTTTTTAAAATTTTACTCAAAAATTGATTTTCACTGATCGTACTTAAATTTTCTATATCTGAGACTAAAGCTATCATTTTTTCAAATCTATTATTTAAATCTTCAAGTTCTCTAAAAGAAGATTCTAACTCTTCATTCATCGCCATTATTTCTTCATTAAAAGCCAGCAGCTGCTGATTGGAAGCAGATAGTTCTTCTCTTTTCTGATCAAGTTCTTCCTGAGTCTGATTAATTGTTTTTTTGTAAAGACTTTCTTTATGCTGATACTGGTTTATATTTTTAAGCCAGCTTTTCACTTCATATTCTGCTACCTTATTCTGACGATAACCTTCAGGATTAATATAATAGGGGTTTTCGTGCAGCTCTCCCTGCCAGACAATATAATCATGGAGTTCAATTGCCGCTTTAATTATCTGGTTATCAAACTGATTAAGATTATAGCGGCAGAGAGCAATAACCGGATATTTATTAAAAATTCTTTCGTGCAGCTTCCTTTCATATTTAATTATTTCTTCTTTTCCACCCTCAAAATCTACAATACCAGTCAATTCCCCGGTAATACTCAAACCTTTAAAATTTTCTTTTCTTGCTTTCTTTACTTTTTCTTCAATCAAATTTATCATATCATCTACTTTAAATTCTGAGGGCCCTCCATAGGCCTCTTCTTTTGTTAAAAAAATAAGCTGTCCGCTATTTAAATACGCTTTAAGATCAATTGAACTTTTAACAAACTGATCTTTTACTCTTTTTTGCTTTTCTGCTTCCTCAATATAAAGACACTTTAGTTCATTATCCAGGCTGTATTTTATAAAAGAAAAAGCTGCATTGGTTTTTTCAGACTCCTGCTTATAGAAAAGAACTGTATGATCACCTACAGCTAATAAATTTATGTTTTTGATACCTACCTTAGTCTCAGGCATTAATTCCACCTCTTTTACTTTCCTATAATTAATAACTATTACATTTATAATTGACTATTTTGCTATTTAATCCTTTGTTTTTAGTAAATGTTTTTAATTACTGCTGCATCATCTCAATAAATTCTTCTGCAAGTTCAGGATCAAACTGAGTCCCCGCACAAGCATTTATTTCTGTCAGCGCTTCTTTTTCCAAAACAGCCTGACTGTAGGGGCGATTACTGGTCATTACATCATAAGCATCAACGATTGAAATAATTCTTGCCAGATAAGGTATATCTTCTCCAGCAAGCTCCCTGGGATAGCCGCTGCCGTCCCAGTGTTCATGGTGAGCAAATATATCATCTGCCACCAGGGCAAATTCTTCTGAAGCTGAGGCAATCTTATATCCCTGTTCTGAATGGTTTTTCATAATTTTCCACTCTTTATCAGTTAATTTATCTGGTTTATTTAAAATCTTCTCACTGATATTAGTTTTCCCTATATCGTGCAGAGTTGCCAGCAGAGAAAGCCTGTTTAACTCAGAATTGGAAAGTTTAAGTTTTTCGCCAAAATCAAAAGCCAGCTTGGTCATTCGAACTGCATGCTCTTTTGTTTCACTACTTTTGGCAGCCAGTGTATTTAAAAGTCCCTGCACAATTTTGCTTTTACTGCTCCGACTTTCAGATAGTTTGTTCTGATACATTCTGTCATCAGCTTTTTTTAAAGTCTCTGTTAACTGCTCTTCAGATTCAGTTTTAGTAGCCCAGCCCAGAGCTATAGAAATCGGTATTTCAGTTTCAGCAGCAGCTATTTTGGATTTAATTCTTTTAATCAGCTTTTTTGATTCTTTTGAATCGGTCGTTGGCAGCAGAATGGCAAATTCATCTCCACCCTGCCGAGCCAGAATATCTTCTTCCCGGACTGAACTTTTTAAAATTTCTGCAGCTTTTTTAAGCAGCTGATCTCCTTTTTCATGACCGTAGCTGTCATTAACAATTTTTAAACCATTTAAATCTGCCATAATCAGACTTATCGGCAGCTGTCTTTTAGTATCCAGCCGCTGAAGTTCCTCTTCAAAAAATCTGCGATTATATAATCCAGTCAGTGAATCATAATAGGTTAGTTTTCTAATTCTTTTCTCATCTAGATATCTGGCAAAAGCACTGGTCATAACATCAGTAAATATCTGAAACATATTTATTTCCTGATCACTGAATTTTTTCTTTTTCTGAACAGTATCAAAACCAAAAAAACCAAAAAGCTCATTTTCAATAAAAATAGCCAGCACCAATACAGATTTTATATTTTGAGCTACCAGTAATTCTTTCTCACCTTCTGCTGCAGCCGGTAGATTATCTAGATCATCTATCTTAATAATGCTATTATTTTTTAATTCTTTAAGCCACCAGTCAAATTTAGCAGTTGATAACTGCTTTAAATTTTCTTTTTGAGCTTCTACTCCTGCCGCTGTCCATTCATGGGTGTTACTCATAGTTTTCCCGTCATCTGAAAGCTCAAAGATATAGCTGCGTTCAACTTCAAAAAACTTAGCTATTTTTTTCAGCGAATTATTCAAAATTCGATCTATATTACCGCTATTTACAGTCAATAATTGAGAAGATATTTCAGCCAGTGTTTTCTGGAATTGATGCTGAATTTCTAATTCTTTTCTCTGTTTTTTTCTGGCAGTAATATCCCGAGCCGAACAGACTACATAATCAACTTCTCCCTGCTTATTGAGCATCGGATTTTTAACTATTGAAAGCAGTCTTTTTTCACCATTATTATTTTTTAACCACTCTTCAGTTTTGATTTTTCTTTTTTGCTCAAACACTTTTTGATTGCCCAGACGGCAGATCTGACTTTCCTGCTTATTCAAAAAGGAAGATATTTTTTTATTTTCAATTTTTTCTTTTGCAAGTCCTAAAAATTCTGCATGAGCCTCATTTACCCGCCCATAAATCAGCGGCGTTTTTAAATACCAGAGCTGAGTATCAATTGTATTCAAAATTATCTTCTGTTCCTTAAGACTTGCTTTTAAATTATCATTATTACTCTGAAGATTAGATTTAATAAAAAAGCTTAAGCCAGCTATTATAACATAGGAACTTAGATAAAATATTTTAAATACAAAATTATTTTCTTTAGAAACTAAAACCGCTGTCAATATTAAAGCCAGAAATAAATTTGTGATTATATTTTTTTCATCTGCCTTAAAAATTAGATTAAAGATAGCAACAGCTGCTATCATGGTAAGAGCAAGTTCTAGAGCAAAATCCAGTTGATAATTATAATATAATAGCTGTAATACTGAGTATAAACTTAAAAAATAAGAAAATTTATCTATATTTTCTTTAACTAATTCTATTTTAAATGATAGAAAATAGACTGCTAAAAATAAGGAGATAGTAAATACCCTATTACCAGGACTCATTGGATCTGCAGCATCTGCAATAAAATATAATAAAAAATAGATTGCATAGAAAGCAGGTACCAGCAGTAATATTTTCCGATAGTAATTTGATTTTTTATAAATTTTGTTCATCTTTAATTTGGATTAGTAAAAAAATCCGTTTTGATTCCCCCTTTTAATTTAAAAGCTAAATATTTAGTAGTAATTATTATTATAACATACTATTAATTTAGATAAAAAATTAATTTTTCCAGAGCAAAATTCAGGAACAGAGACAGGAAATCAAAAGCAGCTCAAAACTTTCTATACAACCAACTTAAAAATTTACAAAATCAAAAAGGTAGCTGCAACTAAAATAATTTTGTCAGCAGCTACCAGTGAACTAATTTATAATTAAAATATATTTTACTTTATAATATCAATTCCCATAAATGGTCTTAAAACTTCTGGTACTGTAACTGTTCCATCTTCATTTTGATAGTTCTCTAAAATAGCAGCTACAGTTCTTCCAATTGCCAGACCGGATCCATTTAAGGTATGCACAAATTTTGTGCTGGCTTCTGGCTCAGGACGATAACGGATTCCGGCTCTTCGGGCCTGGAAATCTTCAAAGTTGGAGCAGGAAGAAATTTCTCTATAAGTATCATAAGCCGGCATCCAGACTTCTAAATCATAAGTTTTAGCAGAAGCAAATGTTAAATCTCCTGTACAGAGACTGACAACTCGATACGGCAGTCCCAATTTCTGCAGTACATCTTCTGCATCAGCTGTTATCTTTTCTAACTCATCATAAGAATCTTCCGGTTTTACAAATTTAACCATTTCAACTTTATTAAACTGATGCTGACGGATAATACCCCTGGTATCACGACCGTGCGCCCCAGCTTCAGCTCTAAAACAGGCACTGTAAGCTGTCAAATACTCAGGCAGCTGCTCGACATCTAAAATTTCATCGCGATACATATTTGTGACCGGTACTTCAGCAGTTGGAATTAAATAATAATCTAATCCTTCAAGTTTGAACATGTCTTTTTTAAATTTAGGAAGCTGACCGGTTCCCAGCATACTATCTGCGTTGGCAATAAAAGGTGGGAAAACCTCTTTATATCCATGCTCATCTGTGTGCAGATTAAGCATAAAGTTAATTAGAGCTCTTTCCAGTTTGGCTCCTGCCCCTTTAAGAAAAGTAAAACGGGTACCTGTTACCTTGCCACCTCTTTCAAAATCTAAAATATCCAAGTCTTCTCCAAGATCCCAGTGAGCTTTATCTTCAAAATCAAAGTTTCTGGGTTCACCCCATTTTCTAATTTCTTCATTATCTTCTTCATCTGTGCCAACCGGTACAGATTCATCTGGAATATTCGGAATTGCTAAGAGCAAATCATTTAATTTTTCTTCAACTTCAGCCACTTTTTGATCCAGCTCTTTTATCCGAGCAGAAACATCCTGCATCTCAGAAATTAAATCAGATGCATCTTCTCCATTTCTCTTTAATTCTCCAATTTTATCAGAATTAACATTACGCTTATGTTTTAACTGTTCAGCTTCATATAACAGATCACGCCGCTTATCATCCAGCTCCTGAAACTCTGCTACCGGTGATTCCATATTTCTCTTCTGCATCGCCTCTTCTAAAACTTCCGGATTTTCTCTAATAAATCTCATATCTAACATTTTTATTCCTCCTAAAATTTTTTATTTAAATTAAAATATTTTATTTATAAATCTAAAATAATAAAATAGCTATAAAAACAAAAAACTCCTCCCTAAAAAGGGACGAGATTACTCGTGGTGCCACCCTAATGACAGCAAATACTGCCGCTTAAATAGTTTTAACGGGCTCAACCGGATCAGCTTAATCGAAATTTTCTTTCAGCTTCACAACTCCAGAATGGATTCGATTATTAACCGGCTGATTTGCAGCAGCCATCAGCTCTCTAATTTCAGTTAATAAATCTACTATTTTCTATCAAAGTTTTTTTATAGTTGGCTATTCGATTATTAAGCTCATTATATTACAGCCTTTTTTTAAATTCAAGCTAAATTAAATAAAAATTAATTTAAAAACAAATAATCATCTCTACTGATTAATTTTTTCCAGCAAATTACTAACTAGTCAATATAAATTTTTTCTAATCTCTCGTTTAAATTGCAGACTATCTCATAATTTATAGTCCCACATAATTCAGCAATTTCGAAAGCTGATATTTCTTCACTTCCCTGTTTCCCAATTAATACAACCTCATCTCCCACTGCAGCATTTTCTATCTGATCAACACTGACAATAGTCTGACCCATACAGACTCTACCCCTGATCGGAGCTCTTTTTCCCTTTATCAAAACTTCTCCCTGATTTGAAAGCAATCTCGGATAACCATCTTTATATCCGATCGGTAAAACAGCAAGTCTTTCACTCTCATCTGTTTTATAAGTTGAGCCATAACTGACAGCAGAATCAGCAGCTAACTCCCTAATTTGAACAATTTTTGTTTTAAAGGATAAGAGAGATTTTAAATCTGCATCCTCTTTTAGATCAGCCGAAGGCAGAAGTCCATAAAGCATAATTCCCGGTCTAACTAGATCTAAAGAAGTATCATCTAAGTCTATTACAGCTGCACTATTAGCAATGTGGAGCAGCGGTAATTTAAAACCAGCAGTTCTAATTTTATTTAAGGCAGATTTAAACCTCTGCAGCTGAAGATAAGAAAATTCTTTATCCTCTTCATCAGCTCTTGCTAAATGACTAAAAAGCCCTTCTATTTTAATATTTTTTAATTCAAGTGCTAATTTATAAACTTCAAGTAATTCTTCCAGAAAAAATCCAATTCTTCCCATTCCGGTATCAACTTTTAAATGAACTCTAATTTTCTTTTCAGCTCTGGCTCCTGCTTGATTTAAAGCTTTTAAAGTTTCTCTACTGGCTGCAGTCTGAATCAAATCTGCCTTAATGATATCATCATACTGAGATTTTAAAACTTCAGCCAGTACCAGAATCGGTTCAATTATTCCTGCTCTTCTCAATTCTATTCCTTCATCCGGACTTCCCACACAAAAATATTCTACTCCCAGTTCAGATAATTTTTTAGCTACCCTGACCGCACCATGACCATAAGCATTTGCTTTAACAACTGCAGCAATTTTTGTTTTTTTATTAATTTTTTTTCTAATAAAATTATAATTATTCTCCAAAGCACTGAGATCAATTTCAATCCAGGCCGGTCTCTTAAGTTGTAGCTCCATCTTCTTTACCTCCATTAACTGCTGTGAATAGCTGCTATAATTTATATAATACTTGATTTTTAATAATTTAATTCCACTCTTTTAATAACTGATCTAATTCTTTATATTCTTGCTCAAATGTTTCAGCAACTGCCTGACAAATTATTTCTCCCTGATAAACATTTAAACCTAAAGCCAGAGAATAGTCTTCTAACATAGCCTTTTTATATCCCTGAGCAGCCAGTTTTTTAATATAGGGCAGAGTTGCATTTGTTAAAGCAAAAGTTGAAGTTCTGGCAACAGCTCCCGGCATGTTGGCAACTGAATAATGAATAACTCCATGTTTTCTAAAAACCGGATCATCATGAGTTGTTGGATAAGTGCCTTCTATACAGCCACCTTGATCAATAGCCACATCAACTACTACTGATCCCTCTCTCATAGTTTTTATCATTTCTTCTGTCACTAAATTTGGCGCCTTAGCTCCAGGAATTAAAACTGCTCCAATTACTACATCAGCCTCTCTTACTTCTTCTGCCACATGAGATTGATTAGACATTATTGTTTTAATCCCACAGGAAAAAGTATCATCTATATAGCGCATCGTTGACTGTTTGATATCCATAATTGTTAAATCTGCTCCCATACCCAGAGCAATTTTAGCAGCATTGCGACCAACTATTCCACCACCAATAACTACAACTTTAGCAGGTTTAACTCCGGGAACTCCTCCTAAAAGCACTCCACTTCCTCCCTTTGGTTTTTCCAGAAAAGAAGCTGCAGCTTGAACTGATAATCTTCCTGCTACTTCACTCATCGGAGTTAATAGAGGTAATTCACCATCCTGACTCTGAACTGTCTCATAAGCAATAGCAGTTACTCCCTTTTCTTTTAAAGCTTTAGTTAATTCTTCATCTGCAGCTAAATGAAGATAGGTAAATAAAATCTGTCCTTTCTTAAATAAATCATATTCTTCCTCTAAGGGCTCTTTAACTTTAATGATCATTTCTGCTCTATTAAATAATTCTTTTTTATCGGCAACTATTTCTGCTCCCGCTTTTTTATAATCTTGATCTGAAATTCCACTCCCCTGACCCGCATTTTTTTCAATTAAAACCTGATGGTTTGCTTTTTTTAAAATTTCTGTTCCAGCAGCAGTTAAAGCGACTCTGTTCTCATTATTTTTAATCTCTTTTGGTACAGCAATTATCATTAAAATCAGCTCCTCATTTAATTTTAAAAAATTTATATCTAAACTAATAATATCAGATATAATCTTTTAATAAAAGCAAAAAATTCCCGTCTCATAAAAAGACAGGAATTTTTCCTTTATATATTTAATTTGTTTTATAATCTAATATCTATTTCAGCTTCTTCTCTTAAACCTTCAACAAATTCCTGAAAAGCCTGATTCTGTTTTTGACTTCTCATCTGACTTTTAATTTGAGATTTAACTTCTTCAAAATCTCTAACTCCAGCTTCTCTGGTATCAGTAACTTTAATTAAATGAAAACCAAACTGAGTTTCTACTGGTTCAGTACTAACTTCTCCAACATTTAATTTTATAGCTGCATCGCGGAAAGTTCTATCTAAACCCTGCTCATTTTCAGTAATAAATCCTAAATCTCCCCCATTTTCTGCTGTAGGACCTGTAGAATGTTCTCTGGCCATTTCTGCAAAATCAGCACCATTATTGATTTCAGCTAATACTTCTTCTGCTTTAGCCTGCTCATCAAATAAAATATGGCTTACTCTTTTCTGTTCAGAAGTTTCAAACTGCTGTGAATTATTATCATAAAATTCTTTTGCTTCTTCATCACTTATATTGACTTCATTTATTACTTCTTCTCTTAACTTGTTAACTAAAAAACCATTCATATTGTTTTCAAAAAACATATCTTTATATTGCTGCATGGACTCAAATCCCTGCTGCTGAATAGCCTGTTCTAATTGTTCATCATTTAAATTATTCTGCTGTTTTAAGGCATTTATCTGCTGATCAAAAATGTTGTTCATCTCATCATTACTAACTTCAAGACCTCTATCTTTAGCTTCCTGAACAAGTAATTCATTAGTAATTAATTGTTCTAACTTCATTTTACGAAATTCTTCTACAACATTCTGCCCTGCTTCAGTCTGTAAGAGTACGGTCCCAAATTCTTGATTAGATTGCATTAATTCCATTAAAATATTTCTGACTCCAGCAAATTGTTCCAGCTCATCCATTGAAATTTCTTCTCCATTTACATATGCTGCAATTTCTGGTGTTTCTTCATTTACTGTTTCAGCAACATCTTCCATATCTTGAGCCATTAAAGGCGTTGATAAAACTAATAATAATGAAATAATAATAAAAATGTTTTTCTTTAAATTCATAAATAAACACTCCCAATTTAAATATTCTTAATCTTTCTTCATTGCCTTTAATTATACCATAATTTTGCTGATAAGCAAATAAGCTCATCTAATTCTAATACTATTTTAATTATTAGTAAATAAAAAAGCAGCATAAAAGAAACCTTTGTTTTTTAATTTTTAAAATTTTTTAAATATTTTCTAAAATACTCATTACTTCTTTTGCATTCTTAGCTTTTAATAGACTATCTCTAAAATTATCATGAACTAAATTTCTGGACAGTAGAGCCAGTAATTTTAAATGCTCATCATGAGATTCTTCAGGAACTGTAATTAAAAAGAATAAATGACCTGGCTTATCATCCATTGATTCATAATCAATTCCTTTATCCGAACGGCCAAAAGCAACTGCTGATCTTTTAACAGAATTACTTTTAACATGTGGAATTGCAACACCTTTTCCAACACCTGTTGTCCCTTTTGCTTCTCTTTCCATCGCTTTTTTAATAACTTCTTCTTTATCAGTAATAATTTCATTTTCAACCATTATCTCAATCATTTCTTTAATTACAGATTCTTTATCAGTGCTTTGAAGGTCCATCTTAATTAAATTTTGATTAATAAATTCATTTACTTCCATTATGATCCCCCTTTTCTTTGGTTAATATACTTTTTCAACTTTAATACTATTTTTTATTCTTTTAATTAACTCCTCATCAATCTTAGATATTGAACCAGCCTCTACAAAAGCTGTTGCAAGTGCAGCAGCATAAATACCTGTGTTTTTT
Source organism: Halanaerobium sp. (assembly GCA_046260625.1). Taxonomy (GTDB): domain Bacteria; phylum Bacillota; class Halanaerobiia; order Halanaerobiales; family Halanaerobiaceae; genus Halanaerobium. The sequence goes on along the minus strand of JBHEOV010000013.1, from coordinate 3,222 downwards.
AAACTTTCATTTTTATCTATTTCTGCAGCCAGCCCAGCAACCATTGTGTCTCCTGCTCCAACTGTTGTCTGTGATACTTTAACCTGAGGAGTATAAATTCTATACCCTTCCTCTTTAGAAGCAATAAAAGCACCTTTTGCTCCCAGAGAAATCATTACTACCTTAACACCCTGATCAATTAAATATTTAGCTCCTTTTTTTAAATCTTCATTACTGTTAATTTTACTTCCCAGTAAATTTTCTATCTCCTCTAAATTTGGTTTAACTAAATAAGGAGCTTTTTTTAAGGCCAGTTTAAATTCTTCCCCAGAACTATCTAAAATAACCTTAGCTTCTTTTTCTTTTGCCTTTTCAATTAATTCTGCGTAAATATTTTTTTCTACTCCTTTAGGTAAACTACCCGAAAGCACAAATGTTTTATCTTTATTAATTGCCTTTTCAAAAGTGGCTATAAAATCAACAATGTTTTTCTGTCTAACTTTTCCAGCTTCATTAATTTCTGTTTCCCGATTAGTATTCTTCTCTTTAATTTTTAAATTCTGCCTTGTTTCGAAATCTGACCAGATAAAATCAGCTTTAACTTCTTTACTTTCGAGCATTGAAGTTATAGTCCTTCCATTATTACCACCAAGTATACCAAGTGCTTTATTTTCAATATTTAATTCTGTTAAAACTTCTGAAACATTTATACCTTTTCCTCCAGCTAAAACTGTTGTTTCCTGGATTCTATTTAATTTACCAAGCTTTAAATTTTCTAAAATAATTATTTTATCCAGGGCCGGATTTAAAGTAACTGTCAAAATCATCTTCTCACCTCCATTATTGAATATAATTTTAAACTTAAGCTAAAATAACTTCTACTTTTTCCTGTTTTAAACTATTTTCTTTATCTCTTTCGATAGAATCAGTAATTATAAAATCAATTTCTTTTAATTTAGCAAATCTATAAAAATATCTTTCTTCCCATTTGCTCTGATCAAATAAAATGAAATTCTCTGTTGCAATTTCTAAAGCAATTTCTTTTATTTTTGCTTCCCTTAAATCAGGTGTTGTGGCAGCAGATTCTAAATTAAAGCCATTTGAACCAATAAAACACTTATCAACTCTCAATTTTTTTAAATGATCTTCAGCCAATGGTCCAATCATAGCTTCTGTTGACCATTTAAAATTACCACCAATAACTATTAACTCACAATCAAGATTATCTTCATTAATCTTATTTATAATATGCAGGCCATGAGTTACAATTGTTAGATCTTTTTTGTCTTTTAAAAAATCAATAATATATCTGGTTGTAGTTCCGGCATCAATAAATATTGTGTCCCCATCTTTTATTATTTCAGCAGCTTTTTTACCTATTTCCTTTTTTTCTTCAGATAATTTATCTTCTTTTTCTTTAAAGCTTGGTTCCAGTTTACTGCTCCCACTTAGTATTGCCCCACCATGAGTACGGCTCAGAAATCCACTTTTTTCTAATTCACTTAAATCTCTTCTAATTGTTGCACGTGAAACATCAAAGTTTTCGCTTAGTTCATTAACACTTGCTCTTTTTTTGTTTTCTAATACTTTTACTATCTTTTTTCTTCTCTCCTCAGCAAACATTAATAAAACCTCTTTTCTTTATTTGTTTGTTTATGACTATTTATTTTCGTTTTTATTCATTTGTGATTATATAGTATTAGTTTTTGGTTGTCAACATAATTTTCGAAAAACTTTTAATAAATAAAAAACATAGGCAATAAAAAAAAGACCCTAAAAAGGTCTCTAAATAAAAAAATGGCTCCCCGAGTAAGACTCGAACTTACGACAAGATGATTAACAGTCATCTGCTCTACCAACTGAGCTATCGGGGAGTATAAAATATTATTATTTTCTTTTACTGTAATATATTGTAGCATAAAACCAATAATATTTCCAGTCTTTTTTAGAATTTTTTCTAAAAAATATAATTTAAATAAAAAAAAGAACCGGCAGCGACCTACTCTCCCACATCGTTACCAATGCAGTACCATAGGCGCTGGAGGACTTAACTTTTGTGTTCGAGATGGGAACAAGTGTTGCCCCTCCGCAATTACCACCGGAAAATTTCAAAAATTCTTCTTTTTATGACGCATGGTCGAAGCACAAATCTTGCTTTAATATTACAAATTGATAGATTTGCGTTAGGGCATTGAGCCCGTCATTTTATTAGCACATCGAGTGCGTCATATTTTTCTGCTCTTTGCTAAAGCGTACTTGATCTATTGTTTTGATCTTTTCACTTTGAGAAAAGCTAACAGAATTTCTGTTTTTGATTTCTAAACTTGATTAATTTAGCTTTTAAATGCTTTATGAAGGTTAAAGAAAAAAGCTGTCTGAGCGCAGTGAGTTCTTTTTTCTACTGAATAAAGCCTTTTTAAAAGCGTTAAAAATTAATCTGTGCAGGAAATCAAAAACTGTAAATTCAAAGATACATATAGGAAATAATGATTAAGCCCTCGATCTATTAGTACCAGTTAGCTTAATGTATTACTACACTTACACCTCTGGCCTATCTACCTTATCATCTTTAAGGGATCTTAACTTCTTAACGAAGTGGGATACCTAATCTTGAAGTCTGTTTCACGCTTAGATGCTTTCAGCGCTTATCTTTTCCACACTTAGCTACTCAGCTATGCTCCTGGTGGAACAACTGATTCACCATCGGTGTGTCCATCCCGGTCCTCTCGTACTGGGGACAGCTCTTCTCAAGTATCCTCCGCCTGCGACGGATAGGGACCGAAC
>JBHEOV010000013.1:0-449 GCA_046260625.1 Halanaerobium sp. | reverse complement strand
GGGTAACTTTTATCCGTTGAGCGACGGCAATTCCACACTATACCGCCGGATCACTAAGTCCTACTTTCGTACCTGCTCGACTTGTCTGTCTTGCAGTTAAGCTCCCTTATGCCTTTACACTCTTCGTGCGATTTCCATCCGCACTGAGGGAACCTTTGAGCGCCTCCGTTACTGTTTGGGAGGCGACCGCCCCAGTCAAACTGCCCGCCTGACAATGTCCTGTGACCAGTTTATGGCCTCCAGTTAGAATTCCGCTGTAAAAAGGGTGGTATCCCACCAGCGACTCCACTGACATTGGCATGCCAGTTTCAAAGTCTCCCACCTATCCTGTACATTTTACATCAAAACCCAATATCAGGCTGCAGTAAAGCTCCACGGGGTCTTTCCGTCCTGTCGCAGGTAGCCTGCATCTTCACAGGCAATTTAATTTCACCGAGTCCCTTGTTGAG
>JBHEOV010000129.1:0-4441 GCA_046260625.1 Halanaerobium sp. | reverse complement strand
CTGCTTTTGGGACTATAACATATAAAGAAGAAATCAAATATTTTGTTTGGTATAAATTCTTATTTAATAGATCTATTTTTTTGATTGCTTCTAGTTCAGCAGCTTTAATTTTCAATTTAACCAGACCCGTAATTGATGGTAATACATTTCCTATACTTTCAGCTTTATTAGCAAGTATAGTCTATTTCATAATAAATAATCTTTTAGTTTACATAGTAGTTAATTTAGCTGATAATGATGTGAATCAGATGTCATTAATTAGCTATTTTAGAGAGCTTTCGAAAAACTTAATTACTTCATATTTTTTAGGCTTAATTTTACTGGCATCATATATTTATTTTAGCAAAGTTCTTTTTGTTTTAGTAATTATATTGTTATTTATTATCAAAGACTTTTTCTATTCCCGCCTGCAGCAGATGAACTCTTACACTCAAATCATAGAGAGTTTTCTAAAAGTAATTGATTCAAAAGACCACTATACTGAAGGTCACTGTGAGCGGGTAGCAAAATATACATATCAACTCTGTAATGAGATGAACTTATCTAGAGCCAAGTCAGAAAAAATCATTAGTATTGCCAAGATCCATGATATCGGTAAAATTTATGTTGATGATCATATTTTGAGAAGTTCTGATAATTTAAATGATCAGGAATATGAAGAAATAAAAAGACATACCGAATATGGTTATCAGCTTTTAAAAGATATTGATTTAATTAATGATGAGCTGGATATCATTAAATACCACCATGAGCGCTGGGATGGCAGAGGCTATCCTGAGGGTTTAAAAGGAGAAGAGATTCCGGTAGGAGCCAGGATTTTAACGGTCTGTGATTCACTGGATGTAATGATTACAGGCAGAAGCTATAAACCTCCAATGACCAAAGAAGAAATCATTGAAGAACTAAAAAAATGTGCTGGAGGTCAGTTTGATCCCGAAATTGCAGAGATAATGATAAAATTAATCAAAGATGGTTATTTTGATGATCGTTTTAAAAGTGAAGAAAAAATTCGAGAACTGGAATTATCATTTGAGTATTAAAATCTTTTTAAAAGTTAAGAAAGGGAGATAAAGATGAATAAAGAGATAAAAAAGATGATTCAGGAGCTTGAAGGTGTTGTTTCCTGTAATTTAACCGGTGCAGATCAGATAGATGAAATACATATTATAGCTGATAAAAAACGAGATCCGAAGCGAATTGTTAGAGATGTGGAGACGGTCTGTCTGGTTCATAATGATTACAAAATTGATCATAAAAAAATCAGTATAGCCCGGATTGACAGCAAATTTTCTCAGGAAATTGACGAATTTTCCAGTAATCGGATAGAGCTGGTTTCAATTTATACCGAAAACAACAGATCTCGCTGTAATGTCAAGGTGCTGATTAATGGGGAAGAGATCTTTGAATCATTTGAGGCTCAGATTGGTGAAAAATTAGAAAAACTAATTGCGAGAGCAGTTATTCAGCTGCTTAATAAATATCTGGATATTAATGGTCATCTGGTAGTAGAAGATGTTTTCACTATTAAGGGGAAAGAGGAACTTGTAATCGCCCAGATATTTAATTTTGATGGTCAGAGTAATCGTTTAAAAGAAAAATTGGTCGGATCAGTTTATTTAGATAATAATATTGTTCTGGCAATCGGAAAAGCCTGCCTAAAGGCAGTTAATAGAAGGTTATCTTGCTAAAAATAAAATATAAACTTTGGAGTGTGCTCAATTAATTTTGAACACACTTTTTTTCTGTGACATAACTCACGGAAGCTAAATACTTAAAAGCATATAATAAACTTGACAAAATAACTAGGGATTATTATAATATGTATAGACGTTTTAAATTTGTCTGTACATACCCTAATTATAATAACTTTCAAAAAGTATAAGGATATAAGGAGGAGTTTTATATGTTTAGAAAAGTAAAAGATGATATCTACAGTGTGGGGGTTATCGACTGGCACCGCAAATTATTTGATGAGTTGATTCCACTACCTGATGGCACAAGCTATAACTCATATTTTGTTAAAGGTGAAGAAAAAAATGCAATTATTGATACAGTAGAGCCTGATTTTGCTCAGGATTTTCTGGATAATTTAGATGATCTTGGTGTAGAAAAGATTGATTATATTATTTCCAACCACGCAGAGCAGGATCATTCTGGTTCTATTCCCTATCTATTAGATAAATTTCCGGAGGCAGAGGTTTTAAGCTCCAAAAAAGCAAAGCCGATGCTTTTAGACCTGCTTGAACTTGAGGCAGATCAGATTAGAGTGGTTGAAGATGGTGAAACTGTTGATTTAGGAGGTCGAACTTTAGAATTTGTTGATACTCCCTGGGTTCACTGGCCGGAAACCATGTCAACTTATCTCAGGGAAGAAAATATTCTATTTCCCTGTGACTTTTTTGGTTCTCATTTAGCCACAAGTGATTTATTTGTAGAAGATGAACATGAAGTTTATATGGCAGCTAAAAGATATTATGCAGAAATTATGATGCCTTTTAGAATGATTATTAAAAAGAATCTGGCCAAGCTGGAAGATTATGAAATTGAAATGATTGCTCCCAGTCATGGTCCGGTTTATGATAATCCAGAAATGATTTTAAATGCTTACAAAGAATGGGTAAGTGATGAGGTCAAGCCTGAGGTTGTAGTTCCCTATGTTTCAATGCACGGCAGTACTAAAGATTTAATTAATTACTTTATCAATTCCTTAATTGATCAGGGAATAAAGGTTAAACCTTTTGATCTGACTGATGTTGATCTTGGTGATTTAGCGATTTCTTTAGTTGATGCTTCAACTGTAGTCTTTGGTTCACCAACTGTTTTAACCGGACCACATCCATCTGCAGTTTATGCAGCCTATCTGGCTAATGTCTTAAAACCTAAAACTCGCTATGCTTCGATTATTGGCTCTTACGGCTGGGCCGGAAGAATGACAGATAAGTTATTAGATCTGATGCCCAACTTAAAAGTTGATCTCTATGATCCGGTAATTGCCAAAGGACATGGAGCAGCTGAAGATTATCAGGAAATTGATAGACTGGTAGCAGAAATTAAAGAGGATTTAGATAATCTTTAAAATAGAGTTTGAATTTGAAATATTATGCCTCAAAATTGAACAATCTCCAATTAAGGCTCCTGTTTAAAAGCAGGAGCTTTTCCAATTTATAATTAAAACTAAATTAAAAGCTCCCAATATGTAAATTAAATAAAGGATTTTTAAGTGAGAAAAAGAATTAATATTAATAGAGGATAATTATATAAATGGGGGTTAATTTTAAATGATTTATTTTAATAATGCTGCTACCAGCTGTCCTAAACCGGAGGCTGTCTATCAGGCAGTTGATGATTTTTTTCGCAATTCAGGTATGAATCCGGGTCGTTCCGGTTCTGCTGCAAAAATGGATGCTGATCGTATGATTTTTAAAGCGAGAGAAGAAATTGCTAACTTTTTTTCAATCAAAGATTCTTCCCATTTAGTTTTTAATTCTGGGGCCACAGAATCTTTAAATACTGTCATCAAGGGAGTTTTAAAAAAAGGAGATCATGTTATCACTTCTAAAATGGAGCATAATTCTGTAATTAGACCTTTAGAACGTTTAAAAATCGAAAAGGGAATAGAGGTAGATTATCTTGATCTGGATCCTCAAAGTGCAGAAGTTGATTACGAGGCGCTAAAAAATTCTATCAGAGCTGAGACAAAGCTGATCGTAATTTCTCATGCCTCTAATGTGCTGGGCACAGTTAATAATCTAAAAAAAATTGGCGAATTAGCTGCTGCAGAAAATATCTTATTTTTAGTTGATGCAGCTCAAACAGCTGGAGTGATTCCACTCAATGTAGAGCAGCTAAAAATTGACTTTCTGGCAGTTCCAGCTCATAAATCGCTTTTTGGACCTCCTGGAGTTGGGGCACTTTATGTTAGAGATTCTAAAAAACTGCTGCCTTTAAAAGAGGGAGGAACCGGCAGCAATTCGATAAGCACCACTCAACCGGAGATAATGCCTGATTATCTGGAAGCAGGTACACTCAATACTCCTGGAATAATTGGTCTGGGAGCAGGAATAGAGTTTATTCAAAATGAGGGGATTAAAAATATTCATCAAAAAGAAATGAGATTAATGCAAAAGTTACTTAAGGGCTTAACTGCTTTAGCAAAAATTAAAGTTTACGGCAAAAAAAGCATAGAAAATAGAACAGCAGTGACAGCCTTTAATCTGGAGGGCTACAGTTCAAATCAGCTGGCTTTTAAACTGCAGCAGGAATATGAGATTCAGCTCAGAGGTGGCTTACACTGTGCCCCATTATTACATAAGTTTTTAGAAACAGAAAAGCAGGGAATGCTGAGGCTTAGTCCCGGTTATTTCAACACTACAGCTGAAGTGGATGAATTTTTAAATATCCTGGAGACTCTTTAATATTTTAGAAGGATACAGCTTATTAT
>JBHEOV010000128.1:0-4445 GCA_046260625.1 Halanaerobium sp. | reverse complement strand
GTTATGATGATATTGGAGAAGTCACCAAGGCAAGAGTTTTAAAAATCATTAAGGAAAACAACTATCGTCCAAATGCTAATGCTCAGTCTTTAAGGACAAATAAATCATTTTTGGTTGGACTCTTTTTTAAAGATCATCAGGATAGTGGTGTTAAACATCCTTTCTTTAGAGGGATTATATCAGGTCTTGAAGAAAGATTGCTGGAAAATAATTATGATATGATCTTATTTTCTGCCAACTGGGAAGATCAATTTAGTTATCTAGAAAAATGCCAGTTCAGGAATGTTGATGGAGCTATTTTAATGGGGATGCCCAAAGATGATCCCAAATTACCGGAACTTTTAAAGGCTAAAATCCCATCGGTTTTTATTGATTTAGATATTTCAGATGACAAAGCATCTTATATTATTTCTGATAACGAAGAAGGGGCCCGCAAAGCTGTTCGACATCTGGCAGAACTGGGGCATCAAAAGATTGCAGTTATTGAAGGAGAAGAAATAACTATTCCAACTCAAAAACGGCTGGCTGGCTATAAGGCTGAACTAAAAGAACAGAATCTTCAAATTAAAGACGAATGGATTATTCAGGGGCGTTTCAGTGTTAAAGGTGGTTTTAAAGCTATGGAAGAAATTCTTGCTTTAAAAGATAGACCGACAGCAGTATTCTGTATGGGTGATGAGATTGCAGTTGGAGCAATGCAGGCCATCAAAGAAGCAGGTTTAAGTGTACCTGCTGATTTTTCTATAGTCGGTTTTGATGATATAGAAATTAGTCAATATTTAAATCCAGCCCTGACCACAATCCGCCAGAAAAAAGAAGAGATGGGGGCTGAGGCAGCTAAAATGGTTTTACAGATGATCAATAAACCTGAAGAAAAGGCTGAGCCTGAAATAATTGAGACAGAACTAATATTAAGGAATTCAACTAAAAAATTATAAAATTTTATTAAAAATAGACAATTTAAATTTAATGATTTACCTGAGACGGCTTTCTTAATTGGGAGCTGTTTTTTTCTTTTTAAATTACTCAAAATAGTATATAATTTAATTAACGGGATGATAGACGCAGGACTCTTGAGAAAAAATTAGAGGTGAGGCATCAATGAGCGAAATAATTATTAATAAATTAAAGCTTAGAATCTCTGTTCAAGAGAGTTCTAAGCTTTTTAATATCTAATTATTTTTAACTGGATACTATATGTATTTTTTAGAAATCTAATCAATTTATCTGACTGAGAAGCTTTTCCCAGTTTCCTGCCCTTTTTTCTGCCTGCACCTGTTTAATTAAATTGCGTGCTTCTTCTTTTCTTTCCTGTTCAACCAGCAATTTTATTAGCTGTGAGTATATTTCAAAAAGTTTAGCTGGATCTTTTGATAGTTCAGCTGCTTTTTTAAGTATACGAATTATGGCATCTGGATTATTATTATGAAACCGTGTCACAACATTTCCTGCCAGCAGATATAGTGTTCTGGCGGCTGTTTTTTCGGAATTAGAATTGTTTAGTAAATTTGAGCTTTCAGAAATAATTTTTCTTTTTTCTTTATCACTAAAGTTTTGATTCCACCAGTCTTCCAGGTTATGTTCTTTGATAAATTTAATCTTTTGATCCTTATTTCTTTTTAAAAAGTTAAAAACTTTCATAATTTTTCCCTCCTGTATAAGATGCTAATACTCTGATTCTCACTTTGGTTTATATACCTGAGGCAAATCTGACAGTCATAGATTTAATCTTTAGACTCAGATCTTTGCGTAATAAGCTTTCGATTATCTTGCCGTTATGTTATATCGGAAATAATAAATGTAAATATTTTTATTGATTTCTATATTTATATTTAAAGATAAAACTCCAAATTCCTGCTTTGGTTTTAATATTTTACCAATAAAATTATTTTATTACTTATTATAATCATGTAAATTATCTTAATGATTTCGAATGTATAATTCCTGTATCCAGCAATATAAGCTCCCAAATCGTTGCAATCAGGAGGCTTTTTGCTTATGCTAATCCTAAGAAATAAAGAAAGTTTGTTCTAGCTAAAGCAGAAAGGAGCGGTCATAATGGTGGATCAAATGGTAGAAAAATATGAAAATTTAATTTTAAATGTAATTTTTAAAGAAGACAGAGATGAACTGCAGTGATCGGATTAGCACAATTTAGCCGCTCCAGAAAAAAACAAATTTTCTGAAGCAAAAAGCAGGAAGACCCTCTCCTAAATAGAATAATATATAATGAAAGAAATTTATCAAAATAATAAATTAGTTTTAGCAATTTAAGCTGGAGAGGGTTTTGATGGATAGAGCTAATACAGGTTTACATGAGCGTTTAAAAAAGACAAAAGCAATAGCTGAACTGGGTCAGGGAATGGATACAGGTACCCTAAATGACTATGCACATCAGATTGCACTTTATCTGCTGCTTAAGGTTTTTAAAAGGGAGATAAATAATAATGAGCAGCGGAGCCGCAGTGATTTGATCCAGCTGACTGTGGAGATTTTAAAAGAAATGAAGCTTGAAATAAATATAGAAGAAGTCGAAAGACTGGTGGATGGTGTGCTTTATTCCGGGGATCCCAAACAGCAGTCATATTTTCATGTCAATATTTATGATGAAACTACAGGAGAATTTAAAGATTTTAAATACCGCTACTTAATTCCTGACCGGGAGGCCTCCAAATGGCAGGAAGGTGGAAGTACTGTCTATCGGCTCTCTGAGATTTCTCAGGAGATAATTTTTATTACCCGTGAAATTCTGCAGGAATTTGGTTTTGATCTGGAACAGTTCTATACCCTGCAGCTGATTAAAAACGGTAATTTTAAGGAAGCCAAAGGCAGTGTCAGCAACCTGATTGCCAGAGTCCGCAACCTGATTAAAAAAGAAAAGGACTGGCGAGAGGATATTCTGCGCAATCCGGGCTTGATTTTTTCAGCCTATAAAGAGCGGCGCCGGCGGACTGAAGCTGAGGTCAGAGAGCAGTTTAAAGAAGAGAAAAAAGTTTTCAGTGATATTTTTGTCTGGCGGGACAGGCTGGATACTTTTGAAAATGCTGATCAAAAAGAAGGAGAACTTTTATTTGAAGAATTGGAGCGGGCAAGAGCTCTCCATGATTATCTGGCTGAACTGACGGTTTCCAATCTTTCCCTGGAACTGCAGCTCAGACGGGAAAACCCGGATATTTTCTGGCAGACTTCCCGCTTGAGTTTCAAAAAGGATTTCTGGCAGAATACGGTGCTCAAATCAGGTCTGCCTAAAATCGATGACCTGGAAACAATGCTGAATCCACTCTTCTCAGCATCCCAGGACTTTATTTTCCCCTTAGATTGGGCCTGGTCAGAACAGCAGCTTTACAGTTATTTAGAAGAGAGTGAAGGCGAAGTTGAAGTAATGGAAATTGAAGCAGCTCCGAAAAGGGAAATTGACTGGGAGCTGGTGGTTGAACTCTGGCTGGAAGTTTTTAGAAAACTGCAGGCAGAGGGAGAATTTAAATTAACTGAACTTAATCGGCTGAACACGGAGCAAAAAGAAAAATGGCTGAGCCAAAAGTTTAACCTGGAATTATTTATGATGTTTATCATCACTGATATCAGGCTTAAAATTGTAGAAGAGTATCCGGGCCTGGATGAGCGGCTGCTTTTATTCAATAAATTAGTAGATATTGAGCCTGAATTGGCTGAACTGGCAGGCAGGAAGCTTTCAGCAGAGCTTAGCGGCAGCAGCCAAAAAGTAAATTTACTGGATCAGTTTATCATCTCACCTTATAAAATTTATCTGGAGGATAATTAAAATGGCATTTAAACAGGAAGAACTCGAAAATGGAGCCGCCTTATTTTTCAAACTTTTAGAAGAGCAGATTATTTCGGTTTCTGAGCCGCTGGCGGAAAAATATAGGAGCAGCAGTGAAATACATAATATAGTTAATACCATGGCAGCTGAGGCAGGACTGAGGGTTTTTTCGACTGCTAAAAATGTGCATCTGGTTTCTAAGGCCAGGGGTTCAAGTTTTGCCAACTCCTATACCCAGATGAAGCAGGACTATTCCGGCTTAAAGCGCAAACGCTACTTTTATCTGGCCAATATAATTATTTCAATCTTTCTGGCTGAGATTGATAAAGAAAGTCATGTTCGGATTCGCTGGGAGGAAGAGGGAATCTCCTATCACCGGCTTTCAGATCTGGTAACAGCAACTTTAGAGAGCTGGCTGGAGCGCAAAAAAGAGGATGAGAGCTTTACTCAGAACTGGTCAATTGCAGTTGAAGAAGTGGCTGAGCTCTGGCTGACAGAATTCAGTGAGTACAGGCTAAACAAAGATGAAAAAGTAGATGTGACTAGAACTAAAGGGAACCGACTTTCTTTTATTAATACAGCCCTTAAACCCTTAACTGAGCAGGGATTAATTATAGATCAGAGTGATGAGCTGAAGCTGATTCCAAAGGCTGAACTCTATGAG
>JBHEOV010000127.1:0-4569 GCA_046260625.1 Halanaerobium sp. | reverse complement strand
ATTTACAGACGCCACCTCTGGTTCACATAATGTTTTGGACTAACAGCCCGTCTCAGACTCTTCAGATTCCACCTCGCGGTGAACACCCTGTCATTGTTGACTTCTACATGATACATGCCACAACATAGGTAGGACTTTCACCTACTATCAGAATAATTTACGGAGCACACAATAAAAAGAAGAACCGGATATCTCCGGTCCTCCAATAAGTAATATTATTTAATATTAAACATCAACTGTTTCTTTAAAAGACTTACCACTTCTAAATACAGGTACTTTACGTGCTGGTATTTGGATTTCTTCTCCAGTTTGAGGGTTACGTCCTTTTCTGGAACTTCTATCTTTTACCTCAAAAGTACCAAAACCAATTAACTGTACATTATCACGATCATCTTCAGCTTTTTCAGCTTCAGACTTTAGGTAATTCATGATTGTATCAATAGTTTCGTTAACAATTTCTCCTGTATCTTTTTTAGTGATACCAGTTTTTTCTGCAACGGCATCAATAAGTTCATTCTTAGTCATGAAAATTCACCCCCTTTAAAAACTAAATCTTTTGCTGTCATTATTTATTATTCTCGCTATAACAGCGATTTCCTGCTTTATTTAAGAAAAAATTTATAAATTTGCTAGATATTCCATAAAGAATTATCTACAACTGATTCCATTTCGTGCTTTTTACTGCGCAGCATGAGCTCTTCGACTGCCTGATAGGGATCTTTAGCTTCAAATAAAACCTGATATACCTGTTTAGTAATCGGCATCTCTAAATCAATTTCTCTGGAGTTTAACCACCTGTAAATAGCTCTGGCAGTTTTTACACCTTCCACTACCTGATTTACCTCTGCTTTAGCTTCTAAAAGACTACTGCCTTTACCAATCTCAATCCCAAAACGGCGGTTGCGGCTGTGCATACTGGTGCAGGTAACTACAAGGTCCCCCATCCCGGATAAACCGACTAAGGTCAGGTTTTTAGCTCCGTGATATTCAACAAAGCGACTCATCTCATTTAACCCACGGGTAATCAGAGCAGCTCTGGTATTATCTCCAAAATCTAAGCCGTCACAGATACCACTTGCTACAGCAATTACATTTTTTAGAGCTCCACCTAGTTCTACCCCTTTAAGATCAGGATTGGTATAAACTCTAAAATATTTAGACATAAATAAATCCTGAACTTTTTCTGCTGCCTCTTTACTTTCAGCTGCAGAAACTATTGCAGTCGGTAGTTTTTCCATCACCTCTTCTGCATGAGTTGGTCCTGAAAGAACTACTACCCTATCAAAACCGGCTTCTTTAATCATTTGAGAATTAGTTTTAAAAGAATTTTCATCAATACCTTTGGCTGTAGAAACAATTATTGAATCTGAATTAATTAAATTTTTTATTTTAACTAAAACACTATTTAAAGCTTGAGTTGGCACCGAAATAACAACTATTTCTGCATCTATTAGGCTTGCTTTTAGATTATTAAAAGCAGTTAAATCACTGTGCAGTTTATATTCAGGAAAATATTTTAAATTTCGATGCTGCTGATTAATTGAATCAACTACTTCATTATCTCTCGCATATATTCTTACTTCTTCTCCATTTTCAGCCAGTAAATTGGCCAGAGCAGTACCCCAACTGCCCGCTCCAAGAACGGTAATTTTTGAATTCATTACTTTTTCCCACTCTTTCCTAATTTCTCTGGATCCATTCTATTTTCTTCCCCTTTAAGCAGCCTCTTAATATTTTCACGGTGAGTATACATTACAAAAAGAGATAATAGAGCTGCAAAAATTACATGTTTAGTCTCAAAAGAACTAAAATAAAGAGTTATAGGAAGTGACATAGAACCAATAATTGAACCCAGTGATACATATCTGGTCATCAAAACCAATGAAATCCAGATTATAGCATAGATTAAGAAAGCCAGAGGGTAAAGCCTTAAAATAACACCAAAAGTAGTTGCAACTCCTTTTCCTCCAGAAAAACCAAGAAATATCGACCAATCATGACCTGCTATTGCAGCCACAGCCACAAATAAAATAGCAGTAGATAAATTGCCGCCTAAAATTAGCTGTCCAATCAGCACACCTAAATATCCCTTTAAGATATCAAAGACTGCAACTAAAACTCCAGCTTTTAAACCCATTACCCGGGCTACATTTGTCGCTCCAATATTTCCACTACCATATTCTCTGACATCTTTTTTCATTACATATTTTGTTAACAGAAAACCGGATGGTATTGAACCAATTAAATAACTAAATAAAATAGCAATAAATACCTGCATTATAACCTCCTATTAGCGCTGCTTTAATTTAAAATGCAATGGATTTCCAACATAACCAAAGGACTCACGAAGCACATTTTCTAAATATCTCTGATAGGCAAAATGCATTAAATTAGGATCATTAACAAAGAAAACAAAAGTTGGAGGTGTAATACCAACCTGACTGCCATAATAAATCTTAAGCCTTTTACCTTTTCTACTTGGCGGTTCACGCAGCTGTACTGCTTCGGAAATAACCTCATTTAAGATACCTGTTTTAATTCTCAGATTACTCTGATCAACTACAAATTCCAGCAGTGATAAGAGTTCGTCTATTCTTTCACCTGTTAAAGCAGAAATATAAGTTACAGGAACATAATTTAAAAACTTAAGCTGATAATATACTTCATCAGTATAACGCTCCATTGTTTTAGAATCTTTCTCCATTAAATCCCATTTATTAATTGCAATAACCATAGCTTTACCTTCATCATGAGCATAACCTGCTATTTTTTTATCCTGATCGGTTATTCCTTCCTGAGCATCAATCATCATTAAAACAGCATCAGCTCGATCAACTGACCTTAAAGCTCTAAGATTACTGTAATATTCAACATCTTCTTTTACCTTAGATTTCCTTCTTAAACCAGCCGTATCAATGAAATTAAAATGAATGTCCTTCCATTCAATTAAAGTGTCAACAGCATCTCTGGTTGTACCAGGCATATCACTGACAATAACTCTTTCTTTACCAACTAAATGATTGACCAAACTTGATTTACCAACATTTGGCTTACCAATTACTGCAATATTAATCTGATCATCACTCTCAGCTTCTGCTTCACTTTCAGGTAATTTATCTATAACCTGATCCAGTAAAGAACCTGTATTTTTACCATGTTCGGCTGAAATAAGTACCGGATCACCAAAACCAAGAGAATAAAATTCCCAGCCTATTTCCTCCTGATTAGAAAAATCTTCAACTTTATTAACAACCAAAATCACTTCTTTATTTGTTCTATATAAGAGCTGAGCAATATCTTCATCAACTCCAGTCATTCCAGTTCTAGAATCAACAACAAATAAAATAATTTCTGCTTCTTCCATAGCAAGTTCAGCCTGATGTTTTATCTGATTTTTTATTTTATCATTATCATGTAGTACTATTCCACCAGTATCAATTACATTAAACTTATTTCCCAACCATTCTGTTTCACCATAGATTCTATCTCGGGTAACATTGGGCTCCCCTTCTACAATGGCTCTACGACCACCAACTAATCTATTAAAAAGAGTGGATTTACCAACATTGGGTCTACCTACAATTGCAACTGTAGACTTAGCCATTTTTAATCACCTCCATAAATTCTTTAATCTTATCAACAAACTCTATTTTATATTCAGCTAATTCAGCTAAAAAATCTTCTTTTTTCTGTTCATCCAAAAATTTTAACTGATCATTTAAAACAATTTTAGGTATAAAAATTTTATCATATTTATCTACCTTAAATTTATTTATCTCAGCTTTTAAATCTTGAGCAGTCAAAAGCCCGGTTACTGTAACACTTTCACCAAAAAAGTTATTTTTAACCACTTTTAGATCAAATTCAAGCTGAGCAATCTTATTTAATTTATCAGTAAATTTTTTTAAAGCTTTTTTTCCTAAAACTGATGTCATAACTGCAACTTTTTTCTTCGCTGCTAAAGATTCAGGAAATTTAATTTCTTTCATTTCTTCATTCATTAAAACAGTAAGGCCAATTCCATTTTCCAGCTGCGGAAAATCGTGATATTCACTGTAAGCTGGCAGCTCTGTCTCAGTATTTAAATAAAATTCATCAGCAGCATAAATAAAATTTTCTCCATATTTATCTTTAGCTTTCTGCTGCCAGTTTTTTATCTGTTCTAAAGAATTATTCATTTCTTCTCTGGTCAAGGTCCTTAAATCAGCTAATCCCTCCCGATATTCGGTCAGTCCAACCGGAACAATTCCGATTGATAAAAGCTGAGGATAAAAATTCAGAAGTTCTTTAAGTGTTCTATCAAGTTCTTCCCGATCATTATATTCAGGACAGAGTACAATCTGAGTATGAAATTGAATATTATTTTTCTGAAATAATCTAAGCAGTCTATTAATTTCTGCAGCTCTTGGATTTTTCATCATTTCAACCCTTAATTTTGGATTAGTAGTATGCACAGAAATATTAATCGGACTTAAATTTTTTTCAATAATTCTTTCTATTTCTTTCTGCTTAAGATTTGTCAGGGTAACAAAACTTCCCTGTAAAAAAGAGAATCGATAATCATCATCC
>JBHEOV010000126.1:0-4578 GCA_046260625.1 Halanaerobium sp. | reverse complement strand
ATTATTTTGTTTAGCAGAAAAGCCTGGGAAAAATAACTAATAAATTTAGAATTTAATTATGGAGGTATAAAAATGTATATAATTATTGCTGGTGGAGGTATTGCTGGTAGAAATCTAACTAAAAGTTTGGTCCAGAAACACGATGTAATTGTAATTGAAAAAGATCAGAATGTTGCCGAAAAAATATACAGTCGTTATGGAGCGGTAACAGTTCTGGGTAGTGCCACCAGAATTGATATTTTAAAAGAGGCCGGAATAGAAAAATGTGATGTTGCAATCGCTGTAATGAGAGATGATGCAGATAACCTTTCCTTTTCTCTGCTGGCTAAAAACTTTGGCGTAGAAAAAATACTGGTCAGGATGAGAGAACCGGAATATGAAAATGCTTATCAGATGGCTGGAGCAACAAATATAGCTGCTACAATGGAGTTGATTGTAGATCGTTTTATTACAGATATTGAAGAACCGGATGTCCGCAAAGTAGCTTCTCTTGGAGATGGAAAAGCTGAAGTTTCTATCCTTACAATTCCACCTGAATCAAAAATTTCTGGAATGAAAATCTCAGAAATTGTAAGTCAGGAACACTTTCCAGAAAACTGTGTCATCGCCGGAATTTTTGATAAAGCTCAGGATAGATATATAGTTCCTCGAGGTAATCGACAAATTTTTGCCGGTAATCAAGTTTTTCTGGTTGCTTCAAAAGATGATATAGAAAGAGCAGCTGATTTCTTATTAAATAATAAATAGAACATTAAAAAAACTGAGTGCTTTTAGTTAAGCACTCAGTTTTTTAAAATTTTAATATAATTCTATTTCTGCTGATACTGAAACATTAATATTTACTTTCTGTTCAGCCAGTGGAACTTCTGAAAATTCACTTGCTTCAGCAGTTCTTGTCATTGCTTTTAAAACATCACTACCATAGATATTTTGCTGAGCAAAGTTTAATTTTTTAATTCTATAATTTTCTTTGTCCAGATTTTCGGCCATAAAAGCAGCTTTATCCTTTAAAGAACTCAGGGCTGAAGCTGTAACTTCTTCTAAAGCCTGTTCATTACTTTCCAATCTATAATTTATATTTACAACTCTATTAGCGCCAGCATTTAATAATTCCCCCAATAAAACTGGCAGTTCAGCTAAATTTTTAGTACTAAATTTAATCTGATTACTGACCCGATAAAAAGTTACCCTTTCTTCCTGATCATCACTATCAGCTACAGGAACATAATTTGTATAGGGATAAACTCTAAAGCCCTGTGTTTCTATATTTTCCAGTTCTGATTCCTCTAAAATAGCCATCAATTTACTTACTATTCTATTATTTTCTGCTACTGCTGCCTGCTGCTCCCTATTTTCATTTTCAAATCCTAATACAACTTCAGCTACTTCTGGATCATATTCTTGCTGCTGATTAATACTTAAATTTGTGGTGATATAATCCTCTTCAACTTTCTCTACTGGCTCTTCCCTTTCTGCTGTTTCGACAGCTGGAGTATTAAAGTATAAGCCATTGACAACAATAACTGATAATAAAATTAAAGCTATAAAAACTAAAAACATTCCTACATTTCTGTTCACAAAATCCCCTCCATTTACTTTTAGTTGTTTTTCATTATTTTATCTTTTATATTGAACTCTAATTATATAATTCTAATAAGATGGGGAAAATCCTTTTTTATTTTTGCAATTGAAAATAAATATTTTAATTTTCTTCCCGCAGGGCAAAAGATATATCACTGTAGCCTTCATTTTTAAATTTTTCGATTAAAAACACAATCGAATCAAAATCACTTTTTTGGTCTGCATAAATTTTGACCTCTTTCTTCTCCAAATTATTTATAAGCTCAAATAACTGCTCAATATTTTGACGACTGTATTCAGTTTCATCAAAATAAATTTTATTATTTTGATCTAAAAAAATATTTATTTCCATTTGAGAAGAGCTCTGACCTATACTGCTGTCCGGCACTCTAATTTTATATAAAGCTTCCTCTCCCTGAAGGGTGGAAGATACCAAAAAGAAAATTAAGAGTAAAAAAACAATATCAATCATCGGGGCCAGATTTAAAGTTGAATTTCTTTTTTTAGGCTGATATTTCATTCTTTTTCAGCTCCTTAATTTCACTCTTAAATAGTCTACTTTCGCTTTCAAGTCTCAGGTTATGCAGTTGATTGTGAAGCTGATCTATTTTTGCATAAAAATAGTGATAAAAAGCTGCTGCAGGCAGAGAAATAATTAGACCGGCTGCCGTAGTAAATAAAGCTTCTGAAATCCCCAGGGCCATCTGTTCTGGACTGCCTCCGACTCCTAAAACCTGAAATGTTTTAATCATGCCGCTGACTGTTCCTAAAAGACCTAAAGTTGGTGCAACCTGAGCAATGAAATTTAAAAAACCTAAATGTTTTTCAAGTTTGGGTAATTTATCAACTTCTTCGGCATCCAGATATAAATTAAACTCCTCTTGATTTTTGGGATTTTTTCTTAACAGATTATAATATATTTCAGCTGCTATTCCTTTTTTCTTTTTTAGAATATTATTATCTGCACTATCTTCATTAAAATTAAGGACAGCTTTTAAATATTGATCCTTATTTATTTTTCTATAATTGATCATAAAAACTAAGCTTCTTTCGATTATAATAAAAATCAGCAAAAATGCAGCTAAAAGTAATGGGTAGCTTACAACACCTGCTGTTTCGATAAACTCTGTAATCATAAATATTACCTCCAGTTAATTTAACTCAAAACGGATTGGGAGATTGACAATTACTTCAACTTTATTTCCATCTTTTTCTGCAGCCTCAAAATTCCATTCTGAAACAGCATTTAAAGCCGCCTGATCAAATGATTCATAGCCTGAGCTTTCGTTTATTTCTAAATCATGTATTTTCCCCTCTGTATCTATTCTCAAGGATACTATAACCTGACCTTCATTATTTCTTTTTCTTAGATTTGATGGATATTCTGGCTGGGAATAATTTTTTATTCCCGGTTTTTTTATTCCATCTGCATCTTTTCTTAAATCATAGACTTTATTTTCAGCTTCAGTTTGACTGTTTTGTTGATTTACATTTTCAACATTTTTCTTATTTGATGCTTTGCTTTCTTCATTATCGACTTCAGAATCATTTTCAGAACTAATAGTATCTATCTTTTTATCGGGAGGATGATTTTTATCTATTTTAGAATCATTATCCCCTTCCTCTAATTCAGCTAAATAACTTTCTAAATCAAATTTATCATTTTGTTCTTTTTTTGTTGCAACTTTTTCTTCACTTTTTTCCAGTTTTTGAGCATCCTGATTATTCTGCAGCCAGGCAGGAGGCTGTTCATTTTTTCCATCTACCTTAGTCTCATTTTTTGCATTAACTTTTTCCTGTGGATCTTTTTTTTCTATAATTTTTTCTTCAGTTTCCTGAACTTCCTGATTTTCCTCAATTTCTTGAATTTCCTCAGTTTCTTGAGCCTCAGCTGAAGCAGTTTCTTCTTTTTTGTTATCTTTTTCCTGTTCAATTATCTTTTCTTCTGACTCAACTTTTTTGACAGTTTCATTTTTTACATCTGTAATTTCTTCATTTTTGGGTTCTGAACTATTTTTATCTACTTCCTCTTCTGTTTCTGATTCTGATGGCGGCTCATTTTCAGCTGAAGTTTCTTGATCTACTTCATTCTGAGTACTTTCGCCTAAATTATTAGAAGCAGATAATAATAGTTCTATTTCAACTTTATCTTTTTGGTGGATTTTTATATCTTCTGCCAGAAGCCCCAAAGAACTGGCTTCCAGCAGTAAGATAAGGGATAATGATAAGAGGAAGGCAATGAGATATATTAATTTGTTATCTTTCATTATCATCATCCTTTCTTTTGACTTTTAATTAAAATTTACTACTTAAATTGACCATATAGTTGCGGCCGGGCATTGGATAGCCGTCAACTACTTCATATTCTTTGTCAAAGAGATTTTTGATTTCGAACCTTAAATCTACTTTTTGATTAATTACTTTTATGGGAACATTAATACTTGAATCTACAGTAAAATATGAGGGCATTTGATTTCCACTAGCTCCATCAATATTATCTGAAATTAATTTTCCGGAAACAGAAAAAGTTTTTTCATCTTTTCTGTAATTTAAAGAAATTTTAGTATTGTGATATGGATTCCCGGCTATCCTATCTCCATTATTATCTTGACTGTCTAAATAAGTGTAGTTAAGGGTGGAACTCAATTTTCTAGTAAGTTGATTATCAATATTAAGTTCAATCCCCTTGAATTCTGATTCATTATCAACATTTTTCATAGTATATGGTGAAGCACTATAATCATTTGTAATCAAATTAGTTACTTCTCTATAAAAATAACTAATGCTTCCCTCTCCCAATAGTGAATCAAATTTTAAACCAAATTCATAATTATCACTTTCTTCAGCTTTAAGATCTGGATTCCCTTCAAAACCAGGATAAAACCAAGCTGGATTAGCTGGATAATCTCCATATAAATCATCAAAAGTAGGTGCTCTAAAAGCTTCAGAATAGGAGATAAATGTTCTATAGTTTTCATTCAGATTATAATTAATAGC
>JBHEOV010000125.1:0-4589 GCA_046260625.1 Halanaerobium sp. | reverse complement strand
AGCGGAGAGTGGGAGGAACTTTATTCTGGCTGTGTAAAATCATTATTGCCTCATCAACTGCCATATTATAAAAAGCATTATTAGTAGTATTTTTAATCAAGCGCCATTTCTGCAAAATTAACCCTCCAAACTGAATTGAAACTAAAGTATTTTCTATTTTAATATATTCTATTTAAAAGATATAGGTCCTTTTTTTATTTACAATTTATTTAAAGGAAATCAGCAGCTGATAAAGAAATATAATAAAAAGAATATATATATTTTGCAGTTGTTTTATGAGGGTCAAGATTACTATTAAACCCAGCAGAAAATAGCAGGAGGTTATTAAATTGAAGAATATAAGTGAAAGCAGACATTTTAAAAAAGAAGATATAGAAAAAATATTTATGGGAAATGCAGCTAAAAAATTGATTGAAGATTTTAAATATCATACTAAGGCAAAGGGGCATAACTGCAGCAGCTGTCAAAAAAAGGCAGCGGCAGTCAGTTCAAATTATAATATCTGTTTTAAAAGCAGAGAGCCGCTCTGGAATGAAAATGAAAAGGCTGGCAAAGATTTGTTAAATAAAGCTCGAGAAATAAGTGGAATATCAGATCTTGATTTTGATACAGTTCTGCAAGAAATATATTCTGCAAATATCGCTAATTACTGTTTGAAAAAAGATGAAAATTTAAGTTATGAAGAACTTAGATCAGCTGAGAGCATTAGTGTTTCAGCAGAATCAAATTTATTTTCTAAATTAGAGCTGATGCAGGTTGTTGAATCACTCAGCCACAGAAATAAAGAAACAGATGAATTAGAACTGATGTCTTTTGAATGGGATGTTGATGATTCTTTGTTATTTGAAAAATGGAAAGAAGCAGGTTTCCCGTTGAATTGGAAATTATAGAAAAAATGGTGATTTTATTAAGAAAAATTGATCTTCTGAGATATAAATATTTTAAAAGCAGGAGTGGATAACTTTGGATACAATAGGTATCTGTATGGGAGCTTCCAATATAAAAATTGTTAAAACAACTAGAAATAGTGGTCACTTAAAAGTTTTAAAGCATAATTCACTGCCACATGAAGGTAATGCGGCTAAAACGCTAAAAAAAATGCTGGCTGATTTTAATTTAAAGGCAGAAGATAATTTTGCTGTAACCGGCCGTAAATTTAAAGATTTTGTAGAATTCCCCTCGATTTCAGAGCCGGAGGCGACAGAACTTGCATATCAAGAAATAAAAGATAAATATCCTCCTGTGGAAGCCATTGTAAGTGCCGGGGGAGAAACTTTTATGGTCTATGAACTTGATGAAAAAGGTAGGATAGCTGATGTTCATAGCGGCAACAAATGTGCTTCCGGTACAGGAGAATTTTTTCTGCAGCAGTTAAAAAGGATGAATATCAGTCTGGAAGAAGCTATGCAGGTGGCTCAGATTAATAATCCCTATCAACTTTCAGGAAGATGTTCAGTTTTCTGTAAGAGTGACTGTACACATGCCTTAAATAAAGGCCAGGAAAAAGGGGAAATAGTGGCCGGTCTCTGTCGGATGATGGCAGATAAAATTATGGAACTGCTCTCTAATTTTAAAGCAGAATCAATTATGGTAGTTGGCGGCAGCAGTAAAAATAAGGTGATGCTTGATTTCTTAAGGCAGAAACTGCCTCAGGTTATTGTGCCGCAAGAAGCAGATTGTTTTGAGGCCCTGGGTACTGCCCTCTGGGGTGAAGAACACGGTAATAAATTTCCTACTGCTGAGATTTACAGCAGGGATAAAAGTTCATTTGAATTTTTAGCTCCCTTAAAAGATTTCCGGGATCAGGTTACATTTAGAGAAATGGAAAAAGGAAATCCAGAGCAGAATGACTGCTGTATATTAGGAATTGATGTGGGTTCAACTACGACAAAAGCAGTAATTATGAGGAAAAATGATGATGCAGTACTGGCCTCAGTTTATCTGCGGACAGGTGGAGATCCGGTGGGAGCAGCTAAGGAATGCTATACTAAACTTTTAACTAAAATTGGAGATAAAGAAATAGAAATTGTCGGCCTCGGGGTAACCGGTTCCGGCAGACAGATTGTTGGCTTACATGCGCTGACAGAATCTATTCATAATGAAATTATGGCTCATGCCAGAGCTGCAGTCTATTTTGACAGTGAGGTAGAAACCATATTTGAAATCGGGGGTCAGGATGCCAAATACACCTATTTAATTAATGAAGTACCCACTGATTATGCAATGAATGAGGCCTGTTCTGCAGGTACAGGGTCTTTTTTAGAAGAAGCGGCGGCAGAATCATTTAATATTAAAGTAGATGATATAGAAGAAATTGCAATGAGGGGAGAAAATCCTCCCAATTTTAATGATCAGTGCTCGGCTTTTATTAGCAGTGATATCAAAAGTGCGATTCAGGAAGGAATTGGGGTAGCTGATATCTGTGCGGGTCTGGTATATTCTATCTGTCTTAATTATACAAACAGAGTCAAGGGAAATCGGGCAGTGGGAGAAAAGATATTTATGCAGGGAGGTGTCTGCTATAATAAAGCAGTACCGATTGCCATGGCCGCTTTAACTGGTAAAGAAATCATTGTGCCACCTGAACCTGGTTTGATGGGAGCTTATGGTGAAGCACTACTTGTAAAACAGAATTTAAAGCTGGGTTTGACAGAAGAAAAAAGTTTTAAGCTCAAAGAACTGGCAGAGCGGAAAATTAAATATCATAAATCCTTTATCTGTCAGGGAGGAGAAGAAGATTGTGACCGCAGGTGTGAGATCAATCTAATGGAAATTAAAGGTGAAAAATATCCTTTTGGTGGTGCCTGTAATAAATATGTCAACCTCAGTCATGATTTAAATTATGATGTCAAAAAACTGGACTATGTCAGAAAAAGAGAAAAGATGGTTTACCAAAAATACTTTGCAGAAGTGGAGCCAGATAAGATCAGAGGTAGAATTGGTATTAACCGCTCACTGACAGTCAACACTCTGCTTCCTCTTTACTCAAAGTTTTTTGCTGAGCTCGGCTATCAGGTAGTTCTGCCGCAAAATATTGATGAAAAAGGACTTCAAAATCAGGCTGCTGCTTTCTGTCATCCCGTGGGCTTAAGCCACGGTTATATTCATGATCTGCTCAAAAATTACGAAACTGATTATATTTTTCTACCACATGTCAGGGGCCTGTATGTTGAAAATGGTGCAGATGAGAGTATGCTCTGTCCGATGGCCCAGGCTGAACCATATTATTTAGCAGCTGCCTGGCCGGAGTTAAAAGCAGATAATGTTTTTTCTCCAGTAATTGATTTTAAAAATGGATTTTCTGCTGTAGAAAATAAATTTATAGAGATTGCTCTAAAACTTGGTTTATCAAAAGCTGAGGGAAAAGCTGCCTATCAGAAAGCAGTTAAATACCAGCAGCTCTTTAAAGATGAGCTTAAAGAAAAAGGGAGAGAGCTTATTAAATATCTGGCTGAAAACCCGGAACAAAAAGCAGTTGTTTTATTTGGCCGCCCCTATAATGCTTTTGTCTCAGAGGCAAATATGGGTATTCCCCATAAATTTGCTTCGCGAGGAGAAATAGTTATTCCCTATGATATGCTGGATCTTGAAGATAGAACAGTTTCAAAAAAGATGTACTGGTCAATGGGTCAGCTGATTATGAAAGGGGCAGAACTGGTAAGTGAACATCCAAGTTTATTTGCTGCCTATATTACAAATTTCAGCTGTGGGCCTGATTCTTTTCTGATTAATTATTTCCGCAGCCAAAATGGAAGTAAACCTTCTCTGACTCTTGAGCTGGACAGTCATACAGCTGATGCAGGTTTAAATACCAGAATCGAAGCTTTTCTGGATGTTGTAGACAGCTACCGGAAACTTCAAAAAAATGAAGGGATTCCAGCAGCAGAGAAAAATCAATATCAGAAGGCAGAAATAAAATATAATGATTCTTTAAAGGTGATTGATTCCCGGGGTAAAAGCCATTCCCTGACTGATCAAAATCTAAAAGTTTTAGTACCCTCCATGGGAGGCAGAGCAAGCAGAGCGGTTGTCTCCGGCTTTAGATACAGTGGAATTAAGGCTGAGGCCGCTCCACCTCCCGGAGAAGCTGAATTGAAAAAAGCTAAGGCCAATTCCAGTTCCAAGGAGTGTCTACCATTTCAACTTACTCTGGGAACAATGCTTAATTATCTGGAGCAGAGAGAAAATCAGGAGGAAATACTGGCTTATTTTATGGCAGAAGCTTCCGGACCCTGCCGTTTTGGGCAGTACAATGTGCTGCTTAATGATCTAATTAAAGCTAAAAAAATAGAAAACACAGCCGTCCTGAGCTTAAGTGCTGATAACGGTTATGCAGGTCTGGGTAGAAAATTTATAATGCGGGCCTGGCAGGCTGTAATAATTGCTGATGTGCTGACTGAAATTGAGAGTTCAATTTTAGCCCTTGCTCAGGCTAAAGAAAAGGGAATGGCCCAGCTTGAAAAAAGTTCAGAGCATATTTTTGAAGCTTTAGACAGCAGTAGCTGGAGAAAGATAAAAACTATTCTTAAAGAAGAAACAAAAAAACTGGCTCAAATAAAATTAAAAGAGGATTATCAAAGTGCCAAAAA
>JBHEOV010000124.1:4178-4701 GCA_046260625.1 Halanaerobium sp. | reverse complement strand
TCACCAGAAAAATTCTGGGATGAGATCAAATCTTTTTTAAAAGATAAAGTTATAAGTACAGAGAAATTAAATTTAGATACTGCTTTAGGTAGAATTCTGGCTGAAGATCTATATTCACCGGTCGATCTACCTCCTTTTAGCCGTTCTACTGTTGATGGTTATGCAGTTAAAGCGGCTGATACAGCAGGGGCTTCAGCTGCTATGCCCACCTATTTTGAGTTAATCGGCAGCATAGAAATGGGTGCAGCTACTGAGCTGAAGCTGAAAACTGGAGAGGCTGCAGCCATTCCGACTGGAGGAATGCTGCCAGCAGGAGCAGATTCCGTTTTGATGATTGAGGATACAGAAAAAATCGAGGATAATACAATTGAAAGTTTTAGAGCACTGGCTGCAGGAGAAAATCTGGTTCAAAAAGCAGAAGATATTGCTGCCGGTGAATTACTTTTTAAAAAAGGTCATAAAATGATGGCCCGAGATATTGGGGCTCTGGCTGGACTCGGAATTACAGAATTTAAGGGAGCTG
>JBHEOV010000124.1:0-4168 GCA_046260625.1 Halanaerobium sp. | reverse complement strand
ATCAAAGATATGACAATTGATTTACTCAATTCTTTAGGAGAGCCGGGAGTGCTGCTGCATGGTCTGGCAATTAAGCCTGGCAAACCAACAATTTTAGCAATTATTGAGGGGACAATAGTGATCGGTCTTCCCGGTCATCCAGCATCTGCCTGGACAGTCACCAATGTTTTAGTTGCCGAAATTGTGAGGGTTTTAAATGGAGAAAAAGAGGCAGCTGAAATTGGATCTTCAAATAATAAATATCCGATTAAAGCTGAGCTGACAAGGAGTCTTGTCTCAGATAAAGGAAGAGAAGAATATATACCGGTTAGAATTTTTAAAGAAAATGATAAATTAATGGCAGAGCCGCTGCTGGGTAAATCAAGTTTAATTACAAATTTAGCTTATGGTGATGCTGTGCTTAAGGTTCCAAGAACTCAAGAAGGAAAAGAAAAAGGCGAAATTGTTGAATTAACTTTAATTGAATAATTTGTTGATCAAAGGATAATTATTAGAACAAAAATAGATAATAGAAAGGAATCAGACTATGGTAAAAAAATACTTAGATAAGATATCACTGGCTGATGCTTTAAATAAGTTGAAAAATAATTTTAAAGATTTCAAAATAGAAAGCGAGATAATTAAAACTTCAGAGGCAGAGGGCAGAATCACTGTTAAAGGAGTTAAAGCCAAACGTTCAGCCCCTGACTATTATGCTTCGGCAATGGATGGGATAGCAGTTAAGGCTCAGACAACAGCTGGAGCCAGCGAAAGAGCTCCAGTTGACTTAGAAATTGGAAAAGATGCTTATCCGGTAGATACAGGTGATCCAATTCCGGAACAGTTTAACGCGGTTATCAAAATTGAAGAGGTAAATCAGATTGATGATGAGACTTATTCTATAGAAAAAGGAGTTCCTCCCTGGAATCATATTCGCTCAATTGGTGAGAGTGCAGTTAAGGGCAATCTCTTAGTTACTGCATCTCATCAGCTTAAGGATTATGATTTAGGTGCTCTGCTGGAGGCGGGGATAACAGAGGTTGAAGTTTATAAAAAACCGCTGGTGACAATTAT
This sequence comes from Halanaerobium sp., assembly GCA_046260625.1. Classification (GTDB taxonomy): domain Bacteria; phylum Bacillota; class Halanaerobiia; order Halanaerobiales; family Halanaerobiaceae; genus Halanaerobium. The sequence continues at coordinate 3,115 of JBHEOV010000124.1, read as the reverse complement.
TCCTACAGGTGATGAGCTGATCACTGCAGAAGAGACTCCTAAAAAAGGAGAATTAGTAGAATTTAATTCACAGATGGTCAGGGCAGCTCTCAAAAAATGGGGAGCAGAGGTTAAAATTACTGAGATTATTCCTGATCAAAGAAAATTAATAGCAGAAAGATTTAAAAAAGCTTTAAAAGAGAGTCAAATGGTGATTATTTTATCAGGTTCTTCAGCCGGCAGAGGTGATTATACAATAGATATTCTTAAAGATAGAGGTAATATTTTATTTCACGGTGTAAATATTATGCCCGGTAAGCCCCTGATTGCTGCTGAGATAGAGGAAAAGCCTGTTTTTGGACTGCCCGGTTATCCACTTTCTGCCTGGCTTGATAATCAATTGTTTATTCGCGAATTAGTTTATCAGCTGCAGGGAGTTCAGGCACCTGAGTTTAATCAAATCGAAGCTGAGCTAAAAAGAAAAGTGCCCTCAGATATCGGTTTAGAGGAATTTTTAAGAGTAAATTTAACTGTCAACTCTGATAATCAATATACAGCTGTACCTTTAAAAAGAGGTTCATCAGCAATGGAATCAATAGTTAAGGCTGATGGAATTATGAGGATAGCTGAAAATAAGGAAGGGCTGCATCCTGGTGATAGAGCCCCTGTAATTTTATTAAATGAAAGAAATAAAATTAAGAACAACTTACTTTTAATCGGAAGTCATGATCTGAGTCTTGATTTGATTAGAAATCAGCTCCGTCAAAAAAATTATAATTTTGATTTAAAACTGCAGACTGTTGGCTCAATGGCCGGACTGACTGCTCTCAGGCGGGGAGAATCTCAAATTGCAGGAGCACATCTGCTTGATCCAGAGACCGGTGAATATAACACAGCTCATTTAAAACGATTTTTTAAAGGTGAAAAACTGGTAGTACTTAACTTAGTTCAGCGAGAACAGGGGCTTTACCTTAAAAAGGGAAATCCTAAAAATATAAAAGAAATTAATGATTTAATAAAAGAAGATATCAATTATATTAATCGACAGCGGGGAGCAGGAACCAGAGTTTTATTTGACTACTTACTTGCTCAAAACAACATTGCTCCAGCTCAGATTGCAGGTTATGAAAAAGAAGAATTTACTCATATTGCAGCAGCGGCAGCAGTGGGCAGAGGTTCAGCCGATGCGGCCTTAGGTATTCGAGCTGCAGCAGAAGTTATGGAAGTTGATTTTATGCCGCTGGCAGAAGAAAAATATGAGCTAATATTTAAGGAAGAAATCTTAGCTGATTCCCGTATCCAAAATTTAATTGAACTGCTTAACCAGGAAGAAATAAAAAATAAAATTGAAAAACTGGGTGGTTATCAATGCCGTAATACAGGAAAAATTAAAATTCTGGATTTATAACTGGAGGCTAAAAAAATGCAGAAACTAAAGGATCATCTGGGTAGAACCATTGATTATTTAAGAATTTCAATCACTGACCGCTGTAATCTGCGCTGCCGCTACTGTATGCCGGCAGAGGGAGTAGAAAACAAAGCTCATCAGGAAATTTTAAGCTATGAAGATATTTTAAAAATTGTTAAAACAGGAATCAAACTTGGAATCAAAAAAGTCAGAATTACAGGTGGTGAGCCACTAGTCAGGCTGGGAGTTGAAGATTTTATTTCAAATCTAAAAAAACTGGATTTAGAGGATATTTCTATGACTTCAAATGCAGTGCTGCTTTCTAAAAAAGCAAAAAAATTAAAAGAATCAGGATTAGATAGGATAAACATCAGCCTTGATACCCTTGATCCTGCAAAATTTAAAAAAATTACCAGAAGAGATAATCTGGCTGAGGTTTTAAATGGAATCAGGGCGGCTCTGGAGGCGAAACTGGATCCAGTCAAGTTAAATGTAGTAGTTATGAAAGGGATTAATGATGATGAATTATTTGATTTTGTAGAAATGAGCCGAAAGCAAAAATTAAGTATCAGATTTATAGAATATATGCCGCTGGGCGGAGAAGCTGAAGCAGAAAAATTTATCAGCAGCAGCGAAATAAAAGATTTAATCCAGAAAAAATATGAGCTTTTACCAGCAGTCAGCAAGGGTAATGGTCCAGCCACTTATTTTAAAATTGAAGGAGCAGAGGGTACAATTGGATTTATCTCAGCCCTAAGTGAACATTTCTGCAGCAGCTGCAACAGACTGCGCCTGACTGCAGATGGCAAGTTTAAACCCTGTCTGGCAGGTAATCAGGAAGTGAAAATCTCTGGAATCAGTGAAAATGAAATTAAAGCTGCTTACAAAAAGGCACTAGAAATTAAACCTGCCTGTCATGACTTAAACTTTGAGCAGCAGAATTACAGCAGAAATATGTCGCAAATCGGAGGCTAAAAATAAAATGGAAAAAGAATTTTCTCATATAGATCAGGATGGAAAAGTTAAGATGGTAGATGTTTCGGAAAAAGAAATTACCCAGCGTACTGCCAGGGCAGTTGGTGAAATTAAAATGCAGCCAGAAACTCTAAAGATGATAAAAGTTGGGGATATTAAAAAAGGAGCAGTAATTGAAACTGCAAGAATTGCAGGAATTATGGGTGCTAAAAAGACTTCAAATTTAATCCCGATGTGTCATCCTTTACTTTTAAGCAGTATTAAAGTTGATTTTGATCTTGATTTTGAAGATAAGATTGAAATTAAAGCAGAAGTAAAAAATAGCGGCCAGACAGGAGTCGAAATGGAAGCTTTAACAGCAGTCAATTTAGCAGCTCTTACAATTTATGATATGGCTAAAGCAGTTGATCGCTCAATGGAGATTGGAAAAATAAAATTGCTTTATAAAGCCGGAGGAAAGAGTGGGATTTATGAGCGCAGAGAATAATAATTTCATTATCAAAACAGCGGTTCTAACAATTAGTGATAAGGGCTCCCGGGGTGAAAGGAAAGATTTAAGCGGGCCTGTACTTAAAGAAATGATGGAAAATATTGGTGCGAAAATTGTATATGAAGAAATAATTGCTGATGAAAAAGAGGAAATTAAGGAATCTCTAATTAAAATTGCTGATCAAAAAAAGGCTGATTTAATTCTGACAACTGGAGGCACTGGCTTTGCCGAAAGAGATATTACTCCGGAAGCAACTTTAGAGG
>JBHEOV010000123.1:0-4711 GCA_046260625.1 Halanaerobium sp. | reverse complement strand
GTATAGGGGTTATTGGTATAATAACCATAAGTATCAGTTTTAACATTTTCCACTTCATAGGGACCTGTCGCCTGGACCACACTGCGCCAGGTTACAAAAGGTGTCTGACAGGCATAGCCGCCGCTGTCAGCAACTGCTTCAATTTCCATTGCAGTCAGCTTACCCTCTTTAGTGGCTCCAATTTTATAGCTTAAATGATAGGGATGCCGCTTATAGCTTTCGGTAAATGATTCTTCACGGCTATTGACCATTTTGACCGGTCTCCCGGTTTTTAAAGCCATTACCGCTGCCCGAGCAGCCATTGCCGAAACAACCTCATCTTTACCGCCAAATGAACCACCAATATGATTTTGAATAACTCTGACCTCAGCCAGCTCTACTCCCAGGACAGACGAAACTGCATTCCGAGTTGCATAGGGATTTTGAATCGAGCCGTAAACTGAAACCAGATGATTATCCTCATGTGGAACAACCACAACTGCCTCCGGCTCTAAATATGAATGCTCTATAAATTGAGTTTTATATTCTCTTTCTAAAATCACCTCTGCTTCTGCAAAGCCTTTTTCCACATCACCCTTACGCAGAGGATGGTGAATCACCTGATTATCATCTTTTTCCGGATGTAATTTTAAGGCACCTTCCTTACGAGCTTCCAGCGGATCAAAAATCCCCTCCAGCTCCTCATATTCAACTTCAATCTTTTCTAAAGCTGCTGCCGCCTGAGCTTCAGTTTCAGCCACGGCCATTGCCACTCCATCTCCAGCCAGCAATACTTTTTTCTCTGCCAGCACCTGCTGATCCTGAACAATAACTCCAAAAAGATTATTGGGAATATCCTTAGCTGTATATACACCTTTTACTCCCGGCATCTTTTCCGCCTCAGAAGTCTCAATTTCTAAAATTTTAGCATGCGGATATTCAGTTCTTAAAACTTTAGCATAGAGCATATTTGCAAATTCCATATCTGCTCCAAATTTGGCTTTTCCGGTAACTTTTTCGTAGGCGTCAACTCTTTTGACACCCTGATTAACATGTTTAAAAGCCATTACTGCACCTCCATAATTAAAATAAATAAAATTTATACTGCCCAGCTGCTGTCTAATTTTTTTTGAAGAATTATATCAATTAATAAATTAAGAAAAAATTTTAGTAAAAAATTACTTCCCCTCTAAACAAATGGACTTTCTCCATTTTTGCCGGCTTCTATTCTTAATTAATAACAGGATCCAGATTAAACAATTTTCCACTACAGTTCTGGAGCTGTAAATTAAGAATATCAGGGCATTTTTCTCAATTTTAGTTGAGAGAAATGTTAAAATGGAGAAAGTCCATAAAGTTAGTTTGAATATTTAATTCTTACTTATTATTATATAACAAAATATTGAAAATTAACAGATTTTTATTGTAATTTCTCTGATAATTAACAGATTTTTTTCTCATTTTTATGTGGAAGTAATAAATTTAAACCAATAGCAATTATCGCTCCAACTGTAATCCCGGAGGATAAAACTGTAGAAATAAGTTCTGGCAGCTGAGCCACAACATCGGGTCTAAAAGTAACACCGAGGCCAAAACTTAAGGATATTGAAAGAATAAATATTTTTCTGTCAGTCAGTCCACCTTTGGTTACAATTTTCATGCCTGAGGTAGCAACCATACCGAAAAGTGCAATTGTTGCTCCACCTAAAACAGGGTTGGGCATTACACTTACTAAAGCACCAATTTTAGGAACCAGACCGAGTAAAAATAAAATACCTGCCACCGCTATTCCTACTACCTTACTTCCTACTTTTGTAAGCTGAATAACGCCTATATTCTGACTGAAAGTTGAATTTGGCAGTGAGTTAAAAACAGCTGCAATGGCACTTCCCACTCCATCAGCCATTATTCCACCACTCAGTCTTTCTATATGCTTTTCACCGGTAACATCTTCTCCTGAAACTTCTGCCACAGCTGTTAGATCACCTATTGATTCTACAGTAGTAATAATATAGGCCATCACCCAGGGCAGTAGATGACTCCACTGAAAAGATATTCCGTATTTAAATGGTCTTGGAATTGTTACCCAGCCCGCATTTGCTACCTCGGTTAGATCGATCAATCCTAAAGGAATGGAAACAAGATAGCCGACAATTAAGCCAATAGCTATAGCTCCTACCTTAATTAAACCCTTACCGAAACGATTAGCAATAATAATAATAGTTAAAACAAAAAGACCGAGAATTAGATTCTGAGGTGCACCAAAATTTTGAGCATTTGCCCCACCACCAAAATCTGTAATACCGACTTCCATCAGACCAAGTCCAATTAACATTACAACTGTTCCGGTTACCACAGGTGGAAATATTTTTTTGGTCTGTCTGATAAATCTGCTCAAAATCATCTCAACCGGGGAAGTGGCAAGCCCCATCCCGATTACTAAAGGTAATCCACCCTCACTGGCAGCTGCAATTGCCATCGGCACAAAGGTAAAGGAAGTACCATGAACAGCCAGTAAACCTGAACCTACAGGTCCTACCTTTGTTACCTGCATATATGTTGTTACCCCCGAAACCATTAAAGCCATACTGACAAAAAATCCAGTTTCTGCTGCATTTAAGCCGGCAACTCCAGCGATAATCAGAGGTGGAGTTATAATTCCCACAAACATAGCCAGCATATGCTGTAAACCTAATAAAAGTGTTTCTCCTAAAGGTGGTTTTTCTTCTAAACCGTAAAAAGGTTCCTCTTCAACAAAATCTTCCTGCTCCGCACTACTCTTCTTCATAGAATCTCTCCTTTTTTTTCTTCTTAAATATTATATTATACTAAAAAATAAAAATACCTTCTTAAATCTAGCAGAATACTGATATTTACTATTATTATAGCCGTATACACCTCCTGATTATTCTAAATTTTTAGAAAACTGTATTCATAAAAAAACTGCAGTAGTAGTTTAAATGATTTCTTGATTGAAAAATGACAGGCACTTAAACCAGCTGCAGTATTCGTTTTTTAGATAATTAATATTGAATTTTACGCGGATCAAAAACCTAATAATCTTGGCAGAAACATTGAAATTGGTTCAATAAAGGTAATTGCAAAAAGCGTTATAATCTCGACCACAATAAAGGGCCAGATCGCCTTTGATATCTGCTCCAGCGAAAGTTTGGTTATCCCACTAACAACAAAAAGGCAGGCCCCAACCGGTGGAGTCATCAAGGCCACATTTAAAGATAAGACCATAATAATCCCAAATTGAATTGAAGGTACACCTATACTCACTGCTAGAGGATGTAAAATCGGCCCCAAAATTACTAGCGCTGCTGCAATATCCATAAACATTCCTACAACGAGCATCAATAAGTTGATTAAAAGTAAAATGACATATTTATTATTGCTGATCTCTAAAAACATAGCTGCAATCTGTTCTGGAACTCGCTCTGAAGCTAAAATCCAGCCCAGAATTGAAGCAGCTGCAATAATTAAAAATACTACACCGGTAGTCCTTGCTGTCTGTTCTAAAAGTTCCGGGATATCCTTAAGTTTTAATGATTTAAATACAAATTTACCGACTAAAAATGCATAGGCTACAGCAATAGCAGCTGCCTCTGTCGGGGTAAAAACTCCAGATAAAATTCCACCGAGTATAATAACCGGCATTAAAAGTGCTAAAATTGCATCCCAGAAAGCTACAATCATTTCTTTAATAGTCGAGCGTCTTTCCTTTTTTGGATAACCTCTTTTTTTAGAAATATAACCGGCTAAAAGCATCAACATTCCACCAAGCAGCAAACCTGGTATAAAACCAGCTGCAAATAATCCTGCAATTGAAACTCCCATCAGTGATCCATAGATAACCATCATATTGCTGGGAGGAATTGTTGGACCAATTATGGAAGAGGCTGCTGTCACTGCTGCACTAAAATCTTTGTCATAACCATCTTCAACCATTGCTGGAATTAACATTGTACCAATTGCTGCTGTATCAGAAACTGCAGCACCGGTCATTCCGGCAAAAAAGATGCTGGCTATAATATTTGCATGAGCTAAGCCGCCACGCAGATGGCCAACTAATACATTAGCAAAGTTAACCAGACGGTGAGTAATCCCCGATTTATTCATTATCTGTCCGGCCAGAATAAAAAAGGGCATAGCCATTAGAGTAAACATATCAAGTCCTGCAAAAAATCTCTGAGGTACCATATTAAACATTACCGTCATATCCATCTGATAAATAGCAAATAAAGCCACACTTCCGATTGTAAAACCGATCGGCATTCCGGCAAACAATAAAACTAAAAATGTAATAGCAATAGTTCCCATCATATTTATCACTCCCGCCCCTTTTCAGGTTCTACCTGTACTGCCTTGACTTCTCTTAGAGCTTCATCGACTTCAGTTGCTCCCAAAATTTCGGAAACCTTGATTCCAGGCTTAAAGATCATTATCAGCTGGATTAACTGCTGAATAATTGCCAGTGCCCCGGAAACCGGAATACTCATTAAAGGCCAGTACATTGAGATATTTAGAGCAAGAGCAATCTGACGCTGCCCCTTAACTGCGACCTGATAACCTTTAGTAGTTAAGATATATAAAAAGATAAGAGTAATTATATAAACAACAGCAGTAATGATTTTAGTCACTGGAGGTGGGAACTTTCTGATTAAAAGCTGGATACCCACATGCTCTTTATCTTTAATTCCGACACTAACAGCAAGCAGAGCCGCCC
>JBHEOV010000122.1:4472-4783 GCA_046260625.1 Halanaerobium sp. | reverse complement strand
GAATATAGTTGGTTTTCCCTCCTGTTTAGAAGAAGAAATTTTATCTCAGATTCTGCAGGGAGGTGCTGATAAAGTAAAGGAAGCTGGGGCCAGTCTATGTGGCGGCCACACTGTGATAGATGAAGAACCTAAATATGGTCTTTCTGTTACCGGCACAGTTAATCCAGACGCTCTGTTGAGTAATTCCGGTATTAAAGAAAATGATCTGATTATTTTAACCAAGCCTCTGGGAACAGGAGTTATGATTTCCGCAATTAAGGCTGGTTTTACAAAAGCTGATGAAAGTAATCCGGCTGTAAAATCAATGTTAA
>JBHEOV010000122.1:501-4462 GCA_046260625.1 Halanaerobium sp. | reverse complement strand
ATACTGCTTTAAAGTATTTTGGTCAGTATCAGGTCAATGCCTGTACAGATGTAACTGGCTTTGGTTTGATTGGACATCTTTTAGAAATGTCGGAAAACAGCAGTTTAGAAATTCAGATTGAAGCTGCAGAAATCCCTATCTTTGAGGGAGTAAGAGATTTTGCCGAGACAGGCCTCTTACCTGCAGGTGCTTATAAGAATAGAGATAACTATGAGGAATTTGTCAGTGAAATAGGTAAAAGAGATCAGACACTTTACGACTTAATGTATGATCCCCAGACTTCAGGTGGGCTTTTAATTTCAGTTGCAGAAAAAGCAGCTTCTGATTTGCTGATCGATCTTTATGCTGAAGGTCTGGATGTTGCAGTAATTGCAAAGGCTGTTAAAGGTAAAAAGGGAGTTAAAATAGAATGGAATTAAATAAGGAAATAGGATTAAATAAAAAAGAGGAAGCTAAATTAATATTATTTAAATCAACACATCATTCAATTAAGGCCGAGAGAATATTCTCTAATAAGCAATATGATTACAGGATGGCAGCTGTACCACCTGAGATTTCTTCAGACTGTGGTTCTGCAATAACTGTGAGGTCTGAACTAAAAGAGCTAATAAATTTGTTTGAGGAAAATAATATTCTAGTGGAAGCAATTTATCAGTTTAGGCAAAATAAGAACAAAAAAGAATATAAAAAAATATACAGCAGTGACTAATAATTATCAATAATTACTTTATTAAAAATATCCAGAGTAGATTTTTTAATAAATTAAGAAGGTGAGAAGGATGACTAATAAAAATAAAGTGATTGAAAAACAATGGCAGCAGTTTGTAGAAAATAATGAGCTTCAAGACAGTCAGATCAGAGAAGTAATTTATAATTCATGGCAGAGGTGTAAGAAATTTAATGTAGATCCCTACAATGGTCGGGGAGAAATTAGGAATGACAGTTTTTTAAAGCGGCTGAGAAAGGCAAATAAAGTTTTAATTGAGATTACAGAGCCCTTTATGAGAGAACTGGCTAAAATAGTAAAAGAGTCTAATTTTGTCGTAGTTTTAACTGATCAGCAGGGAATGATTATGGAAACTGCAGGTGAGGGTGAGATATATAAAGAAGCTGAAAAATTAAATTTTTTACCAGGAGCAAACTGGTCAGAAGAACAGGTTGGTACAAATGCTATTGGTACAGCCCTTAAAATTGATAAAACTCTTCAGGTTGTTGGTTCTGAACATTACTGTAAAAAACACCATGCCTGGACCTGTTCTGCTGCTCCAATTCATGATCAAAATGGAAAAATAATTGGTGTCTTAAACATGTCCGGTTATTATAAAAATGCTCACCTGCATACACTAGGGATGGTTGATGCAGCTGCTAAATCTATAGAACATCAATTTTCTTTAGCTGCCAAAAATAAGGAATTAAAAAAGGCACATAAATTTTCAACTGCAGTTCTTAACTCGATGTCTGAGGGCTTGATTTCTATTAATAAATATGGAAGTATAATTCTGATTAATCAGGCTGCTTCCAGGATGCTTGGTATCAATAGAAAAGAAGCTGTGGGTAAAGATATTAAAAGAGTTTTAGGTGAGCAAAAAAATATAGAAAAAATGCTGACTGACCATAAGATATTTAATGATGAGGAAATAGCTATTCATAAAAATCAGGAAAAAATTTATTTTAATATCTCGACTCGAATGCTCTTAAGCAACAGCGGTATTCCAGATGGTTTTATAATTGTTTTAAGAAAGATGAAGTCAGTTAAAAAAATGGTAAACCGGCTGGCTGGATCTGAAGCAAGATTTGAATTTGCAGATATTATTGGTGATCATCCAGATATCAAAGAGGTAATCGAGCTTGGGAAAATGATTAGTGACAGTCAGGCAGCAGTTTTAATTGAAGGTGAAAGTGGAACCGGAAAAGAAATGATGGCACAGGCTATTCATAACTGTGGACGGCGTGCCGATCAGGTCTTTTTAAGTATTAACTGTGCTGCTATTCCCCAGAGCCTTTTAGAAAGTGAACTTTTTGGTTATGAAGGTGGAAGTTTTACCGGTGCAAATCAGAAGGGGAGACCCGGAAAATTTGAACTGGCATCTGGTGGGACTCTGCTTTTAGATGAAATAGGTGAGATGCCGCTCAATATGCAGGCAAGTTTATTAAGGGTGCTCCAGGAAAAAGAGATTAATAGAATTGGCGGCATGGAGCCCATAAATGTTGATGTCAGAGTTTTAGCTTCGACTAATAAGAAACTAGAAGAAGAAGTTAAAAAAGGTAACTTTAGAAAAGATTTATTTTTTAGATTAAATACTGTCACTATTGAGATGCCACCGCTGAGAAAAAGGCTGACTGATATTGAAAAACTGGTAAAACATTTTATTGCTGTTTTAAATCAGCGTGGTGATAAAAGAATTTACAGTGTTGAAGATAAGGTTTTTGAGCTCTTGAAAAATTATAGCTGGCCCGGTAATGTGCGCGAACTTCAGAATGTAATTGAGCGGGCTGTACTCTTATCCAAAAATGGTGTGATAAAAGTTGAAAACCTGACGGCAGAGTTAAAAAGTAACTCTGTTAAGGACCAGCAAATAAAGAAGCTGGAATCATTAAACTTTCCTCTGGTTGAGCTGGAAGAATTGGAAATTATAATGGTAAAAAAATGCCTGGATCAAAGCAGGACTGTTACTGAAGCTGCAAAAAAACTTGGAGTTAGCCGTTCTACTTTCTATAGAAAAGCCAATAAATATGATATAGGCTTATAATTTAAGTTAAATAATGTCTTAAACTCCTTTTTAAAATCAGGAGTTTATTTTTTGCAGTTAATTTAAGCTGGGTGATATTATTAATAATAAATTGTCAAAATCTTTAATATAGTCAAATTAATAAAGTTTAAGGGAGGTTAATTTAATGTATGATGTTAGTATTATAGGAGCCGGTGTTGTGGGTTCGGCAATTGCCAGGGAGTTAGCTAAATATGATCTTTCGGTAGCCTTAATCGAAAAAGAATCAGATGTTTCAACAGGAGCCTCCAAGGCAAATACCGGAATTGTTCACGGAGGTTATGTAGCTAAGGCCGGGACTTTAAAGGGGGAACTCTGTATCCAGGGGAATTCGATGTATCAAAAGCTGGAGTCAGAGCTTAATTTTGGTTTTGAAAACACCGGAGGACTGGTGCTTGCCTTTGATGATGAGGATCAAAAAACGCTGGAAAAAATATATGAAAACGCCTTAAAAGTGGGACAGCCTGAGGCAGAAATAGAAATTCTCTATGGTGACGAAATTAAAGAAATTGAACCTAATGTCAGTGATGAGGCTCAGGCGGCCTTTTACTGTAGGAGTATAGGTGTTACTTCACCCTATGAATTGACAATTGCTTTGGCTGAAAATGCTGTAGATAATGGAGTCGATTTAAAACTGGAATCAGAAGTTATAAATATTGAAAAAATTAAGGATAATTTTGAAATAGGAACTGTGAAAGAAAAAATTAAAAGCCGCTTTGTTGTCAATGCAGCTGGAATCTATGCCGATCAGATTGCTTCGATGCTGGATGCTGCTGATTTTGAAATTTATCCAATGCGGGGTGAATATGTAGTCTTTAGCAAAAGTCAGGCTCATCTGGTTAATTCAGTTATTTTTCAGGCTCCCAATCCAAAAACAAAGGGAGTTGTGACAACTACAACAACTCACGGTAATTTTATGATCGGTCCTAATGCTGAAGAAATAGATAAAAAATATGATGTCAGCACCACCTTTAAAGAAATAAAATATATTATAGATCAGGCTCGCAGATCAATACCTGATTTTGATACAAACAGGATGCTCAGGACCTTTGCCGGTTTAAGACCCAAAAGCACCAGAGGAGATTTTATAATTGAAGAGAGTGAAGTTAAAGGTTTTATTCAGGCAGCAGGAATTGATTCACCTGGAATTACATCTTCGCCTGCTATTGCCAAAAAAGTAGTAGAAATTCTGG